>JBBINY010000046.1:0-22299 GCA_037443645.1 Cytophagales bacterium
TCAGAATCTCTCCTAAGGTCCGCTATCTTATTACATTATCTCAATGAACTCCTTTTGATTCTCCCTTGCAGGATTACCAAATGTGGCCAAAACCAACCGTATTTAGCCTATTTTAATTTTTGGGAGTGCAAAAGTATGCTACTATGCCCTACTTAACAAAGAGCAGGTTTAAAAAATTTTCAACCCGGAATTCTTTCTGAAAATCGTTTGCGTTCTGTCGGGGCCTGTTGAAACCAGAATAATCGGTACATTCAATTCATTTTCAATGAATTGAATGTACGCTTCTAACTCAGTCGGTAAAGTATCTTCATCGTAATTATTTAACGATACACCCCAGCCTTTGTGATTTTCATAAACGGGGGTAACCTTTTCATTTACCAATTCATAGGGCAGCATATCGGTAATTGAGCCATCCTTTAGCTGGTATTTAGTACATACTTTAATAGTTGGAAAAATGCTCAGTACATCTGCTTTCATCATTAACAGCCTGGTTACTCCATTGATCATTATAGAGTACTTTAAAGCCGGGATATCAATCCAACCACATCGTCTGGGCCTGCCTGTTGTTGAGCCAAATTCATTTCCCTGCTTTCTTATTTGCTCCCCTTCTTCGTTTAGCAATTCAGTAGGAAAGGGGCCGCTACCAACGCGTGTGCTGTAGGCCTTAAAGATTCCATACACCTCACCAATGTTTTTGGGGGCTACACCAAGCCCGGTGCATGCGCCAGCGGTAATGGTATTAGAACTTGTTACGAACGGATAGCTTCCAAAGTCAATGTCCAGCAACGAGCCCTGCGCTCCTTCTGCCAGTATTGTTGAGCCTGCATTCAACTCGCTGTTAATCAGGTATTCGCTATCAACCAGGTTAAATTGCTTCAGGAATTGTATCGCATCAAAAAACTGGGCGCGTAACTCCTCCCAATTGAAATTTATAGGATAATCCTTAAGAATATTTAAATGAATGTCGGCCAGGTGGTTGAATTTATCTTTAAACATATCGGAAAGTATATCGCCAACCCGTAATCCCTGCCGACCAATTTTATCCTGGTAGGATGGCCCGATACCCTTAAGGGTAGATCCGATTTTGTTTTCGCCTTTGGCCGATTCAAATGCCTGATCGAGCAGGCGGTGAGAGGGTATAATGAGGGTGGCTCGTTTAGAGATGAAGAGATTGGCGCGAAGGTTAAGATTAAATTTCTGTAAGGAATCTATTTCCTTTTTGAAAATAACCGGGTCAAGAACCACTCCATTGCCGATAACATTCTTGGTCCCTTCCCTGAAAATTCCGGAGGGGATCTGATGCAATACATGTTTTATTCCGTCAAACTCAAGTGTATGCCCGGCATTAGGGCCACCTTGAAAACGCGCTACCACGTTATAGGCTGGTGCAAGCACATCAACGATTTTGCCTTTTCCCTCATCGCCCCATTGAAGGCCTAACAGTACATCAACCTTAGCCATAACCTTTTAATGCAGGATTATTTATAATACTTCGCTCTCTGATTGAATAACCTGAAAAATGGAATTCAATTTGGTGATGACGAGCAATTTCTTTACGCTTTCCGATGGGTTCAACAAAAAGACCTCGCCTCCCTTATTTCTGAATTTGGTTAAAATGGTGATGAGCACCCCTATGCCGCTGCTGTTGATGTAGCGAAGATTTGAAATATCAATGATGCAATTCTTTATCTTATTTTGTAAGGCCTCAGTTACCACACCCAAAACTCCCGCCCCATCATTTTCACCTATCAAATCTCCGGATAACCGAATAATTATTTGACCATTTTTTGTTTCGCTTTGAAATGTCATTGTAAAATTTGTTTTACTTTTTATTCTCGCACTTGGCCCGTGTACACGCTCCGTACAATATCAACGAGTGGTGCACAACATTAAAGTTCAGTATTTCGCCTGCGGTTTTTTGAATCGTATGAATGCGCGGATCACAAAATTCAAATACCTGATGACAGTCCGTGCATATCAGGTGATCGTGCTGCCTGTACCCATACGATTTTTCATACTGAGCGAGATTTTTACCAAACTGGTGTTTACTTACCAGATCGCATTCAACCAGCAGATCCAACGTGTTGTACACAGTTGCCCGGCTTACCTGGTAATCTTTGCTTTTCATACTCAGGTAGAGTGACTCAACATCAAAGTGGCCATTATGTGCATAGATTTCTTCTAAAATGGCATAGCGCTCTGGTGTTTTTCGCAACTCGCGGCTTTCAAGGTAGGCTGTAAAAATTTTCCGTACCTCTTCAAAATTTGTCTGACTGGCCACCATGAGGCAAAGATAAAGCAGAATAGCAGAAAATACAGTTATTCTTTCGAATCGAACCGGCTTACTTTCACCACTCCTTCCACCTTCTCAAGTTTCTGAATAAGTTGTTCAAGGTGTCGGGTATCGTTTACATAGAGCATGATTTCGCCTTCAAAAATCCCAGAATCGGTGTGAAACGACATCGAACTCATATTTACTTTCAGTTCCTCTGAGATGATCCGGGAGACGTCATTGATTAGCCCTACCCGGTCTGTTCCACGCACTTTTAGTCCGGTGAGGAAAGCCACCTCATGTTGCGATGTCCACTTGGCTTTAACAACACGGTTACCGTGGCTTGCCAGGAGTTCGGTAGCGTTGGGACAGGTGGTGCGGTGAATTTTTATACCCTCATTCACCGTTACAAACCCAAACACGTCATCGCCAGGAATGGGTGTACAACATTTGGCCAGTTTATAATCCACTACATCCATGTCCTCACCAATCAGCAGGATATCCTCATACCGGCCTTTGATCCGTGTGATTTCCTGCTCAATTGCTTTGGCATCAGCAACCCGAACATTGGGTTTAGTTTTTAGTGGTGATGCCGGCTTGTAGTCTTTAAATCGCTTGATATCAGCCGTTGCGATTATCCCTTTGCCTACCCGGTAATACAATTCAAAATGGCTGGCCAGTCCGAAGTACTCGCGCATCTGCTCCAGCATCAGGTGGGTGGGCTCAACCTTAAGTTGCTTCAGCTTTCGGTAAATGATTTCTTTCCCGTCTTCGGCTACCCGTTTCTTATCTTCCTTAAGGTTGTCTTTAATTTTTGATCTGGCTTTTGAGGTGACGACAAACCGGAGCCAGTCTTCATGGGGTTTTTGCTTTTGTGATGTCAGGATTTCAATCTGATCGCCATTCTTCAGGACGTAGTTAATTGGCACTAACTTATTGTTCACCTTAGCTCCAATGCATTTCGACCCGACCTGGGTATGGATTTCAAAGGCAAAGTCCAGGGCAGTAGCACCATAGGGTAACGTTTTCAATTCACCACGCGGAGTGAAAACAAATACTTCGTCACTAAACAGGTTCCCCCTGAAATCATTAACAAAGTCAAGCGCTGAGTGATCATTCTGTTCCAGCGTGTCGCGTACTTTGGCCAGCCATTTTTCAAGGTTTGATTCATGAGACGTGGAGGACTCTTTGTACTTCCAATGGGCGGCATATCCCTTTTCGGCAATTTCATCCATCCGCTGGGTGCGAATCTGAACCTCAACCCATTGGCCGTTCTTGGCCATTACGGTAGTGTGGAGCGACTCGTATCCATTTGCTTTAGGGGTGCTTATCCAGTCGCGCAACCGATCTGGATTGGGTGTGTAAAAATCTGTTACGATTGAGTATACCTGCCAGCAAAGCGACTTTTCGTGTTCCAGGGGTGCATCGAGAATGATGCGGATTGCAAAGAGATCATACACTTCTTCGAAGGGTATGTTTTGCTTCCGCATTTTATTGCTGATGGAGTAAATTGATTTTGGCCGGCCTTTGATTTCGTACTTAATTTTTAATCGATCCAACTCCTCCTTTATAGGTTGCATAAACTGCTTGATGAATTTATTGCGTGCTGTGCGTGTGTCATCAATGTTGCGCGCAATGGATTCATACACTGCCCGGTCGGTAAACCGAAGGTAAAGATCCTCAAGTTCATTCTTTATTGCATTAAGACCCAGTCGATGGGCCAGCGGGGCATAGAGATATATCGTTTCGGAGGCGATCTTCAGTTGCTTATTGCGAGGCATGCTATCGAGCGTGCGCATGTTATGCAGGCGATCGGCCAGTTTGATAAGGATTACCCGAACATCTTCCGAGAGGGTAAACAGCATTTTGCGGAAGTTCTCGGCCTGTTGCGATGTGCCGTACTCAAATACACCCGATACTTTGGTGAGTCCATCGATGATACGGGCAACCTTTTTACCAAACATCCTTTCAATGTCGGCCAGGCCAATGTCGGTATCTTCAACTGCATCGTGCAGCAGGGCCGAAATAATGGAAGTGGTTCCAAGGCCGATCTCCTCCACACAAATCTGAGCCACCGCCAGCGGATGAAAAATGTAAGGCTCTCCCGATTTTCTGCGCATTTCCTTATGCGCTTCAAGTGACATGGTAAAGGCTTTCTTAATCATTCGGGCATCATCTGCCTTTAGAACCGGCTTGGCCTTCCGCAACAGCTTTCTGTACCTGCTGATGATCTCTCTTTTCTCCTGCTCTACATCAATAACCATCCGGAATTGTGATTTACACGTGCCTGCTAATTAGGTCAATCAACCTACCCAAGATAACAAAATATTGGTGTTCCGAATTTCTGAATAATCTATAAATTTGCGCTCCTTTTTGGAAACTGAATAAACCACATGCGGATGTGGCGTAATTGGCAGCCGCGCCAGACTTAGGATCTGGTGCCGAAAGGCGTGGGGGTTCGAGTCCCTCCATCCGCACCAAAGATAACCCGAACCAACTGTGTTACGGGCGCTTAACTCGTATACTCTAACCTCAAAAACCATTGGAAATTACACTGGACAAAAAGGGCAAAACAGAAGGCCTCATTACCATTCGGTTGGCCAAGGCCGACTACCAGCCAGGTGTTGACGACAAAGTGCGTACCTATGCCCGAAAGGCCAACATTAAGGGTTTCAGGCAGGGCAAAGTGCCCACCGGGGTAATCAAGCAAATGTTTGGCAAGTCCATTCTGGTAGAAGAAGTGAACCAATTGCTCTCCAGCAAGCTTTCAGGGTACATACAGGAGAACAAGCTGCGCATCATCGGTGAACCCCTCCCTAACCTTGAAAAGGTCAACGCACTGGATTGGGAAACCGATCAGGACTTTGAGTTTGAGTACCAGGTAGGCCTGGTGGATGATTTTAGTTATGACCTTTCACCAAAAGTAAACGTAACGTCCCATCCCATCGAAGTGGATACCAAAGTGGTTGATGAGGCCATTGCTGATTTAAGAAAACGCTTTGGCAAAGTAACCTATCCGGAACTGAGTGAACCCGGTGACAACCTGGTGGGCGAATTCCAGGCAACCGATGGATCATTTAAAAAAGAGTCCATTGTTATCTCCACCGGAGATCTGTCAAAAAAAGATCAGGCCTTGTTTGCAGGAAAGAAACAAGCCGATGTGATTGAGTTTGACATTGACAAAGTTCTTGATGGACCGACACGCTCAAAAGTACTGGGCTTATCACCTGATGAAGGCCACCAACTTAAAGGTTCCTTCCGGTTTACGATAGCCTCCATCAGCAGGGTTGAACCGGCAGAAATGAACACCGTATTGTTCGACCGCGTTTTTGGTAAGGATACGGTAACCTCCGAAGATGGATTTGTGAACAAAGTGAAGGAAACCATTCAGCAAAATTACCAGCGCGAAACCGACCACTTTCTTGAACATTATATTGAAGATCACTTCATCAACACTACAAAAATCAACCTGCCCGAAGCTTTCCTTAAAACGTGGCTGATGCGCACCGGCAAGGGCGAACTCACCGAAGAAGTCATCACTAAGGAATTTGATGGGTACTTGCGGTCGTTGAAATGGGATCTGATAAAAAACAGAATTACCGAGGATCACGCCATACAGGTTACTGCTGAGGAAGTTAAGCAACGGGCCAGAGAACTGATCATTGGCCAATTTGGCGGGCCTGCTGTGGCCGGTCAGCTCATGGATAAGATTGATGCGATAGCCGACAACTACCTGCAACACGAAAATGGTCAGCATTTTATCCGTATTCACAACCAGCTGCGCAATGAGAAACTATTTCGGTTTATTAAGGAAAAAATAACCGTTACCGAAAAGAAAGTTACCCTGGACGAGTTCCGGAAAATTGTTGAAAAGCATACACATTAGCTGTACCTCATGCCTAATAAAAATAGTCTATACCGGGAAAATCATCCCCGGTAATTGTACCAGATGAAGATTATTCGCAGCATCAAGCTATTTTTAATTTTATAGAATTTCCACCGGAATTCACCCTTTTGTCCTAATTTACTGCATCAATAAAAAGCAAACACAGCCATGAATGAATTCAGAAAATACGCGGTGCACCACCTGGGCATGAGCGGCAACACGGTTGACGACTACGCTCATAAAATTGAAAACATGACTCAGTATGTTATTGAGGAACGCCCGGGAAATTTCAGGGCCATTGATGTTTTTACGCGGTTAATCTCTGACCGGATTATCTTTTTGGGCATGGGTGTTGACGATCAGATTGCCAACCTCCTCATCGCACAACTGTTATTTCTCGAATCGGCCGATCCTAAAAAGGACATCATCATGTACATTAACAGTCCGGGCGGATCAGTATATGCCGGCCTCGGTATTTATGATACGATGCAGTACATCAATCCGGATGTTGCCACCATTTGCATAGGCCTGGCCGCTTCCATGAGCGCGGTGTTGCTTTCAGCCGGGGCACCAAAAAAACGCTCCGGACTCACACACAGCCGGATCATGATTCACCAACCCTCTTCGGGCATGCAGGGTACATCAAAAGACATGGAAATCTCCCTGAAACAAACCCTGGAAATCCGGGAAGACTTATATAAAATCCTTGCCAGGCACTCCGGAAAAGATTTTAAAACCATTGAAAAGGACTCTGACCGCGACTACTGGATGCGGGCAACCGAAGCCAAAGAGTACGGTATGATTGACGAAGTGCTGGAGCGGAAAAAGTAGCCGTCCGGCATCGGTAAAAACTCCCGATTTTTAGTGGTACCTTTGTACTTCAACCAGACACCCTGGCCATGGCTGAAGTAACCTGTTCATTTTGCGGACGCAATAAAAAAGATGTCGACCTGATGATCTCGGGCATTCACGCCCATATTTGCGATAAGTGCGTTACACAGGCCAGCCAAATCCTGCAAGAAGAAAAGAAAAGCAAAACCGATGGCGGCCTGGCTCCGAATTTTAAACTCATCAAGCCGCGTGATATCAAGAAATTTCTTGACGAGTACGTTATCGGCCAGGATGAAGCAAAAAAAATCATGTCGGTAGCAGTGTACAATCACTATAAACGATTGATGCAGCGTAAAGCCGAAACCGACATCACCATTGAAAAATCAAACATCATAATGGTGGGCGAAACAGGAACAGGAAAAACCTACCTGGCCCGTACCCTTGCCCGCCTGCTGCAGGTACCGTTTTGTATTGCCGATGCCACTGTGCTTACCGAAGCCGGATATGTGGGTGAGGATGTTGAAAGCATTTTAACCCGCCTGTTGCAGGCCGCTGACTACAACGTAGAAGCAGCCGAACGCGGAATCGTTTACATTGATGAGATTGACAAAATCGCACGCAAATCAGATAATCCTTCCATCACCCGTGATGTAAGCGGTGAAGGCGTGCAGCAGGCGTTGCTAAAACTACTCGAAGGAACTGCGGTTAATGTGCCTCCGCAGGGAGGACGCAAACACCCTGATCAAAAGATGATCACCGTAAACACCGAGAACATCCTGTTTATTTGCGGTGGAGCCTTTGAGGGAATCTCCCGGTTTATTGCCAACCGACTGAATACCAGGCCGTTGGGGTTTGCTTCGTCCAGCGGGCTACACCCGGGCGATATTGACAAAGACAACCTAATTCAGTTTGTCTCAGCCCAGGACCTGAAAAGTTTCGGCCTGATACCCGAACTGATTGGCCGGCTGCCGGTCGTTTCATTTCTTCATCCACTGGATAAAGAAGCCCTTCGCAAAATCCTTACTGAACCAAAAAATGCCCTGGTTAAGCAGTACAAAAAACTGTTCGAAATGGAGGGCATCCAACTGGAGTTTAAAGACGGTGCCATTGACTTTATTGTCGAAAAGGCTGTTGAGTTTAAGCTTGGCGCCCGCGGGCTGCGGAGCATCTGCGAGGCAATTATCAACGATGCGATGTTCGATCTGCCTTCCGAGAAAAACACCGAACGCCTTACCATTACCCGGGCCTATGCCGAAGATAAGTTCAGCCGCTCGCAGTACAGCAAGCTGAAAGTTGCCTGATTATCCCTGCTGAGAATAGTAAACCATTAACCGCGCAGCGTTCTCTGATGCCGACCCGGTATCCAGCAGGCTGATCACCTCCCCGTATCCCGCCACCATTTTTTCCCGGTAAGCCTCATCGGTCAGTAACTTTCTTAACTCCCTGAGAACTGCATCCGGCCCGGCCTGGTGTTGAATCAATTCCCGCACCACTTCCCGGCCTGCAATCAGGTTAACCAGCGATATAAAAGGAACACGGATAACCAAGCGGCTGATGTGGTAGCTGATCGTCCCGGCCTTATAGACAACAACCTGCGGTACTTTGAGAAGACATGTTTCAAGGGTGGCCGTACCCGATGTGACAACGGCTGCGTGCGAATTCAAAAGCAGGTCGTAAGTTGATCCCTCAACCAATTTAACGTTGCGCAAGCTGCTTAGGGGGGCATAGAAATCTTCCGGAAGGTCATCCACTGTTGCCACGGCAAATTGCACGTCTGGTAGATTGCGGGCCACCTCCTCCATCATTGGCACTATCCGGCTTACCTCCTGTTTCCGGCTGCCCGGAAGAAGGGCAACGATTGACGATGATCGCGACAACCCGTTCACTTCTAAAAAATCAGGTTGCGGTTTATGCGCCTGCACGGCATCCAACACCGGATTGCCCACATAGTCAACATGCCAGTCGAATTTTTTAAAGAACTCCTTTTCAAAAGGCAGGATTACAAACATCCGGTCGATATTCTCCTTTAACCGCCAGGCTCTTCGCTGATTCCACGCCCACACTTTCGGAGAAATATACCAGTATACCCTGAAACCCTTTTGCCGGGCAAAGCGGGCGATGCGCAGGTTGAATCCCGCGTAATCGATTAATACAACTACATCCGGGTTGTAGCTGATGATATCGCGCTTACAAAGACGCAACTTTTCGGAAATGGTATTGAGGTTGGCAAGCACTTCGGCAAAGCCCATAAAGGCCATCTCGCTAAAATGGGTGGTCAGCTCCATGCCCGCTGTGCGCATCTGGTCGCCTCCAAAACCCCGGAAACGGCAGTTGGGTTTCAGGGCTATGATTGCACGGATCAGATTTCCTCCATGCAAATCGCCCGACCGTTCGCCAGCTACTACGTAAAATTTCACACCTGTAAGGTAGGGCTATTCACCAAAGTACTCAACATAATTGCGCGGGGTCTCATAGAGCCGCACGGAATATAGCGACCCGAAGGCAGTAATTTTCGGAATCTCCGGGTTAAGTATTACCCAGATTCCTTTCACCAGGTTTTCACAACTTGCCAGTTTACCCTGCATAAAATCCACATCGAGGTTCAGGTTTTTATGGTCAAGTTTTTCAATGACCTGCTCGCGGATTAGCCGGCTTAACTTTTTCAGATCCACCACAAAACCGGTTTCCGGATCGGGCCGGCCCTTTACCGTAACAATAAGTTCAAAATTATGGCCATGCCAGTTTTCATTGGCACAAGGGCCAAATACTTCCACGTTTTTCTCTTTGGACCACTGCGGGTTATACAACTTATGCGCAGCATTAAAATGTTCCTTGCGGGAAATGTAAAGCATGCCCAAATATAGACACAAAAAAAAGAGGCTGCCTGATCAGGCAGCCTCTTGACACAAAAACTGAGTACGTTTAAGGTAGTTTCGTGAATGTAATATAAACCCTTCTGTACCAGTTACAATAGCCTGCTCGTCTACCATACTCGTCAACATCGTCATCAACAGCAATGGAAAACACATCACCAGGTGTTAATCCATCCCGGTCTGTTCTATAAAAACCCCGGTTAGGAAAGGTAGACCTGGGAGCGCCCCACGGTAATGCCAATGGTGCGGCCGGACTTATCGCCTGACCCGTAATCGGATGGGCTGAAAGTGGGTTATTAAAAGTGCCGGCTAATGGGGTTACCAAATAAAGTTCACGGTTAGTTGTACAATCAACGCCCGTATTCATTAATGGCACAAAAACAACACCCAGGTTTCCATTCGTTGTACCAGCCGGGAATCCGAGGCCTTTACCCGGAGTTCCGCCAAATACCGGAAGAACATCAGTTGCTGTACCTGAGGTCAGCGTGTTCAAAGCGGCTGCTCCTACAGCACCTGTTAACCCGACTGTTGTCTGAAATTCCAGGTTTACTCTCATTGTTATTGTTTGACCGCGATAGGTGCAGGTGAATTCGCGCTCGGTAGGAAGTCCACCCACAGGTTTTGTTATGGTGACAGTCTGGGTTGAATCGGTTGGTGAACTGCCAAACAAGAATGGTTTCCTCATCCCCGCAGGAATTGACAAATGCAATTCCTGATTATGAAGGGGAGACCAAACCGCAACCTGTGTCATCCGGTAACTACCTGTATACGCGTTAGGATTTCCTGTGGTCGTTGTTCTCCGAATGAGAATGGTTGATTGGTACGGAGCATTATAGAACTGACCTGACGTAACGTTAGGCGTCATATTCGCCTCTGCCGGGTTGCCAAGACTTGGAGATGCTACGGTTTGCACATTCGTCACCGTAAAGGTTCTTCCATCCGTTAGCCTTGTTTTCCAGCGAAGCAAAATGGCATCACCTGCGGCCAAACTGCCCGGGTACGCCACACACGGGCACACATCCGGGTAGATGTTGGTACAGTCTACCAGCGGTATACCGTCCGGGTCGGTGGTGAGTGTGGCAAAGGCAGCCTGCACTTCGGCCACCGTTATCCGAACCGGGTTAGACCGCAGGTATTCCGAATACGAAGGCTGAGGCACAAACGCCAGGCCTATGGTAGAAGCGTCCACTGTCCTTACCAGCACCTCATCGGTAAGCAAACCAGCAGCCGAACGGTGTGTGGCGTAAAACTCGATTTCATCGAGCAGGGCACCCTTCTCTTCATCCACCGATTCGAAAACATACTCGATGGCCGAATTGGCAAGGTCGTCAAAGTCAACAACGTTTGACGTCAGTCTGTAAATCCGGAGGTAGTGGCCGGATGTACGGTCGTCATACGGAAGCGGATACAGGCTTTCATCGCGGCAGGCCATAATCACTACGGCTGCCAGCAGCACCACCCCCGTTACATATTTCTTATAGTTCATCATAATCATTTAATCGTTATGGGTTAAAAATCAAGGTTTGTGGTGTTCGTATCCCAGAATACCCTCTCCCCAACGCTGGTCTTCTGATTAATCTGGTTATTCAGGTTGGCCGCATTGGCAGGATACCAGGCAGACCGCGGGAATGCCCCAGGTGACGGATTCAGCGTGGGCTGCATGCCGGTCGGTTTACCCGTTCTGCGATACATGTTGTACGCTTCAACACCGTTTCCAAAGCAAGCAATCCAGAACTCACGTGCCGTATAATTTTCCGCATTTGCAGGACTGCTATCAAACGCTGCAAGCGCAGATGTCACGTAGCTGTTTACATCTATTGTATAGTTAGCAGGCGAATAGAATGAATTGATCGTTGCCGTTTCGGATGGCGATGCAGCAACGCCTGTTGTACCATAGGTACCATTCACCGCCCAATCGCGAACATCCTGCATGGACTGACGAATACCGTTTTCAAAGTATTGCCTCGCAGTAAGACCTGCCGTTACGCCTGCAACGGTTAACTTGGCTTCGGCCAGCATAAACTGCACAAACGAACGCATCATAAGCGGCTGGAAGCCCGCACCGCGCTGCCCAACGTTGGCATTTACGGTGGCCCCGGAATTATTGTCAAACCTTCCGCCTGCAGGGTAAGCGCCCCATGCCGTACGCAATAAACCGTCCGGAGGAATACCCTGGTTGTCCACATGGTCGCGGCCCCAGTACCCCACGTTGGTAGGATAACAGAAGGTACGTCCCCATGCCGGATCAGTCGGATCGTTGGTAGGGTGTGAAGGAAGCACTCCCATCGGAGGCATACCTGCCAGCGAATTCACGAGGATTGCTGTACCCGTAGAAATAGGATAGTGTGAGGGTACATCTTCAGTTAAACAGCGAATCTGCTCGGCACTGGAGCTGTTTGCCAATACCTGGCGGTAGAAGTAAAACCTGATCCTCGGATCGCCAGGTGCACCGTTTTGGGTGGCATCGTATCCGTGGAACATGTGCCAGATCAGCCAGTTCGACATATAGTTGCCACCACCGGCAGGGTAGTTGGCTACAAAACGCGGGTGGCGGGAATCCGGAGCCGAAACGCTGAGCCCATACCGGAATACAAAATTCCGTGCCTGTGTGTCAATAAATCCACCTGTAGCTGAAACATCGTTGATCAGGTTGTTGATCTCCGCACCGTTCTTGGTGTTCAGGTAAATCTTCAACTTCAGCGTATTGGCCAACCGCACCCAACTGGTAAAGTTATTGGCGTAGTACATGTCGGTAATAGCAGGTGCTACCGGGTTTTGGTAACCCGGTGGCGTTCCCACCGTAGTATTTGTAGTCAGGTCTAGTTTGGCCTGATCCAACATGGTCAACGCCAGGTTGTACACATCTTCGGCATCATCCAGTGCAGGGTTAAAGTTGACTGAACCCTGAAAGGCTTCTGAAAAAGGTACATCGCCAAAATAGTCAACCAGCATAATCAGCGTATAGGCTGCCATAATACGGGCCATGCCGGCATGGCGGGCAAAGCCCACCGCTTCGGCCTGCGGGATAAGCGTGTTGGCTTCCATTAAGATGTTGGCGTAGGCGTTTGTCCAGATGCCGTCCATCCCTTCCGGGGTAACGGTACGGTCGTACTGCGCTGCACCCCCGTTTTGAAGGCGCGTAAGCTGCATGCCAATGGTGCTGGCCGGCTGAAACATGTTGGCCACACTCAGTTGCATGCCGTGTATCACCAGGCTGGGCAATACGTCTTTGGGCTGCACTGCGTTGGGGTCTTCCCGCAGGTCGAGCGTGCAGGAAGTACCGGCAACCACAGCCAGCGACAATATTAATACTTTAATGTATTTCATAATCTTCATCAGGTTATAGGTTAGAAAGTCAGCCTTAACACCGCGCCATAACGCCTCATGGTCGGGCCCGTGAGGTAGTCAAAACCGGCACCCTCGTTAACCCCCAAACTGGCAACTTCGGGATCGAAGTTTACATACTTGGGTACGTTCAGTGAGTTAAACCACAGGTTATTTCCGGTAAGAATGATGGAAGCATTCTTAATCGGGGTTTTGCTCAGTAAAGATTTGGGCAATGTGTAGCCCAGGTTTACCTCACGGAGGCGAATCGAGGTTGCATCGAACATGCTGTTGTCGTTACGGCCAAAGAACTGGGAGCTAAAGCCGTAGTCGGCTGCTGTTATCTGGATGTCGTTCGGGGCGTATACCGGGTCGCCATCACTATCAAGACCTACCTGCTTAACACCAGGGAGGATGAAGATCTGGTCGCGGTCGAAATTTTCCCGTCCGGCAAGCACACCACGGGCCAGCAAGCCGGCCGGTGTCCAGGCGTTCATCATACCGCCCTTGCGGTAATCGAACTGAACCGACAATGAAATCCCTTTAAAGGAGAAGGTGCTGATCAGGGTAGTCAGGTAATCGGGATTCGGATCACCGAGTTCACTGATACCGGGAGCCAGCACGTGCAATCCATCGGCACCTACAATCCGGTTTCCATCCGGATCGCGGGCAATAGCAGTACCCTTAATGATGTTCATCGGGCGGCCAGGAACGGCAAAGTTACCCAGGTCGGAAAAGCCGGCCAGTACAATCTGGTCAAGACCGCTACCCAGTGATACCACCTCAGGACGTACGAGCGTGAAATTCCAGGTGATGTCCCACTGGAAGCCGCTTGAGAGTCTGATCGGGGTGGCATTTAACCCGATTTCAATACCCCTGTTGCTGAGTTCACCCAGGTTGAGGAAGGTAGTTGTAAAGCCTGTTGAAGGGTCAACAGGAGCATCGGTAATCAAATCCCTTGTTCCCCTGTCGTACACGGTAAAGTCAATGCTTACGCGCTCGTTCAGGAAGCGGGCCTCAAAACCGGCCTCAATTTCCTGCTGTAATTCAGCGCCAAGCACCAGGTTACCTAACCGGTTACTGATCGCATGGGTTGGAATAATACCACCGCCTGCATCAACAAAGCTGCGCGAATTCGGGGTAACCACCGTGCGTGTTCCGTATACAGGAGGGAACCCTGCTGAGGTACCGTAGCCCACCCTGATTTTCAGGTAGTTAAATGCGCCCGACTTCAGGTTGCTGAAGGCATCCGTAGGTACGAACGAAGCACTGACACTGGGGTAGAATATGGAATTATGGCCTGGCTCCAGGTTTGATGTCCAGTCGTTCCGGGCGGCCAGGTTTAAGAACAGATAATTCTTGTAGTCGAACGAGAAATCTCCGTACAACCCGTAGCGCTGCTGTTCGGTGGTTCTTTCGAACGCACGTCCGTCAAATGCCGCACTCGTTGTGGCCGGTGAAGTAAAGTTGCCATGCCGCATTAGCCCGAATACGATCTGGCCTTCCGAGTAGGCACCATCGCGCTGGAAGTAGTCGTTACGGGCGTTACCACCCACGCGGGCCACCATGTTGATGTCGCTGGTGATTTGGCGGGTAAGGCTGAAAATCAGGTCATGGTTCCAGATTGTGTTGGAGATCGTTTGGGTTTGATGGATACCGTTGTTTATGGCCGGATAGACAGGTCCGATTCCCCTGTTATAGTTCCGGGCCTGGCGCTGGGTATACATATCCAACCCTACACGGTACTGCAACGCTGCGTTTTCGTTAAAATCATACGTAAACGAAGTGCTGTTAAAGAACCGGTCGGTTACATCGGTCTCCTGTGCATATCTGGCAATCCACTGTGCGTTTGGAATGTCATTTCCACCGCGGAACCACACCGATTTCTTCTCCACCGGTGTTTCATAAGGAAACAGGTCAGTGTCAAGGATTCTCAGATTGCGGGGTGTATACAGAAAGTTTGCATACAATGACGGCACCCCGCTAAATGAAGCACCGCCACCCGTTGCCGCGTTGAGCGGAGGGGTTTGAAAATCGGTATTGGTATACATCAGCGAAGACCTAACGCTGAGCTTATCGGTTATTGAACCGTTAAATCCTACCTGTGCATTTACACGTGTCAGGTCATTGCCCGGGGCAAAGCCCTCCTCGGTGGTGTAACCGATCGTGGCCGTAACCCCCATCTTGTCGGTTCCGCCAGCAAGGCTTAACGATGTGTTGGAGATAATCCCTTTGCGGAAGAAACCGCCCACGGTGGGCGCTGCTTCCCACGGAATGCGCTGCCAGTAGGTATCCTGGGCGAAGGGCAGCCTTAACGTTGGATCTGCCAGAAACTGATAGGGGTGACCGATGGAATCGAATTCATCGAAATGAGCACCCCAGTTGCTGAAGAAGTTACCATACAATTGCTGGAAGCCATTGCCGTAGTCGCTCTGGAAATCAGGCAATGAAGCGATTTCATTGCGGGCCAGTGATTGCTGGAACGTGATTTCCGGGGCGCGCTTTTTACCGCTTCCGGCCTTGGTTGTTACGAGGATTACCCCGTTACGGCCCTGGTCACCATAGAGTGCCGTTGCCGCAAGGCCTTTCAACACGTTGATGCTCTCAATGGAGTTGGGATCAAGGTCAAGAAAACGGCTGGGAGACGCTGCCGTACCGCCTGTATTAAAACCAGACTGGTCGTTTGTGGCCGAACTAAACGGAACACCGTCAACCACCCAAAGGGGTTGTGTATTACCGGTGATTGTAGAGTACCCCCGAATGTTAATCTGCGAGCCTGCACCGGCAGTACCACCTGTTGGGTTAATTACAACCCCGGGTACTTTGCCCTGCAATACTCTTGAGATGTCGTTCATCGGGCGGGCAGCAATCTGATCAGACCCAACGGAAGCCACGGCATATCCCAACGCTTTCTTCTCGCGCTGAATACCCTGACCGGTTACAACAACTTCAGACAACTGGGTAACATCAAGCGCCAGGGAAACATCAACCACTGAGCGTTCTCCTATTGGTACTTCCTGTGTTTGAAGACCAATGAAAGAAAACACCAGGGCCCCTCCGGAAGAGGGAACACTTAACGTGTAACGGCCGTTTGCGTCCGTTACCGTACCCGTTGCTGTGCCCTTCACAACAACGTTCACGCCAGGTAAGGGTGTGCCATCCTCAGTGGACGTTACCCTACCCGATACCGTTCGCTCCTGTGCCCACACCGTGAACACAAACGCCAACGAGAAGCATAGTAGTAAAAACTTCTTCATAGGTTAGTTTTAGGTTAAACAATCGTTTTAAAGTTCCAAATTAAGTGATGTTGTGTAAAAATTAAAATAACATCAACATGATTTTACCCAAAATTTTATTTGGCGGCCTTTACCGGACGAGAAATTCAATTCTCCGGTTCTGTTGTTTTCCTTGGTCACTCGAGTTTGATGCTACAGGCCGGGATTGACCGTAGCCTTTGGCAACCAGGCGTTTTTTATCTATACCATTGTTAGCCAGGTAGTTGTAAACCGCCATAGCCCTTCGCTCCGAAAGCTGCTGGTTGTAGGCCGGATTACCCGTGTTATCGGTATGCCCGCCAATCTCAATGGTTATGTTTGGGTTTTCGGTGAGGAAACGCTGAATTTTTTCCAACTCGGTAATGGATTTTTCTTTCAATTCGTACTTATCCGAATCAAAAAAGAGGTTTTCAAGCACGGCCACTGAACCCTTAACTGCCTTTTCCAAAAGAATATTCTGCTCTATCGGCTCCAGGTTGGCATTTTCTGAATAATTGAAGTTAAGGCTATGAAATAAATAGCCTGTTCTGTTCACATACAGTGCATAATCGGCCCCCTGGGTGAGTACCATTAAGTATTTGCCTGAGACGGAGTCGGATTCTACCATAGACACCAGGCTGTTTCGCTCAATATTAAAGAGTTCAATTTTTGCCTTCAGCTTCTGCCCGGTGGCCTTATCCGAAACGATTCCTTTTACATAGTTGCTTTTATTCCTGATTTGTTGTGACTCCGGGATGTCCAGTTCATAAATCCGGCTCGTCTGCCGGGCCGGTGTGTATTCTTCATGGGAGTAGTATCCCTTCCGGCCATCGGCTGTTATAAATAAAGAGAACTGATCTTCGTGGTCGTTGAGCGGCTTTCCAAGATTTTCCGGAATCATCCATGAATCTGCGGTGCGATCGGCTTTGAAGATATCGTACCCGCCAAAGCCGGTGTGCCCGGTAGAGGCGAAGTACAAAACCTGGTCATTCACATGAATGAATGGCGAAATTTCATCGCCTTGTGTGTTCACAGGCGATCCCAGGTTGCGGGCTTTGGTCCACTGGTCCGAATCATCCAGTTTTGAAACCCAGATATCTCTTCGTCCTGACCCTCCCCTGCGATCGGAAACAAAATATAATGTTCTTCCATCAGCCGACAGCGATGGTTGCGACTCCCACTCGCTGGAATTCACATTCGGCCCAAGATTCTTAGGCACAGTCCATTCGTTGCCGGTTTTCGTGGATTCATACAAATCGCAACTGCCAAAACTTTGGCGGCCCACGCATGACGTAAAAATCAGTTTCCGGCCATCGGCTGAAATGGTGCACGTGCCTTCGTTGAGCGCAGAGTTTACCTGTTTGGAAACCGACTCCGGCTTACCCCACCGGTTGGCTCCATCTTTTTTTGAAACAACAAGGTCTTCGTCATGCTCAGCTCCATTGCCAAGCCTGCGGGTAAAGATCAACTCCTGCTGATCGGCCGTTAACACCGGGAAGTATTGCAGGGCAAAGCAGTTTACTGTATCACTGAGCGGACGAAGGTTGTATTGCGCTTTCAGTGCCTTATTCTGTTGCGCAAACTCCGCATTGCGAAGCAACTGGCTGGCCCGGTCAATCTTTTGCCGGTTTTGATTTTCTACATTTAAAAAATTGCGGAGTGTTGAACCAGCCTGCTCGTATTGCCCGGTGTTCAGGTACGCCTCTCCCAGATCAAACCAGATTACGCGGTGTTTTTTAACATCGCTGGTAAGGGCTGCGGCTGTTTCAAACTGCTGAACTGCCAACGGATACCGTTTGGTTGTCATGTACACCAGGCCGAGGCGATAATACGCTTCTACAAATTTTTTATCGCGGGCAATGGCCTGATTCAGCAAATCAATAGCCTGCTGATGCTGCCCCCTCACCCGGAAATTATCAGCCTGGTTGTATAACTCAATTGCCTTTTTTGATTTTGTGCTCAGGCCGGTTTGTGCGCACGCCACCCCGTAGGCAAAACACCCAACCCAGATCACGAACAACCGAATCATGATTTAAAACTATAAAAGTATCAGCGATGGTGGAAATTCGCTGTAGAAAACTCTGGCGGTTTGGCTTTGTCAGGGTATATTCATGTACTTATGAATCTGCAAAGAGATTCGCCACTTCGGATTGGACTTACAGTACGCAATAATCAACGGAAGCATCTCTTTCTCCCTCGACCACTCGGGTTGCAAAAAAAGCCTGCACTCCGGGTTAACCCGGCCGGTAAACTCTTCGGCCCATGCCATATCAACTTTATTGTACACAACTATCTTTAATTCATTTGCCTGCCGGAAAATTGAAGGGTGAGGGGCTTTGAATTTTTTTGGTGAAAAACAAACCCAGTCCCACGTTCCGCTGAGGGGATAAGCCCCGGAAGTTTCAATGTGGGTACGCATTCCGGCCTTTTGCAATTCGGCTGTCAAAACGGTGAGATCGTACATGGCCGGCTCTCCTCCGGTGATGACGGCAAGTTTCGAAGCATGGGATGAGGCGCGCGCAACAAGGGTATTGATGTTCACAACCGGATGAGCCGCTGCATCCCACGACTCTTTCACATCGCACCATACACAACCTACATCACAGCCGCCAAGACGGATAAAGTAAGCAGCACAACCCTGAAAAAAGCCCTCGCCCTGAATGGTGTAAAAATCTTCCATTACCGGCAAGGCAAAAGGGCTCTTAGCAACTGATGTGCGACCGGCAACCAATTCAGGCATGACGTAATTCAGTAGCGCGAAGTGTGTTGAGCAGCAGCGAAGCAATAGTCATCGGGCCAACCCCACCAGGAACGGGGGTGATCATGGAGCATTTGGGAGCCACGTTCTTGAAATCCACATCTCCTTTTATGGCGTACCCGTTTTTAAACTGCGGTCCTTCCACACGGGTTGTGCCTACATCAATTACCACAGCACCCTCTTTCACCATATCGGCAGTAATCAATCCGGGTTTGCCCACTGCAACAATTAAAATATCGGCTTTACGGGTGAAATCGGCCAACCCCCTGGTGTACTTGTGGCACACGGTAACCGTAGCGCGGCCATGTTCCACCAGCATCATGCTCAGGGGTGCACCAACCAGGCGGCTTGCGCCAACCATCACGCAGTTTTTTCCTTCGGTTTCTACGTTGTACCGTTTCAGCAACTCCATTACACCAAACGGGGTAGCCGGCATGAGCAACGGATTTTTTGAAACGATGCTTCCAAAATTCCGGTTGGTGAATCCGTCAACATCCTTATCGGGTTTTATGTGTTCGGTGATTTTTTCCACGGAGATATGGGCCGGCAACGGAAGTTGCACAATAAATCCATCCACATCAGGATCTTTGTTAACCTGATCGATGTGCTTGAGCAATTTATCTTCGCTGATGGTATCGGCAAAGCGCATCATGGTGTAATGAAAGCCCACTTCCTTACAGGCTTTCACTTTATGATCGACATACGTTTGGCTTGCCCCATCGTCACCCACCAGAATAATAGCCAGGTGAGGAACTTTGCCGTCTTCATTTTTGATTTCGTTTACGCGCTGACTGATTTCCGCTTTTATTTCATCGGCAATTTTACGGCCGTCAATCAACGTGTATGCTTTTGCATCGACCATGTTTGCGGGTTATTCGATTTTTAATACAGCCATGAATGCTTCCTGTGGAATTTCAACGTTACCAACCTGGCGCATCCGCTTCTTTCCTTTCTTTTGTTTTTCCAGCAGCTTGCGTTTCCGTGTGATGTCACCCCCATAACATTTTGCCAACACATTTTTGCGCAGCGCTTTAACCGTTTCGCGCGCCACAATCTTCTGCCCGATGGCCGCCTGGATGGCGATTTCAAACATCTGGCGCGGCAGCAGTTCGCGTAGTTTTTCGCACAGTTTTTTACCCCATTCGTACGCTTTGCTGCGATGCACGATGGCCGAAAGGGCATCTACCTTTTCACCGTTTAACTGAATATCCAGTTTAACCATGTCCGACTCGCGGAAACCAATCAAATGGTAATCCAATGAAGCATAGCCTTTTGAAATGGTCTTTAACTTATCAAAAAAATCGAATACGATTTCTGCCAGCGGCATTTCAAAAGTCATCTCCACCCGGTCGGTAGTCAGGTAGGATTGATTTTTTATCACCCCCCGTTTATCCATGCAGAGTTTGATAATCGGGCCGATGAACTCGGCTTTGGTAATGATCTGTGCCTTAATGTAGGGCTCCTCAATGTGATTAACCGAGTTTGGCTCCGGCATTTCCGATGGCGCATTGATTTCGTACATCGATCCATCTGTGCGGATGGCATGAAACTGAACGGAAGGCACCGTGGTGATTACCGTCATACCGAATTCCCGCTCAAGCCGCTCCTGAATAATCTCCATATGCAGCATGCCGAGAAACCCGCACCGAAATCCGAAACCAAGGGCGGCTGAAGTTTCCGGTTCCCAAACCAATGATGCATCGTTCAATTGAAGTTTTTCCATGGAAGCACGAAGCTCTTCAAACTCGGTGGTGTCCACCGGGTAAATCCCCGCAAAAACCATGGGCTTTACATTTTCAAAGCCCCTCACGGCTTCTCCCGGCCTGTCGGCATGGGTGATGGTGTCGCCCACATGCACTTCACTGGCCACTTTAATTCCAGAAATAAGGTATCCCACATTCCCGGCATGGATATGGTGCAGCGGATGCTTTTCCAGTTTCAATGCGCCAATTTCATCGGCAGTGTACTCCTTGCCTGTACTCACAAATTTTACCCGGTCGCCTTTCTTAATCGATCCGTTAAATACCCGGAAGTACACTTCGATGCCGCGGAATGAATTGAACACCGAATCAAAAATCATTGCCTGAAGCGGAGCATGCGGATCGCCCTGAGGAGGTTTAATCCGGTGAACTACCGCGCGCAAGATGTCATCAATGCCAATGCCCTCTTTGGCGCTTGCGCGGATTACCTCTTCCGGCTTGCAGCCAATCAGATCTACAATTTCATCCGTAACCTCTTCGGGCATGGCATGAGGCAGATCAATTTTATTCAGCACGGGTATAATTTCCAGGTCATGTTCAAGAGCGAGGTACAGATTTGAAATCGTTTGGGCCTCAATACCCTGGCTGGCATCTACAATAAGCAGTGCCCCTTCGCAAGCTGCGATGGATCGCGAAACTTCATACGAGAAATCCACATGACCGGGTGTATCGATGAGGTTCAGGATATAATCCTTTCCATCCATTTTATAGTTCATCTGTATGGCATGGGCTTTAATGGTAATTCCCTTTTCCCGCTCCAGGTCCATATTATCCAGAACCTGGTCTTGCATCTGGCGATCCGACAAGGTGCCGGTGGCCTCCAGCAGCCTGTCGGCTAACGTGCTTTTGCCGTGGTCAATGTGAGCGATAATGCAAAAATTGCGGATGTTTTCCATACCCCGTCTTTTCCTCCAAATTTTGAGTTGCAAAAGTAGGAATTCCGCACCGATTAATGGTGAAGCCCTGCGCAATTACCGCACAATCCGCTGGTCAAGCCGCAGCGGGTAGAGACTCCATGTAAGTTTAGAAAAATCGGGAGCTAGCGGGTTGATTATGAAGTTAAGCGATGATCTGTCAGCCACCGTTGGAACAGCAAAGCAGGTAGTCCCTTTCCGGAATAATGCATCACCAAATTGCTGGGATGCTCTGCCAGAAGGCAAAACATCCCAATTCCCGGGCAATTCAGTCAACGCAGGCTCAACAACCAGCTTGTCGGGAATAATGAATTCCATAATTGAGTATCGCCTATACCGCCCGGCAGCAAAAAGCTCCGGGTCGATGGTTAACCGCTCCAGCAGTCCGGCTGACACTGAACTGCTGGCATACAATGCGGGCTGTCCC
>JBBINY010000047.1:0-20883 GCA_037443645.1 Cytophagales bacterium
AAGTAAAAAGGGAATTCTCCAGCCCCATTCGGTAAATTGCTCGTTACCCATAGTTTGCCGGATGAACAGGATTACGCCCAGGGAAAGAAACAATCCTAATGTTGCTGTGGTTTGAATAAAGCTGGTATAAAACCCGCGCTTGCCGGGCGGAGCGTGTTCAGCAACATACGTTGCTGCTCCTCCATATTCGCCACCAAGAGCAAGTCCTTGAATCAGCCGCAAGAGCAAAACCAGCAGTGGTGCAAGCAATCCTATTTGTGCGTATCCGGGTACCAGCCCAATCAAAAATGTTGAGGCGCCCATCAGTACAAGCGTAATCAAAAACGTGTACTTCCTGCCCACCCGATCTCCCAGGCGGCCAAATACCAAGGCACCAAAAGGACGTACAATGAATCCCGCAGCAAACGTAGCCAACGTTGAGAGAAAGGCAGCCGTTGGATTTGTTTTCGGAAAAAATTGCTCGGCTAAAATCGAAGCAAGGCTACCAAAAATATAGAAGTCATACCATTCGATAAGCGTACCTACCGATGAGGCCGTGATTACCGGCCATAGTGAACTCCTGCCTGAAGACTGCATTGCCGTAAAAGGCTTTTGCTGGCTAAGCTAATAAAGATTGGCGCAAGAAAAAGCGAATACCGGGCAAGAGCCCTCATGAATTTTCAACAGGCCCAGGCAATTTAACCTCGCTGAGTTCCCTCCTGCCGGATTGCCACGTACCGGAAGAACAATCCGGATACAGCAAAAATTGATGAGAAGAATGCATTAACGCCAATAATTTCGCCCACGGAACTTCCGGGGTAATGCTGCATTCCTGTGAGCAGGGCAACAATTGCCAAAATAACAATGGTAAATGCTGAGGCAAGCATGGTGCGTTCCATGCCGGATGGTGTAAACCGAGACAGGTACGTGCCGGTAATCACCACAATAAAAACAACTAGGTACATAAGGTTACCGGCATGGGCACCACCTCCAATAAGCCCTACGGCAAGGTTTACCCAGGCTAAGAGCAAGGTTGACCCGATTGCTGAAGCAAAGGCTACCTTATAGATAAGATCGGGCAAGTACCGTGTAATCAACACATAGGACAGCCCGGAGCCGAAAATCAAAACTCCCATAACCATGAAATCCATCACACTCCAATCTACCTCATCAGTAAACTGCATAGCCACCAAAGGAATCGCAAGCAGTAGCCCTGTAACAACTGCAACACCGGGAATTGAATGGAGAAATTTTATAAGCCGTTCCATATACTGAAATTGAGTCAAAGCATCTTATTTAAATACGGTTCAAAAGTACTTTTGTTTTAAAAGTAAAACAAACAATTTTTATATTTTCTGTTAAAAAGTATAATATCACAGTTTTGGGGAATGCTGAAATCAGGGCGAAAGGCCCCTTTTTGGACTTGATATTAACCCGTCAGTTAATTTTTGAGACTATAAAAAAGGTAATTCTACCCTTTGTAAATTCTGGTATTATACTACCATCTAACCTAGTAAACGTGAGTTTCTCAATCGCTTCACGGCATGGTCTTTCTGCGTCAAGAGGCCCTCGCTCAATAACTTTAATGTCAATTACTTCACCCTCAGCATTTACTTTGATCTCAAAAACAAATCGTCCAGTTTCATTACCTTCAGGTATTTTAGGTGTGGGTACATAATCCCACGTCCATCCTGCAATTTCTAGTTTAGGCTCACCGCCCCCTCCACCCTGTGTGCCGTATAACGCTTTTGCATCGGGAGTGCCTTTCGGATCGCCCTGATCGCCCGTCTTGTTCACCCTGTCACCCTGGCTTACCGGCTTACCTTCTTTATCGGTTGCTGTGGTCTTATCGGCCGTAGTTGTCGACTTGCTATCCGTTTCCTTAGGTGCACCATCAGGTTTTGTCTCTACTTTTTCCTTAGGCTTTTCGATCGGCTTTTCAGTTGGCTTGGGTTGTTCCTTTTTCTCTTCCTTAACGGTTACCGGACTTTCCTGCTTTGTAGTAACAGGTTGTTCAACAGCCTTTGTATTGTCCGGTTGTGGTTTCTCTTCAACAACCGGTTTGGTTTCGTCATCGGGCCGATCGTTTCTTACCTGTTGTTCTTCCTGAACATCAGGGGTTTCTGAACCCGAAGGTGTGACGGGTTGTACTTCTCCGCTTCCCTGACTATCGAGGCCAAAGTTCAGTTCAATACCATACTCGGGCAGTGGTGGATTTGGCGCACGCCATGCAACCACGAACAAAAACACCACGAAAAGCAACACATGCACTGCTGCAGTTGTGATCATCGCGATGCGCTCGTTTTTCTTTTCCTGCTGTCCGGTCATGTTACTTGGGTTTGGTGGCCACAACTACTTTAGCTTCAAGCTTGGTAGCAATATCAGCAACATAAATGCCATGTTCCCAGGGTACTCCCTTGTCAATATGCAGAATTACCGACCCCTTGTTGCCCGCAAGCTTGCTTTTCAGTTCACCTTCCAGAAGGCTCTTTGATACTTTCTTATCGTTAACATAGTACTGGAGGTCGTTGGTTACACTAACCGATACTTTCTGAACTTCAATTTTACTCTGAAGGCTGGTTGGAAGGCTCACCGGCAAACCCGAAGGCGTTATGAATGAAGAGGTGAGCATAAAAAAAACTAGCAAAAGAAATATCAGGTCAGTCATGGAGGCCATGCTGAACATGGGTTCAACTTTGTTCTTTGATCCGAGGCTCATCGTTGTTCCTGCAATAAATCAATAAACTCAAGACTTGAATATTCCATCTTGTGGATGATCTTCTGAACACGCGTTACCAGGAAGTTATAGGCCAGGTAAGCAATGATGCCGACAATCAGGCCGGCCACAGTAGTAAGCATAGCCGTATAGATGCCGCTCGAAAGCAACTTCGGGCTTACCGAACCTTCCTCCTGTGCAATGGCAATAAACGCCTGCACCATACCGATTACGGTGCCCAGAAACCCCATCATGGGTGCAGCGCCTGAGATGGTGGCCAGTGTTGAAAGATTTTTTTCCAGCTTAAAAATTTCAATCCGGCCGACATTCTCAATCGAGGCCTCAATGTTTTTAAGCGGGCTGCCAATACGGCTGATACCTTTCTCAATCATCCGGGCAATTGGTGAGTCATTTTGGGAGCAGAGTATCCTGGCTCCGTTTACATCGCCTTTCTGAACCAGTTCTTTCACTTTACCCATAAACATGTTCGGATCCTGGCTGGCTTTGTTCAGCGTAAGAAAGCGTTCAAAGAAAATATAAACCGCTATCAAAGAGAGGAGCACAATGGGGTACATCATTAATCCCCCGGCCTGAAAGAGTTGCCACAATGAAAGCTGTTGATCAGTAGCAGCCGCGCTACCTGAAGCAGCATCGGTTATGATTTGTGCAAATATTGGCATAGTTAAAAAAGTAAACGATAAAACGTTAAAAAAGTATCCCGCGTATACGGAATTAATATTTCAAAACCCAAATAGCATCGCCATATTCCCCCTTTAACCCTTCAGCTTTAACCTGAGCCATAGCAAATGAATCGCCACTATCAACCGTGATGCGATAAACTTTATACTTACCAAACGGTGGAATGATTTTACTGCTCACGCCCTTCTCACTCAATTTGCGGGCATAATCGGTAAGGAGATCCACATCAACTGCGCTCGCAATAACCACGTAATATAAGCCGGTGCGCTGTTCGAGCACTTCAATAGCACCTGCTTTTGGAGTGGCGGCCAATGAATCAAGCCTCCTTCTTTCAGCCGCTTCGCGTGCAAGCCTGGCGCGGTTTTCTTCCTCTTCGCGTTCTTTACGCGCTTTGTCTTCCTGGGCCTTAACAGCAGCCAACCGGGCTTTCTCCTCCTGCTTAGGTTGGTAAATTAGAAAGTAAAAGGCCGCACCAAGTGCAACAACCACAACCAAAACAATTGCCAGAACTTTTGGCCATAGTGGTGCAGGCTCCTCTCTTACGGGCTCATACCGGTATTCCGATTCTGCAGGTGCTGGCTCATCCGCATACGTTGACTCCGTTACCGCTGAATCATTGTATTGTACTTCCGGTTGAGTAGTGGGCTCTGGCTCCGGCTCAGGTTGGGGCTCCGAAGCAGTCTCTTCTTTGCGTATCGGCTCGTAGTTAATTTCGGGTAAACCAAAGGTATCGTCAGACGAGGCCTGGCTTTCGTTTGCAGGCTCGTTCTCGTCAGTCTTTTTTCTTCTGGCCATGAAGGTATAAAACGTTAGATTTATACAAAATTAACCGAATTTTCGATGCTGACAAATTTTCAGTCATGCACTAAAAGCTCCAGGTTAACCCACCCATAACCTGAAAGCCCCGAACCGGGTAGTATAAAAATACCGGGTATTGGTTTGAGGTTATGTTATTGAAATCAACAAACACCGAGAAGCTTTTCGATACAAAGTATTCCGTTCTGAAATTCAAATCAAACGCTGCGTCAAGCGTAATACTTGATTGTGTAACCGGATCAAGGGCTTTCAGATTTCCCTGGGCAATCAGGTCGGCACTAATCAAAACTTTTTTCCGGATGGTATACGATCCGCTGAGGGTGGCGCGGTAACCGGGCCGGTGCCAGGCTTCGGGTAATTCATCGGTACTATAACTGAAGTAATCGCCCCGGACCATTAGCCGCGCTACATCAGCATAATTAAAGGTAACGGCAGCAAAAAAATTGGTTCGCTTAGTGGAGCCGTCATCATACACTGTATTGAATTTGTTCACTTCAACCGGGTTGTTTACAAAAAAGTAGAGGTTTTCCAGGTTGGCAAACGACAGGCCGGTATGCACCAAAGCTGTTCTGCTCAGCCTCGCATTAATCGCTGCCTGAACCTCAAACAACCTGTTTGTATTGTAGAGTGGCACCCCAGGAGCCAACCATAGGTTTTCACGAACAAGGGTTTGCAACGAAACACGCTCCACTCCTCCGTTTAGCGCTCCAACAAGATCAACCGAAGGGCTCAGTTTGTAGGTAACCTTCACATCCGGAAAGAAATGGAAGTCCTTAGCGTCCAGTGTGTCGTTTTCAAGTGCTATGGCGGCACCCGCCTGAACAAGCAGGTTATCGGCCGGAGCGAAAACAAAAGACGGATTAACTGATAACAAACTGCGCGGTTTTGCATCAATGCCCTCATCCTTTCTGCTCATTACTGCGTACGTTGTATTTAGCAGGATTTTATTAGTGGCGGAAAGTTTATAGGAGCTGTTAAATCCAATGTCGAGGGTGCTTTCTGTTGCATTGAACCTGTCAGAAAGGTAGCTGAAATTGCCATCGAGGTTATAGGTGAACTCCGTATTCCGGGAATTAGAAAGACCCAGCCCCAACGAAAAAAGGTTAAAGGACTGGCGGATCGTATCGCGTTCAACTGTCTGGGGTTGTGGATAGCCGTAAAAATGGGTAAACCTGTTTTCAAAGCCAGCCTGTGCCTGGTAGGTTATTTCCTTTCCAAACGATCGGGCAAAAAGGGAAACACCTGAGTTGCCACTACCCGAGTTCTTTCCGTCAACCGGGCCTTTGCCTGAACTGTTCAGAAATGCGTGAGCACCGATTAATTTGTTTTTATCGCGCTTGCTGTTTACAAATGCTTCAAGATAAGGTGAAGCAAAATTTCCATAACCCGCACTTACAAAGCCACCGTAAACCTCGTTGTAGTCTTCTTCTTTTAATTTCAGCGGTCGGATAACCGGGTTGGCTTGCGGAGTAGAGAATTGAAATGATTTGAATGTGTAGATGATCTCAGGCCGGATGGGTTCAACCGGACGAGGCGGTATTTTTTCAAAAAGCCGCACAGCTTCAGGAAGTATGATCTTACGCTCGCGTACAATCTCCACTTCCACTGGAGCGATCTGGGCCTCAATGATTGGGTCCTGAGCCGCAGAAAACTGCAGTGCACCTAATGCTGTTGCTAAAAAGAGAAGTATGCGTTTGCTATTCATTCTATCTGTTGTCTAACGTATCGGCTGCCGCACGCTTTTGCTTTTCAATTCGTTCTGTTTCCTGAATCTTCTTCAACTTGTCTTTTGCCGTATCCTGAATGTGCTGTAGTGGAAATTTACCAATGAGTGACTCAAGCGTGGCTTTGGCATTGAACGAATCGTTCATAGCCAGAAAATTATCCGCTAACAACAAATACGACCGCCCTACCCACTCATCGTAGGCTGCAAAATCCGTAATCAGACTGATCAGGGTTTCATAACACGGCTTGTACTGATTTGTGTTATAAAAAATTTCGGCAAGCCGGTACTTAGCCTCGGCACCGTATTCATCGCGTGCAGCATTCAGGGTATTCAGAAATTCATCTTTGGCCGATTCGAAGTTGCCCTGTGCCATGGCTGCTTTACCGATATACAACGATGCTTTATTCACCGCACCGGCATTGATGTTGCCCTTCTCGATAATCAGGTTGGCATAGGCGGTGACCGAATCGTACACGGCAAGCAAATAAAATGACTCCATCAACCCCGACCAGGCATTGAAGAGGTCCTTTTTAGAGGAAGCCATACGCTCCATGTTGTGATAACCGGCAATGGCACGCTCATACTTTCCTTGTTTGAAATCAATTTCAGCCATACGGGCCACCGTGCGGTTGGCCAGCGTGAAGGTCGGGTCGTTGCTCAGGCGTTCATACAACGGATAGGCCTTATCCGTATCTCGCTGGCGATAAAAGGACTCCGCCAGGTAATAGGTGACATCCTGGAGGCGAGAGCTCTGAGGGTACGTAACCATAAACGCCTGGAGCGCGGGGATGGCCTTTGCATATTGCTGATCAAAATACAGGTTCTTTGCACTTTCAAACTCTACTAACTCAAGGTTTTTACTATCGGGGTTGGCCTTCTTATACTCAGCCAGGTAATTCTGAAACTCACCCGACCTCCCTGCCAGACCGAGGGCTTCCTGCAACGGGATCAATGCCTGTTGCGAAGCCGGGTGCGTAGGAAACTGCCTGAGCAAGGTGGCATAGTCCGTTACGGTTTTATCATATTGTTTCAGGTTATAGTACGAAGCGGCCCTTCGCAAGTAGGCGTATGGAAGAAAGCGTGATCCCCCTCCTTCCCTGACCAATTGAGACAACCCATCAATTGCTGCCTGGTAATTGCCTTGTTCAATTTCAAATTGTGCCCGCTGAAACATCGCTTCTTCGCGATGGTGAGATTTCGGGTAATTTGAAATCAGAACGGTGAATTGATTGCGGGCCTCATCATATTTTCGAAGAATACCGTTAATGACACCCGATTGAAACAAGATGTAATCATCATCGGGCGAATTCAGCTGGCGTGCCCTGTTGTATTGTGTAAGCGCCTCTGTGTATTGCTTGCTCACATAGTGGCAATCGGCCAGCCGGATTACGCCATCCGGATAAAGCGTCATCGAACGATTGCCTTTGGCTACAAAATCCTTAAAGTTGAACAACGCCTGCTCATACTGCTGAAGATTAAAATGGGCATACCCTAACCCGTACCGTGTACGGACCATCACATCCGGCTCAACGGATGCACCCAAGGCCACAACCCGCTGATAAAACGGGATGGCGTCCGTGTAATTCCGAAGTGTACTGAGTGATTCGCCACACCAAAAAGCGGCAAGCCCGGTATATACCGGATTAACGGGATTGACCAGTGATTTCTGAAAGAAGATGATGGCGTTGGCGTAATCTTCCTTGTTGAAATATTCAGATCCCTTTAAAAAGGTTGCCTTTTGATACGCTTGATTAACCGAAGCACTTCGGGAGGGAAGTGATTCTATATATTCAATCGCTTTATTGTAATTGTTTCCGTTAACATAGGCCTGAGCAAGCAATTCTTTCACTTCATTCAGGTGTGTGCTTCTGGGAAATTCAATAAGGAATTGCTCAAATTCAGTAATGGACAAATCAGGCTTGCCTGCATCATAAGCAACTTTGGCAAACTGAAAGGTGGTCTCCTCCAATAACGTCTTGTCGGCTTTGTATTTCCGGGCATGATCGAAGGCAGTAAAAGCATACGGCTTGTTGCCCTGTTTCAGGTATACAATACCGAGGTAGTATGATGCATAATACCCGACTGAATCGGTTGACCCGGCCGCTGATTTCAGGTACTGAACGGAACGGTCATCCTCTCCTAACGCATAGTACGAATATCCCGCCCTGAACAACACCTGCGAAGGTGCCTTGCCTGCATTTTTTTCCAGGTAGTCTTCGTAAGCAGCTACAGCGCTTTTATAATCGCGTTTAAAATAATGAGCATCTGCTGCCAGCATTGCTATTTCGCTGAGATTTGAAACAGAACCCGATTTTGAGGAGAGTTCTTTGTAGTACACAATCAACTCATCATATCGCTGCTGCTTATACAACACATTGGCAATAAGCATAGGAACGAGAGGAGCGTATGAGGGATTGCCTTCAGCACGCCTCAGGTCGGTGAGCGCATCATCGTAGTGCCCGTTTGAAAATTCAATAAATCCGGCATAATAACTGGCAGCGGCCGTGTACGGACTACTTTGATTTTTTGTTTGATTAAACTGAGTAAGGGCTTCATCAAGTTTCTTGAGGTTAAACAGGCTGTAACCCCACCGAAAACGTCCTTCAGCCTGCTGATCGCGTGAAAGCGCGGAAAAGTCGACCTTGCCGAAGTAGGAGGCGGCTTTGGTGTAATTCTTTCCGGTAAAAAAGAAATTAGCAAGTTCATAAAATGCGGTTACAGCTCGCGGGTTGCTGGGATAGGCCGCTATAAAATCCTCTACCCGCTTTTCGGCATCGGAGTGCCCAAGGTTAAGGGCACTTAAAGCAACAAAATACTCAGCTTCAGGTCTGCGTGTATCTGCCGTTGAGGCAACTGACAGGAACTTCACAAATACTTCGCGGGCGGCCCCATAATTCGAGTGGTTAACCAATTCCAGCCCTTTGTTAAACAATGATTCAGCCCTGCCTCGGGCGAGCTGATCCTGAGCGCCCGCAGGAAGCACCCTTAACATTAAAGCCAGCAAAAAACTACCTGCAATCGATACCCTGATCATTCAATCAGTTTGTTGTTAAAACTTTGAACCAAAAAAAATATTGCAAAGGGCGGACCAAAAAAATAAAGTTTAAAAAATAATCAAGGCGCCTTAGCCTCGTTTCAAAGGTAATCAAATAATGACGGTACCAACAAATTGCTCTCCTATTGGCTCATCAGTTTAACGACCAACTCGCGTAACAGTTGCCCTTGACTGATGCTGCCGGCATCCACGCCCTTCAGTTTCAGGTCGGCTTCTTTTAAAGCCCGGATACCTTCCACTATTTTGAATGACGGAATCGTTTGCAAAGCAGTGCTATAATCAGGAAAAGAATACGGACTGATTTTCAACAGATTAACAATAGCATTCTTACTTTTATCTTGCGCCTGGCTTGCAACCAGCAGTTTGCTAAAAAACGAAAAAAGGTAAGCTACCATAGGTATGGCCGGATTCTTTTTTGAATTGGCTTCAAAATAATTTACAATCCGTGCTGCCTTAAGCCTGTCGCCCTTAACGATGGCTCTGTGCAACTCAAAGATGTTATACTCCCGGCTTACCCCTACCTGAGAAATTACCCGGTCAAGATCAATGACTTCACCCTCTTTAAGGTTAATACGAACCTTATCAATCTCATTGGTTAGCCGGCTCAGGTCATTGCCCACAAATTCGCAAAGCGCATGAATGGCCTCATCAGTCGCGGTACAATTTAGTTCGTTGAGGTACTGACGCACAAAATCAGGTAGTTGATTGTCATACACCTTTTTTGAGATTACCGTAACCGCCAGCTTATCGATGGTTTTGCCTAACTCTTTGCGCCTGTCGAGGGTTTTGTGCTTGTGGCAAAATACCAGGATGGTGCTGGGCACCGGATGAGCTAGGTAATTCAGCAGCAGCTTACTACCCGATTCTTTGCCCAGGTCATTGATCTCCTGAGCTTCTTTAACAATTACCACTTGGCGCTCGGCCATCATCGGAAACCTGCGGGCGTGGGTAAGCACCGTGGCCATGGATACATCCTTGCCGTAGAGTATAACCTGATTAAAACTTTTTTCGGCTTCAGTTAATGCTTGGGCTTCAATCAATTCCGCAATACGGTCAATAAAATAAGGTTCTTCCCCCTGCAGAAAATAAACAGGCTGAAACTTTCGGGACCGGACATCTGAAAGAACTTTTTTTACCGCGGCATCCACTAGGTTATGGTTTTCTTTTCGCTAAAAGTAACGGCCGATGCGATACCAACCAACGCTCCTCCAAAATGAGATTCCCACGATACAAATGGATCATCAGGTAATATTCCATAAAATACACTGCCATAAAGAATTACCGTGATAATCGAAATCATTATACTAAGCACATCCCTCCGGAACAGTCCAAAAAAGATCAGAAAGAAGGCCAATCCATACACCACCCCGCTGGCCCCAATGTGGTTGGCCGGGCGGGCAAACAGCCAAACCAGTATGTTCGTCCAGAAATACGACCGAAAGAAAACCTTTGAAGCAATCCGGTTATAAAAGTAGAACAGAAGTGAGCCCATAAACAGAAGCGGTATGGAGTTGGACAGCAAGTGAAACAGGTTTCCATGAATCAGCGGTGCCAGAAAAATTCCCACCAAACCTTTTGCCGTGCGGGGCATAATGCCATAATGGCTTATGGGGAGACCTATATTGGCTTCCAGAAAAAAACACAGCCACATTAGGAATACAAGCCGCAGCGGAATGACTGAACTTCCCAGTAATGAACGATCGGGCATAAACCTGTTAATCAGGTAGTAAATACGGGGACAATCATCGGCAGTTTAATGTACTTTGCCTCCTCCTCACCTATTTTACTTAGTCCAAGAAAGCCTCCGGAAGAGCGGGCAGTTTTTTCGGCAATCTCCAGTAATGACTGATAAAACTCATAGGCAAAGGCCTGGTTTAGTGTGGGTAATATCTTGTTAAGTCCCTTGAGTTCGTCAACAAGCAAGGGGGTTCGTTGGGTTGACTCGTATGGGTATTCCTGTATCAATACTTTGAATTTGTCTTCAAAATCGCTGCCTACTTCCTTGAGCAGGGTTGCCAATGACGAAGTCGAACGCCTGTGTTTTTTCTCCACGGACTGAATGGCTCCTAAAATCTCCTTTCGGTCAATCGTTCCGTCAGCCCCGGCAATAAGTATGCTTACAAGAATCGGTGCCTTATAAGCAAGTTCGGTTTCTTCTCTGGACAGGTGTTTAAATTCGGGGATCATATCGGCATTGTAAATTTGATTAAATATTGCGGCTTTTTAAACCTTTACCATTCAAAAAAACTGGCGTATTTTCACTCCCACCAAACCGCAGGTATGTACGAAAAAGATCCAGTAAAAATTTTTGTCGTTGAGGATGATCCCGCCTACACCAAATTCCTGAAGTATGTGCTCGGGTTGAATCCCGACTACGAAGTGGAATATTTCACTACAGGTAAGGATTGCGTGAGTAACCTTCACAAAAAGCCCGATGTGATCACCCTTGATTATTCACTGCCCGATCAACCCGGGGAAAAAGTATTAGAGCAAATCAGAGCGTATGATCCGAATATCAATGTTATTATCGTTTCGGCCCAGGAAAAGATCGGAACAGCCGTAGAACTGCTAAAATCCGGTGCTTACGATTACATCACCAAAGACCAGGACACTAAAGAGAGATTATTCAACTCGATCAACAACGCCCGGAATAAAGCCTCTCTCATCCGGGAGATTGATCACCTCAGGAAAGAAATAACCGGGAAGTACGAGTTTGAAAAGAGTATTATAGGTTCCAGCGTGTCCATCAAACGCGTATTTGAACTTCTTGAAAAAGCAGCGAAATCCAATATCTCAGTGTCAATAACAGGTGAAACAGGTACAGGTAAAGAACTGGTCGCCAAGGCTATACATTACAATTCCAAACGAAAAGATAAGCCCTTCATCGCAGTGAATATCACAGCCATTCCCTCAACCTTAATTGAAAGTGAGCTATTCGGCCATGAAAAGGGGGCGTTTACCGGTGCCGTAGGCAGGCGGATCGGGAAATTTGAAGAGGCTGAGGGTGGAACGATTTTTCTTGATGAGATCGGGGAAATGGACATGAACCTGCAGGCCAAACTGCTGCGGGTTCTTCAGGAAAGAGAAATAACCCGGGTTGGAGGAAATCAGACAATTAAACTCGATGTGCGTTTGATTACGGCAACACATAAGGACCTGGCTGAAGAAGTAAAAACCAGCCGTTTCAGAGAAGATCTGTATTACCGCTTAATGGGCCTGCCTGTCCACCTGCCTCCACTCAGGGAACGTGGGAATGACATTCTTCTGCTTGCAAAGCATTTTCTTGATCAGTTTGCCAAAGAAAACCAGTTGCCCCGCTTTACCCTCACGTCAGAGGCGCAGGAAAAACTGCTGGCGTATTCGTTTCCTGGTAACATCCGAGAGCTCAAGTCATTAATTGAATTGGCAGCAGTAATGGCTGAAAACCAAACCATTAAGCCCGGCAATGTCACATTTACCACCGCATCACGCCCGGAGTCGTTCTTCCTGAAAGAAATGACTTTGCAAGAATACATGTACAGGATCATCCGTCATTTTTTGAATAAGCACGATAACAATGTGCTTGAAGTGGCCAGGCGCCTGGATATAGGAAAGTCATCCCTTTACCGGTATTTAAAAGAAATGGAAGAGGCCGGCATTTAACGTGAAAGACCTTGCCACATACATTCGAAAAGGCAGTTTTTATGAAGCTGTGGTTGAAGATGGCTCCGACATCATATTCATTGTGGATTTTAATGGCCTCATTCTTTACCATAATGCCTCCGTTAGTGAAACATTAGGCTACGGCTCCAGGAAATTGGTTGGCAAGTGCTTTTTCGATTACATCCTGCCCCATTCGCGCGAAGATTTTTTGGTGGAGTTTAAGAAATGCACCCGTAAGACCTTCAATGAAAAGGTTGAGTTTCAGTTTCTGTGCAAGGACCTCTCATACAGGTTTCTTGAATTCAATTCCATCAATCTTAAAATGAAAGGGGGGCCTCCGGGTTTAATTCTGGATTGCCGCGACATCACTCAACGCAAAAAAGACGCTGAAGAATTGGTGCGACTGCAGCGGGCGAAGGAGCAATTTCTGGCCAATATCAGTCATGAAATCCGCACGCCCATTAACGGCATTGCGGGTATGGCTGGTTTGCTCAGCGCCAATCCAAATGCTGAAGACCGGGAAACCTATCTTAATGCCATTAGGCACTCGGCCGAAAACCTTAAAGTAATCATCAATGACCTGCTTGATCTTGCGGCCATTGAATCGGGTAAATTGAAGTTTGAGCGAATACCTTTTAACGTGAACGACCTGATAACATCCCTGATTGGCACATTTACATACCAGGCCAGGGAGAAGCAGATTGAATTAAAGTGTATTATCTCGGAGAATTCCAACCGCATTCTGCTGGGTGACCCGGTGCGACTGAACCAGATTCTTATTAACCTGATCAGCAATGCCGTAAAGTTTACTCATAGGGGCTCCATAACAGTTTCAAGCTCTATAGAACGGGAGAACAAGAAAACGTGCTGGTTGCGGGTATCCGTTAAAGATACCGGGGTTGGAATACCGAAAGACAAACTGCAAACAATTTTCGAAAGTTTCAGCCAGGCCGATGAGACGGTTACCCGGAGGTATGGAGGAACCGGCCTCGGCCTTGCCATTGCCCGTCAGTTGGTAGAGCAGCAAAATGGTAAAATTCTTGTTGGAAGCATTGAGCATAGTGGCTCCGAATTCAGCATCATTATACCCTACCCCATCGGCAAAATTGGCCACTTGAGATCGTCCCGGCAGATGGCCCGATCCGTTAAGCCAAACCAGAAAGGTCTGCGCGTATTGCTGGTTGAAGACAATGACATTAACCGGCTTTACGCGCAAAGCATTTTAAAGAGCTGGCAATGTGAAACCTACACGGCCGAAAACGGACTTGTCGCTATTGAGAAATTAAAAAGCACCACTGTTGACGTTGTTCTTATGGACATCCAGATGCCGGTAATGGATGGGTTTGAAAGTGCGCGGGCCATCCGGCTAATGAAACCCCCTGCCGGTAAAGTGCCCATTGTAGCGTTAACGGCAAATGCCACAAAAGCCGATGTGGACAAATGTATCGCTGCCGGTATGAACACCTACCTTTCAAAACCCTTTACACCTGAAGACCTTTACCATAAACTGTTTATTGATCTCAAACTGCAGGTCACGATGCCCAGGCAAAGTAAGGCACCCGATTCAACGGCATTGTTCGACCTGAGTTATTTGCGCAAAGTTTCGGGTAACAGCGAAACATTTGTTAATGAGATGATTCAAACCTTTTTGCAGTCGGTTCCGCCTGTATTATCAAGCATCGATCATGCTGTTGCAGAAGAGAACTGGAGTACCGTTTCAAAACTGGTTCACCAGATCAAACCCTCGTTAACACTTTTAGGAATTCATTCGCTGAAGGAAAAAGCACCCCGCATTGAAGAAGACTGCAAACAAGGAACTGCATCCGCACAAACACAACACAACCTGGATGAGTTTATAACAACCCTGCGTAAAGTACTGGAGGAACTGGCACGGTACAGTTAGTGGCGATTCATAACAGCCAGTTTTCGCTGCGTTATGGCTTTTCCTCCCCGGCTGATGATAACCACATACATGCCATTTGCCAGTTTATCTACTTCAACTTCCTGAGGCACGGTTAAGTCGTCATTCAAAACTCCTTTACTAACAATGATACCCCGTTGATCAACAATACTGTAGGTAAATCCTGCTGTGCTGATCCGTTGCGAGAAGGAAGAGCTTTCTAATGCAAAGTTAAACCGCTTTGAAGCCGGGTTCGGATAGATTACAATATCTTTAACGGCCGCAAGTACAGGATCGTCTTCAAGGCCAACCACCGTTGAGCCACTCTTAATACTTTCCTTAACAATAACAGCCTGGTAGATCCGCTTTGTCAGTACATCCTGTGCCCATGCCACCAGGTAAATATTTGGATTGTTAATTCCAATGGGTATATCAATTATCGACCGGATCTGCACAAGCTGCGAAGAATTATACATCCATGTATTATTCACCAACAGCCCTTCGCTGCCCAGCAAGAGTTTGCGGAGTACATTAATGTTACCGGCCAGGTTTGTTTCAACCAACCCGACATGTAACCGAACCGGATTTACCAAAGGCTGCACGGTGTTAACATACCTGAAATTAACATCAGCTTTTATCGAGTCGGCTGAAGTGGCCAACTTCTGAATGGAGATCGTGAATACCGAATCCTCCAGGGCCCTGCGGTCAAGTTCAACGGCCGTAATTTTAGTCTGGTCGCCATTAAATACAGTTCCGAAATAATTTCCAATGATACCATCCATAATACCCACTGGTGGATTTTGAATCAGGTAATGAAGTTTCCGGGCATCCGGGTCAATTTTATTTTGTTGGTAGATTGGATCGTTGCTATCCGGATTGCCGATATGGTATTGAATTTTGAAGAAGTCAGAGCTATCCTTAAAGGTAAACTGATTGTTGTACAGGTTATTGAGATAGTCATTTGAAACGGCACTAATACCCGAATTGGTAAAATATTCAACCAATACATTGCGCTGCTTTTCACCAATAAATACATTATCGAAGGCAAAGCCATCAAAGGGAAGATTTGGCACACCGTTAACCGGTGGCGGACTGCCATTATCGTTATTGCTGCCGAAGGCAATCCGGAAGATCACTCTACCGCGAGAGGCCATGGGAATCTGGTCAAGATTATGGCGTGCCGTTTTCCATCCACCCTGCCGGTTGGTCCATCCAAACTGGCCGATGGGTTGAATGCCCGGGTTACCGGTAAGCGCACGACCGTTATACCAGTTGATGCCCGCACCTCCGTCATCGCCTATAAGTTGCCACGACTGCCCGCCATCTACTGAATACTGCAGCACTGCACCATCGAAGCGGTCTTCGGAATCAGCCCAGTAATCCAGCGAGATCATGGGTCGTTTGATCTGGGTTAAATCCAGGCATGGACCGAGCACAGCTGATCGTTCATTATTATAGTAACGCGCTTTATCCTGAATTAGCGCAAAAGCAGGATTAAGGCCCGTCCACCAGGCATTGCTTCCTGATGATGCGGAGTTAATAACACTTCCTCCCGGCAAACCAAAAAACCAACTCGTGTCGCTTGCAACGCCCGATAAATTAGCTTTTGAACTGAACCAGGAACCCTGTCCTGCTTCAAAGTTCTCAAAATAGCTGGTAACCGTAGTGGGAGCAGAATAACTCAGGATGGTAACTGTAATGGTCGTATCCTTAAGGCATCCATCATTGGTGAGTACGGAGAGCCGTACATTCTTCTGACCAAATACAGCATACTGGTGCGTTGGGTCTTTAAACGTTCCAGCTGTACGGCCGCCATTACTTTGACCACCCGGCACCGGATCAGTAGTTGCCTGCACCGGATAATTATTCATCACATTAAATCCATCGCCAAATGTCCATTCATACTGAACAACCGTACTGATACCCGCATTGGTTAAATCGGTAAACTGGGTGTTATCACCCTGGCAGAAAGCACTCCAAACAAAATTTACTTTGGGTACCGGGCCGATCCGGATTGACTTGATCGTGTCTTGGAAGCATCCTTCGGATGTAGTCACACGGAGACGTACCGGATAGATGCCATCACCCGGAAAGCGGTACAGTGGTTCCTGCAACGTGTTCGTGCTGCCGGTACCGTCATTAAACTCCCAGAAATAGGTGGCCAACGTAGCGCCATACGGGTTGGGTGCTGTCATAAAGGATGATTCCAGCATTTGGGCATCGGCATCTTCACAACTGTTACCGGCATCAATTACCGCTTTAGGCGAAGCGGTTACGCGAATCGTGCGCGTAACGGGGTTGGCTGCCCCTAAACTATTCGTAAACGTATAGGTAATCGGATACACGCCAGGGGCCAGCCCATCGGTGTTCAGCCTGAATTTCTTCGTGCCTGTAGCATCAAACGTAATGCGGCTGTTAACAATTGGGTTGGTGCTTGAAAACAGAGCCGCTTCGGGTGGCGATAAAGCGGTAATATCCGGAATGAGTGGCTCTTCTATTAAAATCAGTTCACCCTGGTTATTGCAAATGAATGCCGATGCAAACCCTAACGGATCCGGGTTTTCATTGGTAACTCTGAAATTAACTGCCGTGATCGGGTTAACAACGACAATCTTTTTCGGTGCACTAAAGCATCCGGATATTGGATCCAGATACGTATAGGTTATGACGTTTGGCGGCAGCGGAGTGATGTTGGCAATGGATGGGAAGAACGTCAGGCCCGAAATGCCTGGTCCGCTAAACACACCACCAACGGGGACAGCCGCAAAGGTGAGGTCCTCCGGTGGCTCATTTTCTGCGTACACCGGTTTAAGGACAGTGGTAAACTGAACGGTGTTGAGGGTATCCCTTACTGAAACAACAACCTGATCATTCACTGCTGTACACACTCCGGGCGGATCATTGGTGGTAAGTGTAAATGTCATTACCAGGTTGGTTGCAGCCATTTCTGCTGCGCTAAGGGTATACGAGGTTATCGGGCTATTGATATTACCATATTGTGCAGGTACCCCGCCACTCCACGTAACCGAGGATGCCGAACCAGAAAAAGAGCCGTACAAGTCAATATCACCATACTCACATATCGCAAAATCTGAGCCCGCAAATACTTTTGGTGATTCCTCAATGGTAACCGTATGGTCAGCAAACACATTTGTGCATGGGCCGGCTCCATCGGGATCAAATGCAGTTAACCGGAAGGTCAATGTAGTGCCTACATCTGCACGGATGGTGTCGTAAACCGCAGTAACATTAAGGCCGGTAATACTACTCACAGAAAGGGTTCCTCCACCTGTGATTAAACTCCACGCTCCGCTTGATGCGCTTCCCCCAATGGTTCCGGCCAGGTTAATCCGTTGAGGTTCGCAAACAGTTGCAGGCAACGGAACTGAAGCAATAGCTGCCCGGTTAACATTCAGCGTAAACTGGCTTTGAACGGGTGAACATACAACCGAAGCGCTCGTTACGGTTAGGGTAAATGTAATGGTGGTATTAACATCTGATGGATGGACCGTGTAAACGGGATTGATAGCCGTGGAACTGCTGAGTGAACCAAAACCGGTGTGCGTCCATAAAACGGTTCCGTTGGCAAAACTTGCCGGAGTGGCACGGGTATTAAAATCAAATGTGGGTGTCCCCTCGCAAACCGCATCGTTGTTCCCGGCCACAGCAACCGGAGCGGGTGTAACCGTTAACTGCATTACATCATTTATGCTCAAACAACTGCCTGCACTGAAGCCTGTTAATGTGAATGTAACTACGCCCGTTTCTGCAGGTGCAGAAAAATAGGTTGGTGTTAAGGTATTTGCATTGAACAACGAGCCAGAACCTGTGTGCGTCCAGAAAACACTATTAACATTAGTCGCTGAAGCCGGAACACTTTGTGTTGAAAAGCTGAAAGTAGATCCCTGGCATTTCTCTTCATTACTTCCAGCATCAAGAGTAATTCCCGGAGTAATGGCAAGTACCATTTGATCCTGAACAGTCGGGCACACACCATTACCGGTTGCTGTAAGTGTAAAGGTAACCAGCCCGGTTTCGCCAACACCCGGTGTATAAACAGGCGTTAGTGTAGTAGCCCCGGAGAGTAATCCGGTTCCGGTGGTCGTCCACAACAAGGCGTTAAAGTTCAGTGCGAATGCCGGGATGAACTGTGTTGAAAAATCGAAGACAACGCCCTGGCACGTTTCGGCATCACTGCCTGCATTAACAACAGCCGCAGGTGTAATGGTTAGCTGCATGGTTTGGTTAGCCGGGGCACAACTTCCAAGGCCGTTACCAGAAAGGGTAAAAGTAATTAACCCGGTTTCGCCAACGCCTGGCTGATAAACGGGTGTAAGTGTTGATGCCCCGAAGATTGATCCACTGCCCGTGGTTGTCCACAACAACGAAGCCGCATTAATGGCAGTAGCCGGTGTGCTTTGGGTACTGAAGTCAAACAGGCTGCCCTGGCATATTTGCTCATTGCTTCCTGCACCAATCACGGGTGGTGGCGTAACCGTCAAAATCATATTATCTGCCTGCGCTGCACAACTGCCATTTCCGCTGGCCGTCAGGATGAATGTGATTGGACCAGAATCTGAACCGGAGGGAATATACGTGGGCGATAGTGTGGTAGCATTTAGCAAAGTTCCGGTTCCTGTGGTGGTCCAGATCAACGTACTGAAATTGGTTGCCGTTGCCGGGGTTGTACGTAAGCCAAAATCAATAGATGAAGTACGGCATACTTCGGCATCACTTCCGGCATTCACAATGGGCCGGGGTGTGATAACCAGATTCATCACGCTATTCACCGGAGCACAACTTCCGTTGCCGTTTGCTGTAAGCGTAAAAAGCCGAGTTCCGGTTTCTCCAGCAGATGGAACATAAGTCGGAGTTAAAGTATTTCCATTGAAAATTGTTCCGGTACCTGTAGTTGACCAGCTAATTGTGCTGTAATTGCCTGCTGTGGCTGGTGTTCCCTGGCTGGCGAAATTAAATGAGATGCCTTCGCATACCTCTGCATTACTTCCAGCATTCACAGTGGGAGCCGGTGTAATGAAAAGGGTCATCTGGCTGGTTTTCAGCGGACAGCTTCCATTTCCATTAGCCGTAAGTGTAAAGACAACATTACCCGTTTCACCAATACCGTGTGTATACGTTGGTGTTAACGTGGAGCCGTTGGTAATAACGCCTGTTCCCGTAGTCGCCCATGACAATGCTGAAAAATTGCTTGCTGAGGCAGGAACGGACTGCGTACTGAAAGCAAACGGAACACCAGAGCAGGTTTCGCCATTGCTTCCGGCTGAAACGATAACCGAGGGGGTAATGGTCAACATCATCATACCGTTTACCGGAGCACAACTTCCTGGACTTGTAGCATTCAGCGTAAAAGTTACAGATCCAACTTCTCCGATACCCGGTAAATACGTTGGTGCAAGCGTACTGGCATTAAACAGCGTTCCTGCTCCGGTGTGTGTCCAACTCAGAGAAGCATAGTTCGTTGCGTTTGCTGGTACTGATTGTGAGCTAAAAGCAAATATATTACCCTGACAGGTTTCCTCCGAACTACCCGCATTAACTGTAGGTAGTGGCGTGATAAAAAGTTGCATCTGATCCATTTGATCCGAACACGTACCCGTGCCGGTAGCTGTTAAAGCGAATACAATAATCCCTGATTCACCCGGGTCAGGTGTATACGTAGGTGTAAGTGTGGTGGCATTGGTAAGTACTCCGGAGCCGGTGGTTGTCCATATCAGCGAGCCGAAATTGGCTGCGGAAGCGCCTACGGTCTGTGAAGAAAAATTAAATACTGCGCCCTGACAGGTTTCTTCATTGCTTCCTGCATCAACAATAGGGCTTGGTGAAATCGTCACATTATACGGAGCCGTGGTGGTGGCACAACCCGTGGCCGTCACCGTCTGCGTTACCTGTACGCTCCCCGCTCCCGCTGCTCCCCACGTTACCGTGATGCTGTTGGTGCCTGCCCCTGACGTGATGCTACCCCCTGTTACCGACCAGGCATACGTATTGCCGGCTACATTGGCTGTCGAGTAAACTAATCCGGCCTGATTGGAACACGCTGTGGCCGAACCGCCTATCACTGGCGTGGGATTCGCGTTGATCGTTACATTATATACTGCCGTGGTCACGCTGCACCCACTGGCCGTGATGGTCTCCTGTAATTGTACGGTGCCCGCTCCGGCTGCTCCCCACGTTACCGTGATGCTGTTGGTGCCGGCTCCCGAGGTGATCGCTCCCCCGGTTACCGTCCACACATATGTGTGGCCCGCTACGTTGGCCGTGCTGTATACTACTCCCGCCTGGTTCTCACACGCTGCGTTCAGCCCCGCAATCACCGGGGTCGGGTTGGC
>JBBINY010000048.1:0-19386 GCA_037443645.1 Cytophagales bacterium
ATTACGCAAAAAATAATAGAGAGAAGAATAAGCACGAGCGTTTGAGTGAAATTGCTTCAAAATTAAAAAACCGATAGCCTAAGGCTATTTCCTCATTTTTAATCTAATCATCTAATGGAAAGAAAGAAAAAGCAATCCATGATCAGCACCTACAAGCAGTTTATGGCGATAGGCTTCAATGGTGATGTTACCGACCCGCTACGAAAAATTGCGGATGAAATGATATTTGGATTTGGGACTGCCGTGGATGAAAAGTGTAAGGGCATTAAGGGTCTTTTAAACCTTCTTTCGATCCAGAAGGAACAAAGTAAGGGTTTGGGAATCTCGTGGAGGATAAAACCTGTTTGGCATTACACTACTGCCGATGAGAATACTGCCGTGTTTGCCGATGACGTGTACCTGTCGATTAAGACGGGAGAAGAAGTCGTAAAAATGTACTTGAGATTTTCAATGGTTTTAAGCTTTAGCGACAATCAATGGAAAGTGATTCACTGGCATGGATCCAAGCCCGAGAATGTGGAGAGTGAAAAAGATACCTGGGGCTTAGAAACCTGGAAGGAAAAGGCAGAGGCACTTGAAAAAGAAGTGGCAGAAAGAACAGCCGACCTGGTTAAAAAAAACCGCGAACTCGAAATTGAAACGAGCCTGGAGCGCGTTCGGGCGGTGGCCATGAGCATGCGCAAACCCGAAGACCTGTTAGATATTGTCGAGGTGCTGTTTCGTGAACTGCAAACCCTTGGCTTTCGGGAGTTGAGAAACACCAATATCAATATTCACGATGACGATAAACGTTCATTTCTCAACTACGATTATTCCGCTAAAGGAAAGAGCATTACTCCCTTTTCGTATGACGCACATCCCGTTATCAAAAAGTTAGTCAAGAAAGTAAGAAGCAATCCCGATGCTTTTACTACCAGCTTCCTCAAAGGAAAGGAGTTGACCGACTTCAAAAATTTCCGGGAGAAGAATGGTGAAAAAACAGATGCCCAGCTAAAAAAGGCAGACGCTATCTATTACTATTTCCATTCTACGGGCACTGGCGCAATTGGCATCTCAAATCTTAAACCGGCAAGCCCCGAGCAAATTGAGATACTTAAACGGTTTCGGAATGTCTTTGGTCTGGCGTATAAAAGATACGAGGACATAACGAAAGCAGAAGCACAGGCAAGGGAAGCGCAGATTGAAGCAGCATTGGAAAAAGTGCGCGCCAGCATGATGGCCATGCACCAAAGTGAAGAGTTGCCCACCGTGATGACTGTGATCGCTGACCAAATGATTCAGCTCGGTATTCGCATAGATGCCGTTACGTTTATGCCCGTGAGTTCTGAGAAGGACCTCAATTTCTGGTCAGCTACCACAGCAAAAACATATCCTGTTAGAATCACAGTCCCTTATATCAATCATCCTCTTTTTAACATCATTCATGAAGGGATTATTAAAGGGATTGACTTTACCACTTTCTTACTTTCGGAGGAAGATGTGCAACGGTGGTGGAAACAATTCTATGAACAATCGAATGTTGGTCCTTCGGTAGCGCCCGAACGGAAAGCCTACATTGAAAGCACCGGGGGTTATGCCTCTTCTATGGCCTTCAGGAAATATTCAACCTTGAATATTGTCAATTATGCAGGCATTCCATTTTCTGAGGAAGAGAACAGTATTCTTATCCGCTTCGCCAATGTGTTCGAGCAATCCTACACCCGCTTCCTCGATCTTCAAAAGGCAGAAGCTCAGGCACGGGAAGCGCAGATTGAAGCGGCATTGGAGAAAGTACGCTCACGCTCTCTCGCCATGCACAAGAGTGAGGAGTTGATTGAAGTAGTTAATGCTGTTTTTGAAAGATTTACAGAGTTGGGTATTGAGCACGATACGGCCATCATCAATACGACAAGTGAAGGAACTCTCGAAACCACTTTATGGATTGCGACTAAGGGACAGAAGTATGCCAATAGTATTTTTTTACCGTACATAGATCACTCCATTACTAAAGACATCTGGAGCGCTTATGAGGCTGGCGAGGAAGCGCTTTGTAAGCGATATTCATTTGAGGAGAAGAACGAATGGTTTAAAATAGCCTTTGAGGTTTCAGGCTTTAAGTATATTCCGGAAGAGCGTAAGAATTACCTGCTCGGAGTTAAGGACTATGCCATATCCATTGTCTTCGGCAAAAACCTCTCTATGCAGGTAATTAGCTTTTCAGGGCACATCTTAGAGCTATCCGAACTTGAGGTGCTGAAACGATTCACCAAAGTTTTTGATCAGGCCTACACCCGTTTTCTCGATCTTCAAAAAGCAGAGGCGCAGGCAAGAGAAGCGCAGATAGAAGCTTCACTTGAAAGAGTGAGAAGCAAAACAATGGCCATGCACAGCAGCAAAGATGTGGGCGAAAGCGTGGCGGCCTTGTTTGATGAACTTACAACATTGGGCGTGCTCACGGCCATTGATCGTTGCGGTATTGGGATCATGCAACCCAATGAAAAAATGGAAGTATGGACGGCCGAGAAAACCGAAACAACTGAATTAACAATCGGCTTATTGGATATGAAGCAACATCCATTGCTGAAATCGGTTTATCAAAACTGGTCTGATAAGAGAGAGACATTTCAATACATACTGGAAGGAGAAGATAAAACCAATTATTATGAAGCCATCCGCAATCAGGCTGACTATGAAATCAGGAAAGACTACTTCTCTGCATACGAAAAAATAGTTCATACTGATTTCTTTTTTAAGGAAGGTTGTCTTTATGTATTCTCTCATAACGAGTTTACAAAAGAAGCTTCATCCATTTTCATACGCTTCGTAAATGTGTTTGGTCAAACCTACACCCGCTTTCTTGATCTTCAAAAAGCAGAAGCGCAGGCAAGAGAAGCACAGATCGAAGCCTCCCTGGAACGCGTGCGAGCCAAAGCCATGGCCATGCACAGTTCGAAAGACCTGGCCGAAACCATTCACGCTTTTTATAGTGAGCTGGTATCCATGAACCTGACTCCGCGCAGGTGCGGCCTCGGCCTGATAAACAAGGAAACACATGAGGCGGAGCTTTCGAGTATGAATACAACTGAAGATGGCGTATCCGTGGAAGTGATCGGAAAATTTGTTTTAGCAGATCACCCGGTTCTCGAAGGAATCTATAACCATTGGCTGGAGCAGAAAGAATATCATCCCGTGCTGCGCGGAAATGAAATCAAAGAATATTATCAACTGCTGCGCAAGCAGATGGCTTTCCCTGATTATCCGAGCGATGCCGTTCAATACGGATATTTCTTTTACTTTGAAGAAGGAGGTGTATATGCCTGGACAGAGAAACCACTGGAAGAAGATGAACTGAAAATTTATAGGAGGTTTACATCGGTATTGAGTCTCACCTACAAGCGCTATAAAGACCTGAAAGATGCTGAAGCCCGTGCCAAAGAGGCCGTGCGCCAGGCATCACTCGACCGGGTGCGAGCTGAAATCGCCAGCATGCGCACCGTGAATGACCTCGACCGCATCACACCTTTAATATGGAGAGAACTCACTACGCTGGGCATTCCGTTCGTGCGCTGCGGAGTGTTTATTATGGATGAATCGGAGGAACAAATCCAAACGTATTTATCTACCCCCGATGGACGAGCCATTGCCGCCTTCAAACTTCCCTACGAATCCACGGACAGTCTGGCTGAGGCCGTTGCCAATTGGCGCGAGCGAAAAATGTACGCTACCCATTGGGTGGAACGGGATTTTTATACGCAGGCCGACACACTCTTGCAGCAAGGCGCAATTACATCGCGCGAGCAGTATTTGAACACGATCCCGAAGGAAGGCATTCACCTGCACTTCCTCCCGTTTTTGCAAGGCATGTTGTATGTAGGAAACACTTCGCCTTTAAAGCGGGATGATTTACAGTTAGTACAATCGCTGGCCGATGCATTCTCTACCGCTTACGCGCGATACGAAGATTTCAACAAACTGGAGGCCGCCAAAAAGCAGGTAGAAAATACCTTGTCGGATTTGAAGCAGGCACAACAGCAGTTGGTGCAAAGTGAGAAGATGGCATCGCTCGGTGAGCTTACGGCCGGCATCGCGCATGAAATTCAGAATCCGTTGAACTTCGTGAATAATTTTTCGGAAGTAAGTAACGAGCTTATGGATGAGCTTATCAAAGAGTTGGCAGTGGGCAGTAAGCAGTCGGCAGACGAGCTAATGACTGATATAAAGCAGAATCTGGAAAAAATAAATTTCCACGGCAAGCGCGCGGGCGACATTGTAAAGAGCATGCTCCAACACTCACGCAAAAGCACCGGCCAAAAAGAATTAACCGACATCAATGTTTTGTGTGATGAATACTTGAGGCTAGCTTATCACGGCCTACGCGCGAAAGACAAATCTTTCAATGCAAAGTTTGAGATGGATTTTGACCCTGCACTCCCTAAACTGAATGTGGTGCCGCAGGATATCGGAAGAGTGATTTTGAATTTGATAACGAATGCATTTTATGCCGTGAATGCTCGCGCGAATAACTACCAACCAACAACTACCAACAAGCCCTACACTCCAACAGTAACAGTTTCTACAAAAAAAGCAGGTGATACAATTGAAATAAGCGTGAGTGACAACGGCCCCGGCATTCCCGATTCCATCAAAGAAAAAATCTTCCAGCCTTTTTTCACCACCAAACCCACCGGGCAAGGAACGGGACTGGGATTGAGTTTGAGTTATGATATTGTGAAGGCGCATGGCGGGGAGATAAAAGTGGAAACCCAAGTTGACGAAGGAAATCCCGACTCATTCGGGAAAGGAGAAGGAACAGCGTTTATAGTTCTCCTGCCAAAGTGAAAATGTTTTAACTTTAGAAATTAAAACGAAACGGTTATGAAAGCAATAGAAACTACCGCATCATTTGATGAGAAAGGTCAGCTAAAGGTTGATAAAAGCCTGAACCTGAAAAACAGAAAAGTGAAGCTCTTAATACTGCTCGAAGAGAATGAACAGGAAGAGTGGCATCAATTTTCAAGCGATTCCCTCTCTGCCGCCTATGGTGAAAATGAGCCTCAATACACCTTGGATATGGTTAAGGAACCTAACCCTGGCTATAACCAATGAAAAGTGGCGAGGTTGTCCTGGCGAACTTGCCACAAGCTGATGGCGGCCTTAAGCTCAGGCCCGTTTTATTACTAAAGCAATTACCCGGACACAATGATTTTCTGGTTTGTGGTATTTCTACGCAACTTCATCAATTCATCAATGACTTCGATGAGCTGCTCGATGAGCGATCTGGCAGTTTCAAACATTCAGGGCTGCGGCAAGCGTCCATTATACGCTTAGGCTTCTTAGCGGTCTTACCCGGAAACAAAATTCCTGGCAAAATCGGTAAAATTGACTCAGAGCTTCATTGGGAAGTTGTTAACAAGGCTGGCAAATTATCTTACGAGATGATGGCCACCGAGTTAACAAATATTGGTAACTGCATTCCTGAGTTAATCAAAGAAAAAATCTTTTCCAAATGGATGCCTTTGGCGCAACCGTTCTTTACCACCATCCTGATAGCTATCGGGACAACCGGTCAAGGGACAGGCCTGGGGTTGTCCATTAGTTATAACATCACCACAAAAGGGCATGAAGGGAAATTAAAAGTGGAAAACACAGGTTAGTGTTGCCACCAAATTTATCATTAACTTACCCATTAAATAGTTGGCCAATGAAAATCTTAGTCGTGGATGACGAGAAGGACATCCAACCACTTTTTGAGCAGTGCTTCAGAAAGGAAATCAAAAATAAAGTGGTAGAGTTTGTATTCACTTTTTCTGGCGAAGAGGCGCTTACCCATTTAAATCAATGGCAACACGAAGCCGTATTGATTTTATCCGACATTAATATGCCTGGCATGAGCGGCTTGCAATTATTGGAGCGCGTGAAGCAGAAGTTCGTAAAGCCTCCGCCCATAGTCATGATGATCACAGCCTATGGTGATTCAGAAAATCGAAAAATAGCGGAAAACTTTGGAGCCGATGATTTCTTAACCAAGCCCATTGATTTCCCTAAGCTCAAAGAAAAATTAAACTTGTCCAACGGATGACGAAGATATTAGTAGCCGATGATGAGGTTGATCTTGAAATGCTCATCAAGCAGAAATTCCGGCAGAAAATTCGTGAACAACATTACGAATTTGTTTTTGCTGTAAACGGAAAGGATGCTTTAGAAAAAATCAAGCTACATCCGGATGTGGATATTGTGTTAAGCGATATCAACATGCCGGAAATGGATGGCCTTACCTTGCTGAGCCGCCTAAACGAGTCCAGTCCGCTTATAAAGGCCGTTATTGTTTCTGCCTACGGAGATATGGATAACATTCGCACCGCCATGAACCGCGGTGCATTTGATTTTATTACCAAGCCGGTGAATTTCGATGACCTGGAACTAACCATGGAAAAGACGATTCAGCATGTCAACCAGTTGAAGGATACGCTGAAGGCTATCAAGGAAAACAATATCCTGAAGATGTATGTAGATGAAGCGGTGCTGAATTTCATGGGTAGCCGTGAATTCGAATCGTCTATCATGACCAATGAAACGATTGAGGCCACGGTGGCCTTCATTGATATCTGTGGCTTTACAGCTATCAGTGAAAAGGAAGCACCCGATACCGTAGTAAAAATTTTAAATGATTATTTCGATATCATTGTAAAAGAGATAATCTTACAAGGCGGCTATATCGATAAATTTATCGGGGATGCCATCATGGCGGTTTTCCGTGGTGACTATCATTTAGACAGGGCATTGGATGCCTGCCTGGCGGTGCGGAACAAAATAGCGTCACTCCCTGAATTAAGCGCAACGGTAACCTATGTTCCAAAAGTGGCTATCGGTATCAACAGTGGTGAGATGATTTCCGGAAATATCGGTTCGGAATCTCTGAAGCGATTGGACTACACTGTAATTGGGGATACGGTGAACACCGCGCAGCGTTTACAATCCGTGGCAGCTCCCGGTCAAATCATTATAAATGAGCAGGCTTTCAATAAAATCAAGGAGTCGTTTAATTGTAAAAAGGTAGGTGAGGTGAGCCTGAAAAATAAAACTAAGCCGGTGGTTATTTATAATGTGATGGATTGAGCTTAAACCGGCTAGCTAATTTTTCTATTCAATTCATCATTTTTTCATTCTACCCTAAGCCCTTCAATGCATTTACAAACACATCCAGTTCTTTAGGTGTAGTATAAATGTTTGGCGTTATTCTGCAGCCGTGCACATTTGCGCCATCAATCGCCACGGTATAAATTTTGTATTTCTTCATCAGGGTATCGGCCAGGTCGGCCGGCTTCATTCCGTTAATGCCCACGTTGGCAATGCCACAGGAGCGATGGGGTTCTTTAGGTGTGTTAACCACAACATGGGATAATTCACGCACCCTGCTTGTCCAGTAGTTTTGCAGGTAGCGTAACCGTGCTTCTTTTCTTTCAGCCCCTATTTTTTCATAATAGTCGATGGCATTGTTTATAGCCAGTATGGTATGTACCGGATGGGTGCCCACATTGTTCAGCCGGTAAATATCATCTGCTTTGTCATCGAACGGAGCAAAAACCGGCCAGGTGCTATTTATATGCTCTTTCTTTACAAAAAGGATTCCCGCACCCAGCGGAACACTCAGCCATTTGTGTAAGCTTGATCCATAATAATCACAACCCAGATCGGGAATGGAGAACCTGAAATGGCCAAACGCATGGGCTCCATCCACCATTACGTTAACACCCCTTCGGTGAGCCATGTCGCATATTTTTCGGACGGGCAAAATCTGTCCTGTAATGTTTATCATGTGGCAAACCATGAGGAGTTTTGTTTTTGGCGTGATGGCCTGTTCGTAGAGCGTAACAATTTCTTCATCGGATTGCGGATGGTTAGGTATTGAAATGATTTTATTAACAACGCCATACCGTTTTTCAACCTGCCTGAACATGCCCAGCATAGAGCCGTAATCCTGCTCAGCCATTACCGCCTCATCCCCGGCCTGCCAATCCTGTCCACCGATAATCATGTCAAGTGATTCGGTGGTGTTTCGTGTTATGATGAGTTCTTCTGGTGAACATCCTGCAAGACCGGCCAAACGGCCGGCCGCTTTCCGTTTGTTTTCTACCTGTACCGTGCGCATGTAGTATGAACCCTGATAGTTTATCTCTCTTATGTGTTGGATGTACTTCTCCAGGGTTTCCTGCGGAAGAAAACAGTAGTATCCGTTTTCCAGGTTGATGTAATCTGGCTTAAGCCGGTAGCCTCCGCGCACCTGCGTCCAGAAATCTTCATCTGCAGCGAGTGTAGCAGCAGGGATTGAACTTACGCCAGACAGAAGCGTTTCAAGTGAGTTAAGGGCGGGCAATCCCATGGAAAGGATTCCGAGATTTTTTATAAATGAGCGTTTATCCATGATGTTATCAGGTTGACGTATTATCCGTTGAAGAAGTTTGAATAAAAGGAGAAGCCTGCTGGTGAAGTCGCACGGCTTTTCGTGCTAGCACAAACGCAACAGCCAGCGATACAAATGACCAGATCCAGATGCCGGGCACAAAGGAAATGAACAGGAAGTAATCGTAAATGCCGTGGAAAGCGGTTGCCGTAATAAGTGCCAGGAGGCCATAGCGGAATTTCCTGGCATGAATAAACTTGGCTTTACCAAGCCAATAACCCATAAGCACGGCAAACAACGCGTGCGCGGGTATTGCAGAGAACATCCGGATAATGGCCGTGCCTCCTCCGCCATACCAAACGTAAATAACGTTCTCAGCGGTGGCGAACCCCATGCCTACCATAACCGCGTACACAATTCCATCCAGCGGTTCGTTAAAGTTTTTATTCCGGTAAAGGATTCCCCGGATGAATACGAACTTGCTCACCTCCTCGATAAACGCCACAACTCCGAAAGCATGTATGGCTTGCTCCGTGAGATCCTGTTCCTCAATAGGTATTAAATCATCAACCGGCAGCCCGATTGCTAAATTTAAACCCAAACTAAGTACTCCATATAAAAAGCTCAATGCAAGCAGCCAAACCGGCTCTGGTTCATGTTTGTCGTGAATGTACATGAAAATCGCAATGGCGATGCCGGGTGTTAGCGCTATGGTTACCAGAAAGAAGGTGGTCACTGGTGATCGATTTTAAAAATACTATTTAAGTAATTTGAGTGAAATCATCCACTCACTATACCGCTTATTGTTGTCGTCCAAATCGAAAGCATTGGCGTATCCAATCGAAAAAGTGGATTCCAGCAGGGAGAAGATGACGATCTTCATATCCAGTTGAGAGCCTACATTTACAAACCGGTTATTTCCAAAATCATTTTCGCGGGTAATCAGGGCGGATGAAAATGCTGTGAGCTGCATCCAGTTGGAATATAGGTTTAATCCGCCCAGTTGCCTGAACCGGATAGGAGGAAGAACAAATTCCACCATGCCCTTGGCAAACGATTGAGCAATAATAAATTTATCGGCCTCAAAGCTTAGCCCCGGAAAGGAAAAGATGTTGCGGTACCGCCTGGCCGCCTGGTAATCAATATAGTTGTTTCCAAAGGCTGCAAAACCAAAGCGTGTAAATGGATTAAATTCTTCACTCAGCGAATTGCCGGCTGCTGTTCTGAACCACACTGAGAAATGATTGACGGGGAGTTGGATGCCGATATCATACGAGCCAATCAGGGTGGCATATGTTTTTCCGTTAGAATGAGCAGAAAGCGTTCTGAACATCCACCGGAATCCTTTTTCAGCATCAACTGCGCCCAATGAACCCCTTAGGTTGCTGTATATCAGGCTGGCATCTACATTCAGGAACAGGCTGTCGGTAAATCCTTCGGTGTCAATTTGCTGGAAGTAGGGCGATTTCTGTAACCCATAAAATGCTCCGGCCCCCAAAACCAGATCCAGCTTGCGGGGCATATCCCAAAGCAACGAACGGGTATAGTCCACCCGGGCGGTTGCGCCTCTTCGCGAAACTTTTGTCGGCCCGAAGAGGTCGTAAAAACTAGCCGGGTTGTAATGCGCACTGAACGTATAGCGTCCTATTTTTCCGGAAACCGAAAGATGAAGTTGTTCCTGGTCATCCATTACCAGGTTGGTGGTGTCGCTTTCGCTGGCGAGTCGGTTTATCCAATTGCGCGGAGTGTAAGAGGCTGAAATCTCAAATTCCCTGAAGTTCAGCGGATCGCCAAAATTGAAGGTGTAGCCTAACCCGATGAAGTTCTTGTAACCGGTCAGGATTGGGTAAGCCGAGTTCATTTTAATTTGCCGTCCTGAGCGGTATTGACCTTCTTTAATAATGAGGGATTCCATATCAATCTGATCGGCAGTTGCAATGGGGATTTCCCATTCTTTTAATGCCGGAAATTTTTCAATGGTTTTAGTCCCTAAATATTCAATGGATGAAACCTCGCCAACCGGAGCATTGGCGATGTAAACCGGCTGAAATCCATCGGCAGTAAAATTAAACGCGAAGAGTTTTTCATTACTGATTTGAAGTGGTCTGAAAAGTCCGGTAGCGGCATTACTCATTGGAATAATTTCTTTGGTGGCCACGTCCACCCTGAAAATGTTGCTTACCCCCGAGTAGTAGGATGATCCAAAAAGGTATTTACCATCATCGGTAAACCGGAAACTTTGCGGAGAGGATACTTCAAAGTTGAAGATCGTGTCAATTACTGCTTTGTTCACCATCAGGCTGTCTGTATTGAACAGTAACAATGATTGATTGCCGCGATAGTCGGACACCGCAGCACTCAACAGTTTTCCGTCAGGTGAAATGTCAATATCAAAAATGTCGTGCCCATAGGGAAGGGTGTAACGTTGCTGCCATTGGCTGTAGGCTGGGGCTTGCTGTTCTGTAGATTCCGGAATCCGGACGATGGTGGAGAATCCATTGAGGTGTTTAATGCCCCATATTGATTTATCGGTTTTGTTAAAGGTCAGATCGCCTGTTCTGAAATCTTTTTGGAGGCGTGTAACTTTTCCTGTTTTGATATCATAGCTGTTCAGGTCGCGCCAGGCATCGTTGTCGGTTGTGAAGTAAAGTTTTTCGGCCTGGGCATCGTAGGTAACGGATGAAACGTAGAACAGTGCTGCGCCTTTAATGTCAGCCAGGCGCTCCAGTCTGCCATCGGCAAGATGCAAGGCCGCCAGGTGTGGGGCCTGCCCCGGGTAGTTAACGGCCACGTAAACAACATTCCGTGCTCTGTTGTAATGCGGATAGGATACCGATCCGATTTTTTTTGTGGTGATGGGTTGCGTAGCGGTAGTTGGAAATTCCTTAATCCGCTCAACATTCTCGTGTTGCCATTTCTTTTCAAAAGAAATCCAGTTTTTCCATTCGTTATTCAATGATTGTCCGAACACGTGCTTAAACTGGGCAGAGTAGGAACGCCTGCTGCCATCCCTGCGCTTTACCCATTCGATGATTTTATCCGGTCCATGCTGGTACGACAGGTAGCCCATAAATCGGGTGCCATACAGGTAGGAGTTGGTTTTTCCCTGGAAGTCGGTGGTGGTTCCTTCTGATTCAAGACCCTGCGCGGTATAGATATGGGCATTTTGTAATACACGGGTACGAAAAACCATTTCATCATAGCTGCCCATGGCAAGGCCAACGCCCCCGCTCATCCAGGTTTCAACATAGGAGGCTATGCCCTCATGGTACCACCGGGGTGAGTACCTGCGCGGGCTGGTGAGGTAGCTGTAAACGGCAGTAAGCGGATTCTCTTTAGTGGGGCTTACTTTTCCGAGGAATATTTTATGAAAAAACCGATCCGTACTGGTTGAATTATCAAGCGCCACTACATGCACCAGTTCGTGGTTCATCATGCTGAATACCCGCTCACCAGCGGGGCTGGTCTCGAATGTGTAACTAAAAGGGGAGAGGCCCATGGATATGGCATTCTTTGGAACTGCCGTGGCACCACCATTTCCATAGTCCCCAAAATCCTGGATGAGTACGGTTATTTTCTCAGAGGGTGTGTAATCGAATAGTTTTCGGTGGAACTGCAGGGCATTGTGATAGCACCTTCCGGCATGCGGCAACACGTACTTATGACCGAAGTCGTAAGTAACCAGCCGCATCTCCTTCGTTTCAATCATATTGAGTTGAGCGAAGGCTGAGGTACTGATCAGCGAAAAAAGGATGAACAATTTATGCATAGACACAACCCGAAAAAAAACCCTGATGAAATCATCAGGGTTTTAAGTTAGGCTTTTGATGGGCTACTGAAAATCAGCGCTCGCCATTTTTTCCAGTTGTGTAAACTGAGATGACTTCATGAGTTCGGTAAATGTTTGGTTTTTCATCAGGTCACCAAATGCCGGATTTTTTGCCAGCTCGGCAAACTGTGAATTCTTAGCAAGGTCGGCAAAGGCTGGTGATTTGGCCACCTCCATGAACTGGGGTGATTTCATCAGATCCGCAAACTGAGCATTCTTTGCCAGGTCGGCAAAAGCCGGTGACTTAGCCAGCTCCATGAACTGAGCATTCTTTGCCAGGTCGGCAAAGGCTGCATTCTTAGCCAATTCGCCAAAAGCCGGGTTCTTGGCCAGGTCAAGAAACTGCGCATTTTTTGCCAGAGCCGTAAAGGCCGGATTTTTTGCCAGTTCCTGGAAGCTTGAACTTTTTGCAAGTTCAGCGAAGTCGGGATTTTTTGCCAGCTCGGTAAATTTTCCTGACTTGGCCAGGTCCATCATAGCCGGGTTTTTTGCCAGGTCATCGAATGCCGGATTTTTTGCTACGTCCATAAACTGAGGAGACTTCATCAATTCAGCAAACGTGTTCGACTTGGCTAATTCTGTAAAGGCGGGTGACTTGGTATTTTTTGCAAGCTCAGCGAAGTCAGGATTTTTTGCCAGATCCTGGAACGAAGCAGACTTGGCCATATCGAGAAATTGGGCATTTTTCGCCAGGTCGTTAAATGCCGGATTTTTTGCGAGGTCAAGGAACTCCGGGTTCTTGGCCAGTTCTGTAAACTCCGGTGATTTCATCAGCTCGCGGAAATTCCTGTCGCGCATCAGTGCCTGAAACTGATCGTTCTGCAGCAACTGCTGGACTTCGGCTCCCTGGAGATCAACCGAGGCAGTAGCATTTTCGCTTTTATATTTTCCTGCTTTTTTAACGCCACCGATTCCTGACCCTTCGGCATCGCCCGAAGAGAAGTTAAACTGTCCGCCTGCCAGGTAGTAGCCAACCGTGGCAATCGCTGCTACAGCGATTACGCCAAGAAATACCTTCTTAGACTTGTCCATAGATTATTGATTTTTAGGTTGTTTGTTGATCGTTTAGGAAACTAAAGTTAGTTAAAAATCGAGGAAGAATCCTATCCAGTTAATCCGAAAATCCGGAAGGCTGTTAAAGGTTCAGTTTTCGCTTAAAATCGATATATCGGTGATCCTTTTCGAAGGGTTTAAGCCACGGATTGCCGGCAAGGGTGCTAAGACCGCCATCGCGTTGCTGGTAGGCTTTTTCGAGCCAGGTAAACACCTCATCGGCCTGGTTTCGGCAGGCATAAATTTCAGCAATCTGAAATGCACTGAAGTCCTGATACTCTGTAATAAATTTCTTCAGCATGGCGTCCGCTTCACTGGTACTTCCGGCTTTATAATAGGCCATGGCAAGGCCCTGCATGCGCCAGTCTTCAGCCACTTCAGATTGTATTTCGGAAATGGCTTTTGTGGAATTTCCCTGCAATAAGTAGATAAGTCCAAGGCGGTAATGCGCGGTTGGAAACTGGGGGTTTACATCAAGTGCCTTGTTAAGTTGTTGCTCCGCTTCATCCAACCGGTTTGCATGCATCAGTGTCATGGCGAGATTTACTTTTATTACCGTGCGCAGCGGATCCAGCTCCAATGCCTTGTAAAACAGGGAGATGGCCCGATCAAAATTACCCAGTGTTAATTCCAGGTTGGCCATGCCGTTAATAGCCCCGATATTTGACGGGTCGCGTGCGATTGCTTTCCTGAATTCCTCCTGTGCCCCTTGCCAGTCCCAATCGTAAGCAGCCAAAATGGAGGCGAGTGCATAATGCCCGCTGGCCAGGTCGTCAGCTAGTGCAATGGCTCTGGTTGCAGCCTTTCGCGCCTTATCAAACCCTTCGGTTGGGTTGATATATCCGTTGTTGGCATGCGATGCATAGGCCAGTGAAAGTGCTGCCCAGGCATTTGCCAGGGAAGGATCAATGGCTACGGCCTGGCTGAATAGGTCAATTGCTTCGTCCACGTCTTCGCGCCTGTGCTTGGCAAAGTAGTAACGTCCTTGCAGAAACAGGTTGTAGGCTTCCGGATTTGCCTGCCGGGCGTGTACCTCTTTTCCGGCAAGTGTAATCTTTAACTCCTGCACCACGGTATTGGCTATTTCATCCTGTATCCTGAAGATCTCACCAACCGGTCGATCATACGTTTTCGACCAGAGGTGGCTTCCATCGTTTACAAGAATAAGTTGTGCCGTGATGCGCAATTTATCAGAGGATTTTCGAACACTTCCTTCAAGAATATGTGTGACGCCAAGCTTTTTTCCGATCTCCCGGATGTCTTCATTTTTCCCTTTAAATGAAAAGGCTGATGTTCGCGAGATCACTTTTAACTCGGGGATGCGGGCAAGCAGGTTTAAAAGTTCCTCGCTTAATCCATCGGAGAAATATTCCTGGTCGCCATCCGGGCTCAGGTCGGCAAACGGTAACACGGCTATGGAATTGGCGCTGTTGGGTATTGATTGCGTGGTGAACGCTGATTGAAAATAATAGACTGCCGCTACCAGAAGTATGAGAACGCCCAGTATACCATAAGTGACCTTTCGTGTACCCAATGGCTTATTAAGAACTTCAGGATTGCTGAAAGCAGATGCTGAGACTTTCTCGGCACCGGGCCTCATCATCCGGATACCGGCAATTGTTTTCTTTATGGTGTTGGCCACCTTGTTAATTTGATCGCGGTAAAAGGTGTGATTCAGGTTTTCCTTGGGCTCATCTTCATGCGCACGGAGCGGGCGGTTAACTCCGGGGGTTCGGTAAATAAAATCCAGTGAGCGCAAGGTTCCTCCAAGTTCTGACTCTATCAGTTTGTGATCGTTGTCATCCAGTTCATGAATGCGAATGGGTAAAATCCGGCTGTTCACATTCCCATTGGCCAGGCGGATGTACATTCCGAACTGGTCGTTGCTGGCCAGTTTGTTAAATGCACAGAATTCATTCTTCCATGCATAACTGTTCGGATCGCAATAGGTTTGAGAAAGGATGGGAATGAAGATCAGGCATTTTAGCTTGCCTTCCAGGCTCTTGTCAACCACCTGCGTTTCGAGCAGGCCATCGTGCGGATTTGAATCGAAATAAATAGATAAGTCTTCCTTGAATGTTGCTGCAATTTCCTTCTTCAGGTTTTCCACAAATTCAGTAACCCAGCCATCGTATTTATTGTCTTTATGTCGATAGCTGATGAAAATATCATACTCAAATCCAGGGACTATAGACGGCATCTTCAAAGATAGGAAATGCGGTATTAAAAGCGAATGGCCGGTAAAACATGCCTGTGTTTCTTTTTGATGTTCAACGTTTAGTTCCGAACTTTATACGAATGAGGGGCTGGATCGTTACACTTGGTTTTATTGCTTCCTGCAAGCTGGTGTTTGCCTCTTCCATCCTTATCCCGATGGACATCGGACAGCGCAATCATTTAAAGGCATATGGCATAGCCTACTATTCGCTGCAACATGAAATTGCGGTTGATTGGTTGCTGAATTACCGGGGCGGAAGTTTTTTGATAGCTTTTTCAACGGAAATCCTCAATGAATGTACTGTACGTGGCGTTACCGCTACGATGTTGAGTGACGCTGAGGCTAATAAACTGCTTCTGGAAATTGAAAGCCCTGCCCTGAACATGAACATAGTGAGGATGGAGCGGGCCCCGCGGATTGCCGTGTATTCTCCCAAGAACGAAGTCGTTCTGGATGAAACCGATGCAGTAATTCTTGTGCTCGATCATGCCGAGATTCCATACAATATTATTTACGATGAGCAAATTTTGAAGGAGGATGCTCTTACCCGGTATGACTGGCTTCACCTTCACCACGAAGATTTTACCGGGCAGATCAGCAAGGTGCAGTTTCGCCAGTCTGCCCAGCTGGAAGTAAAATTACTGGAAACAACAGCCGCGCAGTTGGGGTATAGCCGGGTATCGGCCATGAAGTATGATGTCGCAAAGAAGATTCTGGCATTTTGTGCTTCAGGCGGCTATTTGTTTGCAATGTGTTCAGGTGCAGAAACATTTGACATTGCCCTGGCCACCCAGGGGGTTGATCTGGAAGCAACAAGCGAAGAGCTGGAAGTTCCGCTGGATTATTCAAAGGGCCTGGCTTTTGAAAACTATATGCTGGAGCCACCTATGAACAGAAGTTTTTCAACCATTAACGTTGGCGGTTGGGGTTATAACGATTCAGGAACAGAGTTCTTTACCCTATTTGATTTTTCGGCCAAGTGGGACATTATCCCATCCCTTCTTACCCAAAACCATGAGCATTTGATCCGGGAATTTTCAGGGCTTACTACAGCCTTTAGCAAGCCCGTGGTTAAACCCGATGCGCTCATTCTTGCCGAGAACAGGCAGCGCCCTTTTGTACGCTATATATATGGAGAGTTTGGCAACGGCCACTGGACCTATTACAGCGGTCACGATCCGGAAGGAGGCCGCGGCCGCGGAAGGGGACCCACCGATCTAAACCTTTTTCCTAATTCTCCGGGGTACCGGCTGATCCTGAACAACGTTCTTTTTCCTTCGGCAAGTAAAAAGAAGCGCAAAACCTGACCACAGAAAATATACAAAGTGGCCCATGTAACCTTTGTTGGTTTTGCGCATAATTCTTCTTAAACTGTCATTTCAAACAACCACCCAACCTGTCTATGCCATCCATTGTACCCGGCTTTGAATATGATATTTTCGTTTCCTACCGCCATAACGACAACAAATATGACGGCTGGGTAACGGAGTTCGTAGAAAAACTCAACCAGGAACTGGACGCTACGTTGAAAGACAAGCTGTCCATTTTTTTTGACAAAAATCCACGGGAAGGGTTACAAGACACACACCATGTTGATCAGTCGATCAACACCAAGATCAAATCAATGATCTTTATTCCGATTATTTCTCAAACGTATTGCGACACCAAAGCATTTGCCTGGAATCAGGAATTCCTGGTATTTAAAAATCAATCCGAACAAGATCGTATTGGAAGAACGATAAAACTGGCTAATGGAAATTTCGCTTCACGCATTCTGCCGATTAAAATTCACGAGATTGATGTAGAAGATGTGAAGCTTCTTGAAACGGAACTTTCAGGCGTGCTTCGATCCATAGATTTTATATACCGTGATGCCGGAGTTAACCGTCCGCTTCGACCGGTGGATGATGAAATTGGTGCAGTTGGTGGAAAAATTTTATATCGGAATCAAATTAACAAGTTAGCGAACGCCATTAAAGAAATTGTTCAGGGCATTAAGCTTGCTGAACGCGGACAACCACCGGCTGTATCAGCGCATGACCTTACTGCACGACAGATCATACCCACAACATTTACAACTTCACTTCCTTCTTCCATAAAAGTTCAGGTAGTAGACAGGCAACGGCCTACCCTTTACCTGGCGTGGACATCCGGTGACTTAAAGGAGCAGCGCGAAGAGATGGCCATCATTTTACAAAAGGCAGGCTTCAATGTGCTGCCATCCACCGATTGCCCGGCCGATGATGAGACTTTTAAGCGAAGGGTGGAGGAAGATCTGAAAAAGTGTTCTTGTTCGCTGCATATGCTGAGTGGGGAATTTGGAAGGAGATTTGAAACAAACGATGAAGTTTCTTTTCCCCAACATCAGTTCATGGAAGCAAAAAAGCATATAGAAGCTTCCCCCGATTTTAATGCATTTGTATGGCTTTATCCGGAATCAGAACAATCGATAAAACCAGCTCAGCAAAATTTCATTAAATACATCCGCAACAACATCACAAAGAACATGATGTTCTCCAACAGTCCGGGCCCCATGCAGCTGGTGGATGATATCCGCGTGGTGATGATGAAGCAGGATGCTGCCGTTTATGATTCGAAAGACACCGACATTTTCTTCATCTTCAATCAACAGGATGAGGTTGATGCAAAGATTATTACGGATCAATTAAGTAATGAATATCCTGTTGAGATCATGAATATTCTGCCGGATGGCGAAGATCAGTACCGGGAAATCTCCACGCAACAGATACCAAAAAGCAAACTGGCCGTAGTGTACTTTAAATACGCTGCCGACTGGGCCTTGCCATTCATTAAACAAATATGGAAACAGGTTGGTGGCGCCTCATCACCAACGCCCTTGTTCCTGGTAGGCGAAGATGATCCGAAGAGCAACCTGGCAAGAAATTTTAAAGCGCCCAAAGTAGTATCTACTGTTGTTCCGAAGGACAAGGTGCCTGGTGAAGTAAAAAAAGTGTACACCACGGTAATCGAACTCAAATAAATATTACATGGCAGATTTTAGGCCTCAAAATCAGAAAAATCGCAATTCGTTATTCTACATTCAATTAAAATTTTGAACAACGATGTCGAATAATGAGTGATGAATAATGAATATCGAATAATGAAGGAAGAGTTAAGAAGATAAAGATGTTCGAAGAATATCAGATATGCCCGTACACCGGCCTCCGGTCATTTACCGAAGAGGAATCACTTTACTTTAAAGGCCGTGAGGAGCACATTCAATCGGCAACTGAGCAACTCCAGCGCAATAAATTCCTGATGCTCACGGGGGCTTCCGGTGACGGAAAATCGTCACTGGTGTATGCGGGTATTATTCCAAATGCGCGGGCCGGATTCCTGAAATCCAAATACACCCAGTGGTGTGTGGCCGACTTCCGGCCTGAGCGCACGCCCTTCCGGAATTTGTGCAAGTCGCTGGCGCGCCAATTGGACATCGCCAACCCGGTAACGGTTGAGTCGGAATTGCAGCATGGCTTTTCTGCACTCGTTGATTTGTACCGAAACTCGAAACGCTATGTGGACATGGATTCTATTGCCTGGCAGCAAGCCGATGAAGCAGGGAAGGCTGCCTTGAAAAGAGAAGCTGCTAACCTGATTGTGCTGGTTGACCAGTTTGAAGAATTTTTTACAAATCCGGAGAACTATCACCGGGGGGTTCCTTCGCGCGACTCCAACCTGGTGCTTAACCTGCTGCTCGAAACAACACGAATTGCGCTGGAAGAAGACCTGCCGATTTATGTGGTCTTTACCATGCGCTCCGACTTTATCGGGCAGTGCGCTGCCTTCAGGGGATTGCCGGAGTACATCGGGTTTTCACAGTTTTTTGTTCCGCGTCTCAACCGTTCGCAACTGCAACAGGTAATTGAAGAGCCTGCTGTGTTAAGC
>JBBINY010000048.1:19396-20234 GCA_037443645.1 Cytophagales bacterium
AATAAAATTACCCGCAGGTTAACAGAGCGCCTGATCCATGACCTGACCGAAGGCGTTGATCAGTTGCCGATCATTCAACATGCGCTGAATCAGATATGGCATGCAGCGGGTAATGGAAAAGAAGAGATGGATCTGATTCATTATGCCATGGTAGGTGGAATGAGCGTTCAGGAATTACCCGATGAGCAGGTTGACCGCTTTAAGGAATGGTTTGCTGGTTTGACGGCCGAAATCAAAGCCTGTTATCATGAGCCCAACCTTCAGAATGTGCTCGATACGCATACGAATAAACTGTATGAGCAAGCCGCTGACTATTACCGTAGAAAGACAGGAAAGACAATCAGCGATGGAAACGCTAAGTGGATTATCAAGACGGCCTTTACCTGCCTTACCAAAATTGACCAAAGCCGTGCGGTGCGCAACCGGATGACCTTAAAGGAGATTACCGACATCTTAAACAGCAGGGAATTCGGAACAAAAGATGTTGGAGTTATCCTGAACATATTCCGCGAACCGGGAAATACCTTTATCCGTCCCTTCATTCTTGATGACCCCGAAAGCCAAACATTGAAAGATGATGACGTGCTCGATATTACCCATGAAAGCCTGATCCGCAACTGGGCTTACCTGGAAGAATGGGCCAAAGAGGAGTTCGATAACTACACGGTGTCGCTTGACTTTGAACAGCAACTCACCCGGTGGATTGAAAGCAAGAAGTCCAATGGCTTCCTTCTCTCCATCGGCCAGTTAACTTACTTCGAAAACTGGTATAATAAGGTTAAGCCGAATGTGTACTGGATAGCCCGCTACCTGCCGGAAGATATTGCTCAAAATAAAA
>JBBINY010000049.1:0-19296 GCA_037443645.1 Cytophagales bacterium
GAAACGGATGCCTGGGCCTGCGCAGGACGATGGATAGCACACTCCTTAGTCAGAAATCAAAACTCGAAGCGCTGAGTGAAACGCAGATCATCTCCTTATTAGGTAAACCCGATCAGAACGAACTCTACAAACGCAACCAGAAATTTTACCGCTATTACATTACGCCTTCACCCGAATGCGGAGAAACAACGGAGTCTCCGGCCGCCCTGGTCATCCGGTTTAACGCGGTGGGCCTGGCAAAGGAAATCACAATAGAGTAACCATCTTCATTGACATTACTTATTTTTTATCGGCCTGCTTTCAACACCGGTAAACGTAATGGCAATGGGTTTAATCCTGCCCCCGGCATCAAATTCCATCTTGTCAATACACACAACGCGCGCATTTCTATCGGTTTGATCCAATGGTCTGCGATGATAAACAATGAACCAGTCATCTGTGCCTGGCAGATTAATTACGGAGTGATGCCCTGCACCGGTAGCTACTTCGGGGTGTTGTTGCAACACCTTGCCCTGGCGTTTAAAAGGACCATAGGGGCTATCCGACATCGCGTAAGCAACACTGTAATCGGGGCCCGTCCAGCCCCCTTCCGACCACATGAAGTAGTATGTATTGCTACGTTTAAACATCACAGGGCCCTCCACATAACCATCAGGTGTAATTTCTTTGAAGAGTGAACTGTCGGGTTGAGGTATGATGGCGTCCAGGTTGGAACTCAACAAGGCTATGTTGCAATGGCGCCATCCTCCATAAATCAGAAAATACCGGCCATCGTCAACGAATACAAATTGATCGATGGGCTGGGCACCATTATAAAATTGGTTGACAAGGGGTTTTCCTAAGTAGTCCGAGAACGGACCCTCCGGCCGTGACGAGACACCCACCCCTATGCCACCATATTCATCGTTGCTTTGAATATCGTTTGCACTGAAGAAAAGAAAATACCGGTTATCCTTTTCAACAACAGCCGGTGCCCACATGGCCCGCTTGGCCCACTTTACATGTGTTGTGTCGATGATCCGGCTATGCTTTGTCCATGTGATGAGGTCAGGTGAAGAGAATGCATCCATAAAAACCTGCTCATCGTAGGGTGCTGAGTAGGTAGGATATATCCAATACTTGTTTCCAAAAACCACAGCTTCCGGATCGGCATACCATCCGGGTAAAACCGGATTGCCGGAAGTTTGTTTCTGTGTGCATCCCCACGCAACCAACAAGGCTCCCACGCGTAAGAAAATACGGAGTTTACTTTCCATGAACAGTTATTTACTTAAGTGAATTCTCTTTGTCATCAGTCAGGAAACGAGGGCATTTGCAGGAAGAGGCAGATTTCGCCTGCGGGCTGCCTCGATGGCCGTACGCAATTCATTAACCAGTTCATCTTTGGATTGGTAATTCAACGGGTATAAAACCGAAGTTTTAAAATAAAATTCTTTACCAAGTTGCTCCGCATGATAGAGATTAACCTTGTAGGTGCCGCCCAGGGTCACGATTTCAACCGATTCAATGTTTTCTAACGGAATTATTAATTCAGGTTGCAGGGAATGAACATAAAGGTACTGATCGTCAAAGAAGCAGTAATGCAATTTTCGGGTCATGCTGATTAACAGGTGCATGCCATAAATCCATACCCCGAACTGGAGGATGTGAAAGAACCAATTCTTCCGGCTTAGAGCCAGATAAATAAGACCGACCGCAATAATGCCATACAATCCGTAAGCAATCCATTTAAAGGGTCCAAGCAGTCTGGAAGATAGTCGTTTGGGTTTTACCGGCATAAGGTAACCATTATCTTTGCGGCACAAGTTAACACTGATTACTGCATTGTATGAAAAATATATCCGTTATTGGTTCCGGCACCATGGGCAACGGCATCGCGCACGTGTTTGCCCAGTTTGGTTACCGTGTTTCACTGGTTGACATCTCCGAAAAGGCCTTGCAAAACGCTATTTCAACGATTGAAAAGAACCTGGACCGCCAGGTTGCCAAGCAACTGATTACGGAAGAAACAAAAAAACAAGCACTGGCAAACATCAGCACGTTTACAGCGATTAAAGAGGGTGTTAAAAGTGCCGACCTGGTTATTGAGGCTGCTACCGAAAACAGTGAGCTTAAACTGAAGATATTCAACGAACTGGATAGTGCCTCGCCTGCGCACGCTATCCTGGCTACCAATACGTCTTCCATTTCAATCACTAAAATCGCGGGTGTAACACGCAGGCCTGATCAAGTAATCGGCATGCACTTTATGAACCCTGTTCCGGTAATGAAACTGGTGGAAGTAATCCGTGGTTACAACACCAGCCATGAGGTAACGGCTGCCGTCATGCAGATATCAAAAATGATTCAGAAGATCCCCGTGGAGGTAAACGATTACCCGGGCTTTGTTGCCAACCGCATCCTGATGCCGATGATCAACGAAGCCATTTATTCACTGTATGAAGGCGTGGCAGGCGTAGAAGAAATCGACCAGGTAATGAAGCTGGGCATGGCCCACCCGATGGGCCCGCTTCAACTCGCTGACTTCATTGGATTAGACGTGTGCCTTTCTATTCTTCGGGTGTTGCACGAAGGCTTCGGAAACCCTAAATATGCGCCATGTCCGCTGCTGGTAAACATGGTGCAGGCCGGACACAAAGGAGTTAAATCCGGAGCAGGATTTTATCAGTACACCGCAGGAAGTAAAGACCTGGTGGTAGCCGACCGATTCAAAAAGTAAGCACAACCGGCATCCCGTATCCGGTTTCTAACGCTCCTACTTATTTTTCAGCAAGTCGCGTATTTCGGTCAGTAGTTGCACGTCAGCCGGTGGCGGGGCAGGTGCCGCAGGCTTTTCGGTTTCTTTCTTTTGTGCGGCATTCACCCCCTTCACAATCAGAAACAACACAAATGCAATGATGATGAAGTTCAGTACCCCGGCAAGGAAATTGCCGTATTTTACTGTGCCAAAAATAGTCAGTTCGCTAAGTTGTGTAAGTTGAGCGGCTTCAAGTGCCGGCTTGAGTAACAACGGGGTGATTACATCGTCAATAAGGGAGCTCACAATTTTTCCAAAAGCTCCACCAATGATTACGCCAATAGCAAGGTCAATTACATTGCCCCGCATGGCAAACTTTTTAAATTCTTGTAGCATACTGTTCAGGGATTAGGTTGCAGGCTGCTAAAATAGAAATTATTTGAAGAGAACAAATCTACTTTGCCAGATTTACCGGATTGCGCAGCCTGCTGTACGAGGTGAGCTCCACCCCGGCACTGCCGATAAACATATTGGCACTTACTTTTAAAGGAATGAAGTTTTTGTCATCTGAAAACCACACGGTAATTGAATTTTCACCACTAAAGAGCTTGTTATCCGGCATAATAGGCTTTAGCACAATGGCTTTGAATTTCCCTGCCTTAACACGGATGGTCTCTTTTCCCTTATACAATATTTTCAGGTTGTAGAAGGTATCTTCAAAAAAACCGCTTACCGTAATGGTGTCGTTTATCTTCATCTTACTGAAATCCTGCGTACGCATAAACATAAACCCTCCAATAAGGTCGCGCACCTGTGCAGGGGCATCGTAATGAACCGGATCCTTGTACTTTCCGGTTTTCTGGTTAATTACCTTGGCTGTTATTTTTCCGTTGAGGTGATCAAAGAGAATCACCTCATCCTTTTTGTATTTTCCTTCACGAATTCTCCGGTACGACATGTGCGGAACCAGCGCAACGGTATCAATGTAAGCACCCCACTGGTCGTTTACATCAGCCACCCAATCGACCAAACCGGTGGTTCTCCCGAAAACATCCACCCGAAAACATTTACGCTCGTTCATCTCGGTGTACTCATCATGAATTTTAACCGTACCCTTACCGATGTTGAAAATTTCATAGTGCATTTTGTATTCAAGGGCCTCACCCCGTGTAAAACTCTCATTCTTTACATACGGGTAAATGTCGTTTCGTTCTGACTGAAACGCAGAAAGAATCATGAGAAGGAGAAGGAACTGCACAATTGTTCTCATGGTATTTTGTAGCACAAAATTAATGTAGCAATTGTTTCCGAACGATTAAATCTCAAAGGCAATGCCAATTTAGCGGGGAACTAAAAATTTGCGTCAAATCATACCGAAACACTGTTTTCGCGAAGTGCATCATTAAGCGAAGTTTTCTTATCGGTGCTCTCTTTACGTTTGCCGATGATCAATGCACAGGGCACATTATAGGTACCCGCAGCAAATTGCTTCGGGTACGAACCCGGAATAACCACCGACCGCTCAGGCACATAGCCAATGTGCTCAACAGGGCCAGAGCCGGTAACATCAATAATTTTTGAGCTTGCCGTAAGCACAACGTTGGCTCCCAATACGGCCTCCCGCCCGACACGAACGCCTTCAACCAGGATGCAGCGCGATCCGATAAAGGCGTTGTCTTCCACAATTACCGGAGCGGCCTGTACCGGCTCAAGCACTCCCCCAATGCCCACTCCTCCACTCAGGTGAACATGTTTTCCGATTTGGGCACAACTCCCCACGGTGGCCCACGTGTCCACCATAGTGCCTTCGTCAACATACGCACCTATATTAACATAGGAGGGCATCATGATAACACCTTTTGCAAGAAATGAACCGTAACGCGCCACCGCATGGGGCACCACCCGCACACCCAGCGCCTGGTAGTCGCGCTTCAGACCAATCTTATCGTGAAACTCAAGTAAACCAGCACGCAGGGTTTCCATCGGCTGGATTGGGAAATACAGGATCACCGCTTTCTTTATCCACTCATTCACGTGCCATTCCTTACCGGCAGGCTCAGCCACACGAAGAATACCTTTATCAAGTTTATCAATCACCTCACGAATGGTCATTTGCGTATCGGACGACTTTAGCAGGCTCCGATCTTCCCAGGCACGCTCAATGATTTGTTTTAAATCCATTTTACCTTAGTTTGAACGATTGATTACAGAAACGTTGGCGCAAGTAATAAAAAAAAGAACAATCGTACTGGCCTCCGTGCTCAAGCCGGTAACGGAAACCCGCATGTTCGGAAAACTGGGCATGTCCCTGGCTGCATTGCCCGGTGTGTCGGTGCATTGCATTGGATTTCCCGGTGCGGGCGCACCGGATGAAGCCTCCCTGATAAAACTCCATGCGCATACTTCAAAACCGTTCAGCAGGATAAGCATAGCCCGGATTTTTGCGCCCTTCCGGATCCTGATTAAAACTCTCCGGTTAAAGCCAGATGTTTTTCTTATTACCACCCATGAATTGCTGTGGGCGGCCTTGCTTTGCAAACTGCTTACCGGATGCCCGGTTGTATATGATGTGCAGGAGAATTATTTCTACAACATCCTGTACACAAAAGCATTTCCAGGCATTCTTCGCCCTGGGTTGGCCTTGTATGTTCGGTTGAAAGAATTACTGTGTTCACCTTTTATTGCGTTCTTCATCCTCGCTGAAAGGGAATACCAAAACGAGTTGCGCTTTGCAAGGCCTTTCCTGGTTGCCGAGAACAAACTACCCTTGCGCATTGCCCGCCAGTTTGTGCGAAAGCCCGGGGCCAATCGCTCCGCACTCATCTTTAGCGGAACCCTGGCAGAAACAACCGGGGTGCACGAAGCTATTGACCTTGCCTTAGCACTGCATGCGCATTCGCCTGCCGTTACGCTGACCCTTATCGGGAACTGCCCGTCAAAGAAGTTCCTTAACAAGCTGAGGCAACGGATTTCCGGCTATCCGTTCATCAGGTTTACCGGAGGGGTTTACCCGTTAAGCCATGAGGCCATTCTGAATGCACTGCGCGAAGCCGATGCCGGAGTCATCATTTACCCTCCTAACCGGTCAACAGCCACCTCAATACCCACCAAGGTTTACGAGTACCTGGCCCTGGAATTACCCATCCTCATCCGCCACAACGAACCCTCACACCGGCTGGTACGCGAGCTGAATGCAGGAATCGTGCTTCCATCCGGCAGACCAGCACCTGACCAGATTCTTGCCGGACTCCAACAAGGAATTAAGCCAGCCCATAACTCATCAATTTATTGGGAATCAATAGAAAAGGAGCTTTTTGACCGGGTTCAGAAGATTCTCTGATTTACTTTTTTTAGATTAGTCTAAATTATTATTTTTGCATGTCGTAAAAATACGCATGCTCAGCTATACCGAAGAAAACTACCTGAAGGCCATCTACCACCTTTCCAATGCCGGGGAGCGCCCGGTACTAACCAACGAACTGGCCGAGACCATGCAAACAAAACCTGCCTCGGTTACCGACATGGTGAAGAAACTATCGGCCAAGCAGCTTATTGATTACGAGAAGTACTACGGTGTAAAGCTGTTGAAACAAGGCAAAGTGGAGGCGCTGCAGATCATCCGCAAGCACCGCTTGTGGGAAACATTTTTAGTAAACAAACTCGGCTTTACCTGGGATGAAGTTCACGAGGTGGCAGAGCAACTGGAGCACATTCAATCGGGGTTGCTGATTGAGAAACTGGACAAATTCCTGGAGTACCCAACCGTTGATCCGCACGGGCATCCGATTCCAGACCCATCAGGAAAAATTAAAGAAATCAAACAGGTGCCGCTGGCAGAATTTCCTCCATTTAAGAAGTGTACAATCCGGGCCGTGAAGGATGGCTCACCATCGTTTCTTCAATACCTGAGCAAAATCGGGATCTATATTGATGCCTCAGTAAGCATCCTGGACCGCGTTGAATTTGATGGCTCCCTTGAGGTAAGCATTGATAACAAGAAGCGCATTTTCATTTCGCGGGAAGCAGCGCAAAATTTAATGGTCACTGCCCAGGCATGATGCGCACCATAACCATAGCGATGCTGTTGCTTTTGCCTCTGCTCGGCATGCAGGCTCAATCCCTTTTGCTTAAAGGAACCGTACTGGATGCCGAAACCCGCGAGCCGCTTCCGCTTGCCAGCGTCAGAATTTTACACGCTGAACAGGGTACGGTCACCGATGAGTTCGGCAATTTTGCACTCACGATTAACACCCCGGGTGACCAGAGGATGTTGCTGGAGATCTCCTATGTAGGTTACCAGCCTGAAACGATCACACCGGGCCCCAGGAATAACCGCTTTACCGTTATGCTCAAACCCGATGCCACCACCCTTCAGGAAGTTTCGGTTGTATCGGCTACACTGAAAGAAATTTCAAAAGATCAATCACCCATACCGGTTGAAATTTATACTCCTGCCTTGTTCCGTAAAAACCCATCGCCCAGCATTTTCGAATCGCTGTCAATGATCAATGGGGTGCAGCCGCAAATCAACTGCAATGTGTGCAGCACCGGAGACATCCACATTAACGGCATGGAGGGGCCCTATACCATGGTGCTTATTGACGGGATGCCGATTGTAAGCAGCCTGTCAACGGTATATGGCCTGTCAGGCATTCCCAACAGCATGGTCAGGCGTATTGAAATCGTGAAGGGGCCTGCTTCAACACTCTATGGATCGGAAGCAGTTGCCGGGCTGATCAATATCATAACCCGCGAGCCTTCCCCATCGCCACGGTTTCATATTGATTTCCAGGCGACCTCACTGGCCGAAGTTTCCACCGATCTCGCAGCAAAATGGAAAACCGGAAAAGCGAACACGCTGCTGGGCATAAACTATTTTCTCTTTTCGAACCCGATCGACATCAATGCCGACAACTTTACCGATGTAACACAGCAAAACCGGCTGTCGGTTTTCAACAAATGGCAGTTTCAGCGGGCACATAACCGGCAATCGACTTTTGCCGTGCGGTACGTTTATGAAGACCGCTGGGGAGGGGAACTGCAATGGACAAAGTCCGATCGTGGAAGCAACCAGGTTTACGGAGAATCGATTTATACCAACCGTGCCGAACTGATCGGCTCCTACCAACTTCCCGTTTACCAAAACATTTACCTCGACTACTCTTATAACTATCACCACCAGGACTCCTACTACGGAATCAACAAATTTTTGGCGCAGCAGCAGGTTGCATTTACCCAACTGCGTATGGATACAAAACTCGGAAAGCATTCCTTGCTGGTGGGGTTGCCCCTGCGGTTTACCTATTATGACGACAACACTCCGGCCACCGGTCAACCGCAAGCCACCTTCCTGCCCGGCTTGTTTGTACAAGATGAATTTCCGGCAGCAACCAACCTTACTTTTCTTTCCGGGCTCCGGTTTGATTACCACCCGGTTCACGGAGCCATCTTCTCACCCCGGTTGTCGGTAAAATATTCTCCGGCAAAGCAGCACACCTTTCGGTTAACCGGTGGCAACGGCTTCCGCGTTGTTAATTTGTTTACCGAAGACCATGCCGCATTAACCGGCTCGAGGCGGGTGGTTATTCAGAATGAGTTAATGCCGGAACAATCCTGGAATCTGAACCTGAATTATACCACCACCATAAGGCATGCAACGGGTTTCGTTAACCTGGATGGCTCCGTTTTTTACACCCGGTTTTCAAATAAAATCGTGGGTGACTTTATCACCAACCCAGACCTGATCATTTACGACAACCTGAACGGGTATGCCGTTTCAAAAGGCATTACCCTGAATGCTGATGCTGCCTTTACCAGCGGCTTTAAGTTTATTGCCGGAGCTACACTTATGGATGTCTACCAAAAACAACGCGACAGTCTCGATGTTCAGCAAACCCAACCACAATTGTTCGCCCCGGTGTTTTCAGGAACGTATTCAGTAAGTTACCCGCTGGAGCGGCTTGGATTAGCCCTTGATCTGAGTGGACGAATTACCGGCCCTATGCATTTGCCGGTAGTGCCCGATGATTTCCGCCCTGAAACATCACCCTGGTTTATGATTATGAATATACAGGCAACGAAATCATTTCGCAGCGGTTTGGAAATCTATTGCGGGATAAAGAATCTGCTCAACTTCATTCCGAAGGACCCGATTTACAACTGGCAGCAACCCTTTTCCCAGGAATTTGACACGAGCTACAACTACGCTCCGGTTCAGGGAATCAAGGGCTTTGCAGGTTTGCGCTACACCTTTCAATAACTTCTTGATGAAACTGCAACGCACCGATGATAAATCCTTAAGCGAAGTACATGCTTCGGTTGACACATCGTCCCGCAAAGGATGGCGAAGACTGTTTGCATTTCTTGGCCCTGCCTACCTGGTGAGTGTAGGGTACATGGACCCCGGCAACTGGGCCACCGATATCGCGGGAGGAAGTCAGTTTGGCTATACCCTCATCTGGGTACTGCTTATGTCAAACATCATGGCACTGCTGTTACAAAGTCTCAGCGCACGACTTGGTATTGTAAGACAGCTTGACCTGGCCCAGGCTTCACGAAAAACGTACAACCCCGTTGTTAATTTTTCACTTTGGATTTTGGCAGAGATTGCAATTGCAGCCTGCGATCTTGCCGAAGTGCTGGGCATGGCCATTGGCCTCAACCTGCTGTTTGGGCTACCCCTGATCTGGGGCGTGTCGCTCACGGTTCTCGATACACTGCTCCTCCTGTTCCTTCAAAGCTACGGCATCCGTAAAATTGAAGCCTTTATCATCGCGCTGGTTGCCATCATTGGAGCTGCCTTTGTGATCGAAATGATTTTTGCCAAACCCGATATGGGCGAACTGGCCAAAGGATTTATTCCTTCCATTCCCAACGACCATGCGCTGTACATTGCTATAGGCATAATTGGTGCCACCGTAATGCCGCATAACCTGTATCTGCACTCATCGCTGGTGCAAACCAGGCGCATTGAGCATACCAACAAAGGCATCTGGACGGCTATCAAATACAACTTTATTGATTCGGCCATAGCCCTTAATGCCGCATTCTTTGTTAATGCCGCCATCCTGGTACTTGCGGCATCTACTTTCTTTAAAGCAGGCATGTATGAGGTGCAGGAAATTCAGGATGCGTACAAATTTCTTTCACCCATGTTAGGAACAGAATGGGCGTCCATCCTGTTTGGCGTTGCCCTTATTGCCGCAGGGCAAAGTTCAACGATTACCGGCACCCTGGCCGGACAGATTGTGATGGAAGGCTACCTTAACCTGCGCATTGCACCCTGGCTGCGAAGGCTAATCACCCGGCTAATTGCAATTATTCCGGCCTATATCGTCATTCTCATCTATGGCGAAAGTGAAACCAGCGCCTTGTTGGTATTCAGCCAGGTGGTGCTTAGCATGCAGTTGGGTTTTGCCATCATCCCGCTGATTCACTTCACCAGCGATCGCGAAAAAATGGGTGAGTTTGCCATTGGCCTGTGGGTACGCACCGCGGCCTGGGTCATTGCAGGCATTATCGTTGCGCTTAATGCAAAATTGGTTTATCAGGAAGTGGTACTTTGGCTTGCTGAAGCAGGCGATGATGCCTGGATCATCTGGCTTACGGTAGTTCCTGTTTGTGTTGGTGCAGCCGCGTTATTGATTTACATTAGCATGAAACCGCTGGTGAGCAAGCGATCAAAAGAAAAATCAACGGCCATGCCCCATGGAACAGCGCAGGAACTCGATATTGCCGCTGCGACTACCTTTAACCGCATCGCCATTTCAGTGGACTTTACTTCGGTGGATAAACTGGCTATTCAAAGCGCGCTTGCACAAGGCGGCAAGCAGGCCCACTACTTGCTGGTGCACATTACCGAAACGGCAGGCGCTATGGTGTATGGCAGCGAAATTGCCGATCGTGAATCCAGTGAAGATACCCGGGCGTTAGACAACTACCTGCGCCAGATCCGGGAGCAGGGATTTACAGCCGAATCCAAAATCGGGTTTGGCAACCCCAGGCGCATGATACCGGAAATTGTTAACGAGTATAATGCCGATTTGCTGGTGATGGGCGCACACGGCCACAACTGGTTCAAAGACCTGATTTTCGGAACCACCCTTGAATCGGTGCGGCACCGTGTAACTATTCCCGTTTTAATTGTTAAAGCGAAAAAGTAATAAGCGTGGGAAGGTCTTCAGATTATTGCAAACAGATTAATGTCAACCGGTAACGATACCATCATTGCCCCTGCCACTCCTCCCGGTGTTTCGGCCATTGCAGTAATTCGCCTTTCGGGCGAGGAGTGCATTAACCTTGTGCAGAAAGTCTTTCACGGTAAAGATCTTCGCCAGCAGCCATCGCACACCCTGCATGTAGGAACCATTCGCGATGGAGAACGGATACTGGATGAAGTGGTTGTTTCTGTTTTTCATAAGGAGCATTCCTACACAAAAGAAAACAGCATTGAAATTTCCTGTCACGGATCTCCGGTAGTGGTGAAGGAGGTCATCAACCTGCTCATCGCCAACGGGGCGCGGCTTGCCAAACCGGGCGAGTTCACCAAACGCGCGTTCCTTAACGGCCGGTTTGACCTGGCTCAGGCTGAAGCCGTTGCCGATATCATCCATGCCGAAACGGAAAATGCCCGGCAGGCAGCCATGAACCAGATGCGCGGGGGCTTTTCAAAAGAAATAAACCGGCTGCGCGAAGAACTCATCCATTTTGCCTCGCTGATTGAACTGGAGCTGGACTTTGGCGAGGAAGATGTTGAGTTTGCCCGGAGAGACGACCTGCTGAAACTCATCACCACCATTCAATCGTATATCGCCTCCCTCATCCGGTCGTTCGACCAAGGCAATGTAATCAAGAACGGAGTGCCTACGGTTATTGCCGGCAAGCCCAACGCGGGCAAATCAACCCTGCTCAACCTGCTGCTTAATGAAGACAGGGCCATCGTGTCGGATATACCGGGCACCACCCGCGATGCGATTGAAGACGAAATCGTTCTTGACGGCATCAGTTTCCGGTTTATTGATACGGCCGGCCTGCGCGAAACCACCGATACCATCGAGGCCATTGGTGTGGAGCGCACACGCGAACGGATGAAAAAGGCCTCCCTGATTCTTTACCTGGTTGACCTGGCTGACACGTCCCTTAAGGACATTGAAATGCAGGAGGCAGAACTGAAACAACTAAATATACCCTACTTACTGATCGGCAATAAAGTTGACAAGGCAAAGCCTGAGCTGATTAAAATCCTGCACGATAAAATGGTATTGATCTCGGCTTCGAAACACGACAATATAGAAGCGCTCAAGAAAAAAATCATCGCTCATTTTCACTTTGATAAAGTAAAAACGGGCGATGTACTGGTAACCAACATCCGGCATTACCAAAACCTGGTGCAAACCGGTGAGGCCCTGCAGCGTGTGCTGGAGGGACTGCAGAGGAAAACAACAGGCGATTTTCTGGCCATGGACATCCGCCAGGCGCTGCACTACCTGGGTGAGATAACGGGCGCCATCACAACGGATGACCTTTTGGAAAATATCTTTTCGAAGTTTTGTATCGGAAAGTAAGTACTCAAAAAGCATACACCACACTCACATACGGATTAACTGCCTGAAAAAAACCCCGCAATCAGGTTTAATGCAGCCTGTTGTGGATTGAGAAGACGGATTAATCCCGGGTTTTATACGATTTAAGGTGAGGCATCGCTTTTTCCTCCCGCACCGGCCGGAGTTTAAAAATATCGGTTGGGGTTTCACAGAAAACGGCCATCCCCCGGAAAATGGCAATGGGTGCCTTAATCATTGGGGCATTGTACACCAGCACCTCCAGCCACCCATCCATGGTGTAGGTATTTGAGCCGATCTTTTTTGCGTAGTCGGGGTGCGACTTATCCAGCAACCGGTCAGGCGGAATGTTCAGCAGGTTTACAATCTCCTTCCAGTAGGTTGGCGATAACTTTTCGGTGGTAATATCTACTTCGTTAACATTACTGCATATATCCTTTGCAATGGCCTTGGTTTGCTTACCCATGGTGGATTGCGGGTTATAGACCAGGAAAAGTTCGTTCGGGTGAAACTGCATAGTGGTTGTTTTACGACCTGAATATACTGCAAAAATTACGTTTGGAAAATTGGTTATCGGCCGGTTTTTTGATTTTGGCGGGCCTTAGCAAGGTGGATTATTGAATTACCTTCAGTAAATTCCACCAAAATTATTAGCATGACCCTCCTTGCTTGTCGCGTGTTAACGGTGTGTGGCCTGTTGGTCTTCACACACGCTGCAGCCCAGCAGTATTACGTTGTTGTCGGGGCATTTTCCATTGAATCCAATGCAAAAAAATTCATGGGCTATGTGCGGAACCAGCGATACGATGCGGAATACCGGATAAACCCGAACCGCAACCTGTTTTATGTTTACATACTGAAAACCGGCAATCGCAAGGAAGCCTACTCCCGTACGCTGCAGCTTCAGCGGGAAACGGAATTTAAAGATGCGTGGGCATTTTACGGTGTACTGGGAGACGATAAATCCCTGGCGGAAATCAAGCCGGAACCGGTTAAAGAACCCGTAACACTACCGGTGGTTGAAGAGAAGAAGGAAGAAATCATCGTCATTGAAGAAGTAACTCCGCAACCGCAACCTGTTCCCGTTGCGGAATCGCAACCGCCAAAGCCCAGGGGCAAGTTTTTTAAATTTCAGATTACCACTTCCGATGGCCGCCTGGTGCCGGGCGAAGTGCACTATGTTGACCGCATTCAGGGAAGAGACATAGCCACCTATAAAACAGGCGAACGGGTTGACATCCTGAAACCGGCCGATGACCGCCCCATGACGGTGGTATGCGGCATTTTCGGGTTCAAGGAAGTAGTGAAGGTCATTGATTACAACAATCCCGATGCTACCGCGGGTGCGCTGCAGGGTGACAACGGAGAGTGGGTGATATCCTACACGCTTGAGCGAATGAAAAAGGGCGATGTTTCCGTGATGTACAACGTTGGGTTTTACAAGGATGCGGTGGTGATGGTGCCACGCTCACAGGCGGAGATGGACGAATTGGTAACTATGATGAACCTCAACCCGAAGTACAAAATCAAAATACACGGACATTGCAACGGCACCTACAACAAACGCAAAATTATTGCGCTGGGCAAAAACAAAAACTATTTTGAAATGAAGGGTTCCGATGAGAAAAATGGTTCCTCCAAAGAATTATCCAAACTCCGGGCCGAAGCCATTCAATCCTACCTGGTTGAGCGCGGCATTGACAAAAAGCGCATGGAAATTTTTGCCTGGGGTGGCACCAACATGCTGGTTGGTGAAACCAGTGCCAGTGCCAGGCTAAACGACCGGATTGAAATTGAAATACTGGAAGATTAATCACTATTCAATCGGTTGCACAAAAACATTGCGCCTCAAATCACAACTCTATTACCCGGCTAGGCTTTCTTTTTGTTTATTTGACGGTCATTAGATAATCATATGCGCTTCCTGTTGCCGATATGTTTTGTTGCTCAGGGCATGCTTCTGTTTGCTCAACCAAATGTTTATCCGCCCCACTGGTGGGTGTCAATGAAAAGTCCCTCCTTACAACTGATGATCCATGGGCCGGGGATCGGTAAGGGTAAACCGGGTGTAACCATAAAGTATCCGGGCATCCAGGTGAATAAGGTCCACTATGTTGAAAACGAAAACTACCTGTTTGTTGACCTGACCATTTCGGCCAGGGCTGCTCCCGGAAAATTTCCCATCACCATTCACTCGGATGCATCACCCACCTCGATTAACTTTGTATTGAAGCCGCGCAGGGGCGGAAATGGAACTGAGTTTGCACAGGGAGTAACTTCGGCCGACCTGGTGTACCTGCTCATGCCCGACCGCTTCAGCAATGGCGATCCGTCCAACGATCGCATTCCCGGTTTACGCGACCAAAGTTTAAACCGCGATTCAATCTTTCACCGCCACGGAGGCGACCTGCAGGGTGTTATCAACCACCTCGATTACCTGCACGACCTGGGCGTAACGGCCCTATGGATGACACCGGTATTGCAGAACGACATGCCCGAGCGTACCGAACACGGCTATGCCATTACAAACCACTATGCTGTTGAACCGCGCCTGGGCGGAGATGAGCAATACAAAAAACTGGGTTATGAATTGCACAGGCGCGGAATGAAACTGATACAGGATGCCGTGTACAATCACGTGGGCCTGTACCACTTTACCGTTCAGGATAAACCGATGAAAGACTGGCTGCACGAATGGCCCGTTTATACCAACACCACCTATAAAGACCAAACCCTTTTTGATGCGTATGCAGCGGCAAGCGACCAGAAGAAAATGACGGACGGCTGGTTCACACCGATGATGCCCGATTTAAATCATCACAATCCGTTTGTAGCCAACTTCCTCATTCAGCATGCCATTTATTCTGTGGAAGAATTTGCCGTAGACGGGTGGAGAATTGATACCTACTTCTACAACGACCTTGAATTTATGAACCGCTGCAACAAGGCCCTCCTTGACGAATACCCCAGGCTCAGTTTGTTTGGTGAGACATGGGTGTACGGTGTGGTCAATCAGGCCTTTTTTGCCGAAAACAACCTGAACATCGGCTTTAAGAGCAATTTAACTGCCGTAAAGGATTTTCAATCTCTCTTCTTCGGCATTCAGCCAGCGGTTAACGAGAAGTTCGGATGGACTGAAGGAGTAAACAAACTTTACCAGACGTTGTCGAATGACATACTTTATAAAGACCCGATGAAGCTGGTGATTTTTCTCGATAACCACGACTTGAGCCGGTTCTTTTCAGTGGTGGGCGAAGACATGCACAAGATTAAGGTTGCCTTTACCTGGCTGCTCACCTGCCGGGGCATACCACAATTGTACTATGGAGGTGAAATCCTGATGAAAGGAGTAACCAATCCGGACGGCTGGGTGAGGCTTGACTTTCCGGGGGGCTGGCCAGGTGATCAGGTGAATAAATTTACAGCCGGAGGCCGGACCAAAGAAGAAAACGAAGTGTTCAACCTCATCCGCACGCTCGCCAACTACAGAAAAAATTCAAGCGCCATCAAATACGGAAAATACATGCACTACCTCCCGGTGGATGGCTTATACGTTTACTTTCGCTACGATGCAAATCAAACCATAATGTGTATCATGAATACGGGGAATAAAGAAATGACTATTGATTTTTCAAAATACCCTGAGCGTACAACAGGCTATACCAAGGCAAGCAATGTACTTACCGGAGAACTCACAAATACTTCAGACTCATTTATAATTAAACCGATGAGTATGAGTATACTGGAGTTAAAGAAATAACTGTTCGGCAACTATCCAGTATCCAGCATCCAGTATCCAGCATCCAGTATCCAGTATCCAGCATCCAGTATCCAGCATCCAGTAAACCCTCAACCCCTCTTTCGTCTGATCACTCCCCTAACCGCTTTTGCATTCCACGGATCATCCGGCCACGAATGTTTGGGATACCGCCTTTTTAGTTCCTTCTTTACTTCGTGGTAGGTTGTATCCCAAAAGCTCTTTAGATCTTGCGTTACCTGAACGGGCTTATACCCGGGCGATAGCAGGTGCATAAGAATTTTTATACGGCCTTCATTCACAGACGGAGTTTCCGTCAATCCGAAACATTCCTGCAGACGTACCTCCATTACCGGGGCCTGGCCATCTGCGGAATAGGTGACTTTAATCATAGAGCCACTGGGTACTTCAAGGCGTGATGGGGCGAGCTCATCCAGTTTGCGCTGAAGCTCCCAGGGTAGTAAGGATGTAAGAACAGCGTACCAATCGAGTTTTTGCAGCTCATTGAGTGATCTGACTTGTTGTAAAAAAGGCGGAAGCCATTCGTGAACGTGATGAAGTAAATAATCATCCGACACATCGGGCCAGTTTTCATTTTTACGCCATTGCCTTAAGCTCCCCGCGCGAGCCTGCAACTCACGAACGGAATCCGGGAAACCCAGCACGTTGATTCCGGTTTCCTGAATCATGGCGCACACCACCTGCACCCGCTCTCCATCATCAATAACCGTCAGCTTTTTCTGTTCCAGCACAAGGCTCCCGATTTTAATTTCATCCACCCCTTCCACCGCGTTTCGTTCTTTATTCCACCTCACCGTTTCTTCGTGTTGAGCCATTGCCACCAGGTCATCGGGATGAACCGGTGCAGCCAGAAATATCTTTCCTTCGCCTGCACCCGCATCCACATGCTCCACAACAAGCCATTCAGCGTGCACCAGCGGATCGTTTGCTGGAAGTTTTGCAACGCGTCCACTCATCAGCTTATACCGCTCACTGTGCAGCGCAATCCGCTTCGCAATGCGATCCGGGTAAGCGAGCAGCAGTAATTTACCGATACCATAATGGTCTGCAGCGGCATTATCCGTTGGTGCTTTAAAAAGTTTTCGCCACACCATTGCAAGCCGCTCAATGCGCTCTAACACATTCCGGTCGGCCTGAACATACTCCTTACTTCGCCATTTGCGCAACGCCTCCACCCGCAATGCGAGGTCTGCGCCACCTGCTGCATTGAGCGGATCGCGTTCTTCCAATACTGCGGCTACATCGGCCGCCAGCGATGCTTCCGATGCGTAAAGTACCAGCATGTGTGCCAGTCGCGGGTGCGTAGGCAACTCCGCCATAGCTTTGCCATGCCTGGTAACGCGGCCCGCTTCCAATGCACCCAACAAGGTTAACAACTCTTTTGCCTGACTCACAGCACCGGGTGGTGGCGGGGTAATCCAGGTTAACTCGTTCGCATTGGTAATACCCCATGCCGCCAACTCCAGTACCAATGAGGTAAGATCGGCTTCAAGAATTTCTGGTTTTCGCGTTGGCTGCAGATTGCGTTGTGTAGCTTCGCTCCACAGCCGGTAACAAACTCCGGGTGCAAGTCTGCCCGCACGCCCTGTGCGTTGATTGGCCGAATCGAGTGTAACGCGAACGGTCTCCAATCGGGTAAGTCCGCTGCGCGGATCAAATTTCGGCACGCGCGAAAGGCCCGAGTCAATAACAACACGAATACCTTCAATGGTAAGCGATGTTTCAGCAATGCTGGTGGTCAGCACAACCTTTCTCCTCCCTTGCGGATCGGGCACTATGGCTTCTTGCTGTTTTGCAAAGGGTAAGTCGCCATACAATGGAAAAAGCAGTGCCGGAAGATTCTCCTCCTCCAGCAGTTCAACGGTGCGCCTGATCTCTCCTGTGCCCGGCAAAAATGCCAACACATCCCCACTCTCCTCGGTCAATGCCTTCCTGATGGCTTTTGCCATCGGAACAGAAACATGCACATCCTTCCTGTCACCCAGGTATCGGACCTCCACCGGAAATTGCCTGCCCAAGCTGCTGACTACCGTTGCGTTCAGTTTTTCAGCAAGGGCTTTCTCATCCAGTGTGGCCGACATGATGAGCAAGCGTAAGTCATCGCGTAAAATATGCTGGCATTGAAGGCATAACGTCAATGCAAGGTCGGCTTGCAGGCTGCGTTCGTGAAATTCATCGAAGATAACAAGCCCTACCCCGTCCAGTGCATTATCGCGCTGAAGCATGCGGGTGAGAATGCCCTCAGTAACCACTTCAAGTCGGGTGGTATCACTGACTTTATTTTCAAAACGCACCCGATAGCCAACGCGATTACCCACCGGTTCATTTAACAACGTAGCCATGCGCATGGCTACCGACCGGGCTGCCAACCTGCGCGGTTCGAGCATGACGATTTTTTTGGCTTGCAACCAGGGCTCGTCCATTATTGCCAACGGCACAATCGTGGACTTACCCGCACCGGGGGGCGCCTGCAGGATAACCACCGGATTCCGGGCTAAACCGAGTTGCAGTTCACTGAGAATCTCCTCAATCGGGTAAGTCATCGGAACAATCCAAATCACAAACATACCCAAAAGCACAACAGATTGAAGCGGTAAGCTGCGTTGAAACCCCTGGCCCTTACTAAACTGAATGGCCCTGCAGATTTTCAGAATCGCTTATAATTTACCGGATCGTTTGTATTTTGCGCCACCTGGTAATGCTATTTACCTGCCCTTACCAGTTTTGTATGGATACCTACCAGGTAATCATTGTTATTTTACTTTCTATTGCCATCATCGACCTGGTTGTCGGTGTAAGTAATGATGCGGTTAATTTCCTGAACTCGGCCATTGGATCGCGTGTAGCGCCCATACGGACTATCCTGCTGGTTGCCAGCCTCGGTATCCTTGTGGGTTCCCTGTTCAGTTCGGGCATGATGGAAGTAGCCCGGAGCGGGTTATTTAAACCTGATTTTTTTTCATTCAACCTGATCATGATCATTTTCATGGCGGTGATGATAACCGATGTGCTGTTGCTCGATGTATATAATACGTTTGGGCTGCCTACATCAACAACCGTTTCTCTTGTATTCGAAATTCTGGGTGCGGCATTTGTCACCGGAATCGTTTACTCCATTGATGTTACCGGGGCGTTTCCTCAACTTGAACGTGTAATCAACTTCTCAAGTGCGATAACCATCATCACGGGTATTTTTCTGTCCGTGTTGATCTCGTTTGTGA
>JBBINY010000050.1:0-16630 GCA_037443645.1 Cytophagales bacterium
AACGGGGCATGGGCTGCACTTGCGCGATCCGGGAAATCAAAACTCAGGCCATCCGGCACAAGCATTTCATTTACCACGAATTTTAGTGAGTTCGGATTCGGGTTCGATTCCAGGTAAATATGGATATGTTTTGGCAGGGTAGTCATGGCAGCGGTTTCAAATTAAAACAGTTTAGGGCAAATATAGTTCAAGGCCCGTCCTTTCGAAAACCATCTTCGGTGGTGGCCACCACGCTGGCGACAACCGTATCGCCCGTGATATTAACAATGGTCCGGCACATATCCAGTGGCCGGTCAATGGCTATAATAAGGGCCAGTCCTTCCGGTGAAACTCCGATCGCACCAAGCACAATAACAAGGGTAATGAGCCCTGCACTGGGAACGGCCGCAGCTCCAATAGACGACAGGGTTGCGGTTAAAATGATCATCAGCTGATCTGCAAGTGTTAAGTCATGACCGAAAGCCTGTGCAATGAACACGGCTGTTACAGCCTGGTGAATGCTGGTGCCATCCATATTGATGGTTGCGCCTAACGGAAGCACAAAACTGGTAATCTCTTCTTTTATGCCCAGGTTTTTTTCGGCACATTCCATGGTTACGGGCAAGGTGGCCGCACTTGAACTGGTGGAGAAGGCCATGATCTGCGCGGGAATTATGCCTTTTAAAAATTGCTTGTATTTGATGGGTGTGAACATCCGCATGGCGAGGGGATAGATTGCAAAAATCATGACGGCCAGACTCAGCAAAACGGTTATCGCGTAAACACCCAGTGCACTGAATAACTCCCACGCCTGCTTCGGATCATCACCGGCAAAATCAACGATAAGTGCACCGATCAGCGCAAACACGCCAACCGGAGCGTAGTGCATAACGATATCAACAATTTTAAGGATCACGTCATTTACGCCATCAAAAAATCCCTTCACATAAATTCCTTTTTCCTCCGGTATCATAATCAGCGCAATGCCAAACAGAATGGCAAAGAAAATGACCTGAAGCATGTTCCGGTTTGAACTGACAGCACTGAAGATATTGTCGGGCACAATATCCACGATCACCTGCAACGGCCCCGACTCTTTCAGTTTTTTTGCATCGGTAACTTTCAGGTTTGCATCCCGTGCGTATTTTTCTGAAAGTTCAACCTGCTTCTCTTTTGACAGAAAATTTCCCGGTTTGATCGTATTCACGGCTACCAGCCCGACAACAATGGCAATTACAGTGGTTATTAAATAAAGACTGAGGGTTTTGCCACCAATGCGGCTGAGTTTCGAAATGTCCTTCAGATTGGATACACCGCTGATCAGGGAAACCAGGATGAGGGGAATGGCGATTAACTTCAGCAGGTTGATGAAGATGGTTCCAAACGGCTTAACCCAATCTGAAATAAACGGCCCCCAATGAAAAAAAATAGAGGCTAGGCCAAGCACAATACCTAAAAACATTCCGGAAAAAATGCGGATGTGCAGTGGTATTTTCTTCATAAAGTGAAAACCGTATCCGCGCAAGTTATAGGTTTGAGCGGCCAAACAAGCTACCGGTCAAGGAATTATTTAATGCGATGATCTGCAACGATTTCTTATCCCCTCAATTAAAAGTTTTCGCACCCGGGTAGCTAGCGGATACCCCTCGATCTTCACCATTACGGGAATGCCGGACTGCCGTTTTTCCGGTAACGGGTTATCAATTATTTGATGACTGAATCAGCACCATTAAGTTTCAATTCTCCTTCGGCTCCGGCAATTACGGTAGCTACGGTGGAGTCGCCAGTGATATTAACCACTGTGCGCAGCATATCCAGCGGACGATCCACGGCCAGAATGAGTGCCAGGCCGGTAGGATCGAGACCCACTGCTTCGAGCACAATAATGAGCATGATAATTCCGGCACCGGGCACTGCGGCAGCTCCAATGGATGACAACACGGCTGTCATAAGAATGGTTAGCTGCTGTCCCAGGGTTAAATCTAGCCCGAAGGCTTGTGCAATAAACACAGCCGAAACACCCTGGTGAATGCTGGTGCCATCCATATTAATGGTGGCGCCAAGCGGCAAAACAAAACTGGAAATTTCTTCGGAGATACCCAGCCTTTTTTCGGCACACTCAATGGTAACAGGAAGTGTGGCGGCACTTGAACTTGTAGAGAACGCCAGCACCTGCGCGGGGAGAATGCCTTTTACAAATCGGAGGTAGGGCATCCTGGTAAAGGCCTTCAGAATAAGCGGGTAGGTAATGAATACCATAATCGCAAGACCCAAAACAACATTCAGGCTGTAAACGCCAAGCGCCTTCATCAACTGCAAATCAATATTCAGACTGGCCAGCAAGGCGAATACGCCAACAGGTGCAAAGCGCATGATGAGGTCAACAATTTTCAGGATCACTTCATTGGCTCCGTCAAAAAATGATTTGACCGGCCTGATCTTATCGGGTTTGGCAAGAATCATAGCTATCCCAAACAGGACGGCAAAGAAAATTACCTGCAGCATGTTGGTGTTGCTGGAAACGGCACCGAAAATATTGTCAGGTACGATATCAACCAGTACCTGCAATGGGCTGTTGTCGGATAAATCGTGGGCGGAGGAGATCCTGTTACTGATGTCTGAAGCGTAGGCCCTGCTGAGTTCTTCCCGTTTATCGGGAGTTAAATAGGTGCCCGGTTGAATAATGTTAACAAGCACCAGGCCGATGGTTACGGCTAATACGGTAGTGGCCAGGTAAAGGCCGATTGTCCTTCCCCCTATGCGCGATAATTTAGAAACATCGGAAAGGTTTGAGATGCCGTCAATGAGCGAGAAGATAATGAGTGGGATGGCAATGAGTTTAAGCGCGTTGATGAAGATGGTTCCCCACGGCTTTATCCACATGGCGGTGAATTCAGCCAGCCCCCAGGAAGTTGCACCAAGACCCCAAACCATGCCCAGCGCCATGCCGATGAGAATTTTTCCGTAAAGGGGAAGCTTGCGTACCTTCATTCCCTTAAAAATAATAGGATTTGGTTAAGATGCAGTGCCGAAAGAACAGTTACCAACTGTTGCTGGCACCGCCACCGCCCGAACTGCCACCACCCCAGCTCCCCCTGCTGGAAGATGATGAGTTGCTGTCAGACGATGAAGCCACTAACATCGGAATGGTGTACCGCTCGATGTGATGATGCCCGCAGTGCCGGCACTTGCGTTCCTCCTCTCCATAGCCTGCTGCGGTGTACGTGGCCGATTGGACCGTTCGCCTGGAGTCAGCATGGAAGGTGAGGTACTTGCATTTGGGGCATTTTGTGAATTTAGTAGAGTTGTTTGGGTAACGCAGCGACTCGATGGTACCGCAAGCCTGGCCAATCCCCCAATAATTAAACAGGCGTTGTGCAAAATCAAAGTACTCTTCACTCCCGATCGAAGGAAGCATAACCACGGCCACCTGGGCGGTTGCATTTTGTTCAAGGTCGGACAAAAGCTGGTTGATACGGGTAACCGTAGTGTCGTGAAGGATGTGTGATGGATCACTAACGTAGCTGTTATTGACCCGTTTGGTGTTGGGTATGGATTCAACCGTGAAGGATTGCGATAACCCGGTAAGTGTAAGGGCAAGCAGGAAGTAAATGATACCGATTCTTCCCATTTATATTTTTGAAAGTTTTGCCAGGAGAAGAAAGTCGGCAAGCACAAGCGCGGCCATGGCTTCAACAATGGGCACGGCTCGTGGCACAACACAGGGGTCATGTCTTCCTTTACCACTTACCTGCACCTCATTTCCTTCTTTATCCACACTGTGTTGATCCTTCATAATGGTGGCCACTGGTTTAAAGGCCACGTTAAAGTAAATATCTTCTCCGTTACTAATGCCACCCTGGATGCCGCCTGAGTGGTTGGTTTTGGTTCTGATTCGCCCCTTTTCATTCACAAATTCATCATTATGTTGTGATCCGCGCAGTCTCACACCATCAAACCCGCTTCCATACTCAAATCCCTTAACGGCATTTATACTCAACATGGCCTTGCCCAGTTGGGCGTGTAGTTTATCATACACCGGTTCACCAAGGCCAACCGGTGTGTTGCGGATTATGCAGGTGACAATACCGCCCACTGTATCGCGCTCAAGCCGCACCTGATCAATGAGGCTTATCATTTTTTCGGCCGTAGCCGGATCGGGACAGCGAACTATGTTCGTTTCTGTTTTCGATAAATCAAGACGATGATACGGTGGAGCCTGAATGTCGCCAACCTGTGAAACAAAAGCCTGGATTTCAACACCTGATTTATGCAACAGTAATTTGGCGATCGCCCCGGCAGCTACGCGGGCTGCTGTTTCGCGGGCCGAACTTCTTCCTCCGCCCCGGTGATCCCGTAATCCATACTTCACTTCATAGGTATAATCCGCATGCGATGGACGGTAGGCGTTTTCAAGATGGCTGTAATCCCGGCTGCGCTGATCACTGTTTTCGATTACGAGTGCGATGGGCGAACCGATGGATTTTCCGTTGAAGACTCCCGACAGGATTTTGAAGGAATCAGACTCTTTTCGTTGTGTTGTGATTTTTGATTGACTGGGCTTTCTCCTGTCAAGTTCCAATTGAATGAAGCGTTCATCAATTTCCAAACCGGCAGGGCAGCCGTCAATCACCAAGCCTATGGCCGGCCCATGCGATTCGCCAAATGTGGTAATTCGAAAAAACGTGCCGAACGAGTTCATTCAGGGGATGGATTCAAAATTTCCGGTTCAAAGTTTTAAACAATGGCATTCCCTCAGCTATCTGCGAAAGACAAGATAGGCCGAACCCGCCATTATTGCCAAAACAAAAGCATTAATAACCCACTTCAGCCATTCCGGATTATTGTATTGACGAAGCGAATTGTCGGCAGTGTTTATGGTGTCATAGAAAGAACCTCCGTCAACGGATTCAATGGTTTCATTTTTAAGGCTTTCGCCCGTTACCTGCGCGGTAGTCCGGGCAACCAGGGTATCGTATGATTTTTTTTCAGGATTGAAGAAAACCCATTTCATGTAATCGCCAAGCTGGTAGTCGCCCGGTTCTTTGGGAATAATAAAGTAAGTAAACGACTTGGTGCCGGTTACCCGGTTGCTTTGCCGGGTAATTTTTTGCCGTACGTTTGGCTCGTAAAAATCGAAGTAAGGATTTGATTCTACCGGGGGTTTGGCAACGGCAGAAATATTACCTTCGCCATAAATGGTAAATTCATAAGAAATACTCTTGCCGGTTTGCAGAGCCGTTGAACCTATCTTTTCTTCCAGCCTGTAATTTCCTACAGCCACCCGGTCGCGCAGCGGATGCGGAGGGAGTTCTTTCACCAATACGGTTTTTGGTTTACTATAGAATGTTTTAAAATCTTCCTGGCGGTTTTGACCAAAGAAGGATGGATTCTTGGCCACTTTGTATTTGATCATTTCCAGGGAAACGCCTGGAAACTTAACAGGGTCGATGTTCAACGGATAGTATGTGGCCTGGTAAATTTTGTATTGGGTGTACCCTTTGCCATTCAACTCAATGCGGGTTCCTTCAATGTTTTCGATGGAAAAATTCTCTTCCCAGCAGTTTTGCGGCTTTATTTTTTTTACAATTTCTGAAACCTGTTTACTGATCTGGTACCAGTATAGGGGTGCTTGATTTGACTCGGCCACATAAAATGCAAGGATCGCATTAAATCCCTCCCCTACGTACACCTCATCTTTGTTGGTGGTTAATGCGAAGAAAGCGTCTTCCTTGATATCAATAAATTCGGTAGGTGTGCTGCTCATCGGGTCATCACGTTCAAAAAAACTTCTGAACGGGTCGCGTTGCTGCTGAACAGGTGGCCCGATCTTCACTTTTTTTCCAGGTGAAGAAACAACCTGGTCATTAATGGTCATTTTGAAGGGAGGTATTACCACGATACCCTGTTTAACAGGCGCGTACGTCATGATAATGCTTTGCGATGACGACACCTGGCCATTTATTATGCTGGTTTGCGATGATGTGGATTGCCCGCGTTTCCGAAATCCGCCAATTTCAGGGAAATTGTCAAAGGTTTTCACGTTGTCGTTTTGCACCGTAATGGTAATCGTCCAGGCCTGATTTTCACCAATTTCGTCCGGACCAAGGATTATCTGGATGGGCTGAGCCTGACCAATTATGCTAAAAAAAGCAACGAGGTGGGCTGACATTGCCACCTGCAAAAAAAAATGACTGCTTATCAATCTCTGTACCAGATTCATCGTTACAAAACTAAAAATGTTCTTTCAGTTGAGTCAGACGAAGGGTAAATTTAACTGTTTTCAATTGTACCGTCATTTTTACACGGATTGTTACGTTAATTTGATCACATGCTGAATTACTTCAAGTCCATACTCACCAAGGTGAGTTTTGACGCGCGCCTCTTTGAGAAAGAATTGCGCAAGGCCCTGAAAGTTTTAATTCAGGAAGAGGTTCAGGAACTCAAACGGTGGTGTTATGCCCGGTTTGGGAATCAACACGAGGCCATTCTTAACCGGTGCTTCGTGGTGTTGTAAATGGAATGTTTAACCGGCCCCTCTTTGTGTTTTACGGAGAGGGGCCTTATTTTTTCAGCATGTTAAAAAAAATTCCCCGTGAGGCAGCGGTTTGGATTGTGGCGCTTGCAGCGCTGGCCCTCATTGATCCTGCAGACACTTCCCATTTTACCCTTTGTCCGCTGGCTAATGCGGGTTTCGAATTTTGCCCGGGATGTGGATTAGGACGTTCCATTGCCTATTTATTTCATGGTGATGTGGCTGCTTCATGGGAAGCTCACCCGCTAGGAGTTTTCGCGGTAATTGTTTTATCTTATCGGATTGTTTCACTTACTCTAAAATCGTTAAAGACCTATGGCCAAAGTAACTGACGTACTCCCCGAAGCAGCGGGAGAAGAAATGATTTATTTGCAAAACCTGATGAAGGATTGGACCGATGACAGGGCCCGTAATTTTGCAAATGTATACCGCACCCGCAGACGCGATCCGCAAATGATCCTTATTTTAGCCATCATCGGATTTTTTGGCGTGGCAGGCGTTCAGCGCTTTGTTACCGATCAGATTGGGATGGGGCTCCTGTATTTTTTCACAGCTGGCTTATGCCTTATCGGAACCATTGTTGACCTGGTGAACTACCAAAAACTTGCTTTCGAGTACAATCAAAAGAAGGCAAACGAAGTAGCTGCGATTATTAACTAGAGAACCTGCCGGCCGGCAGGCGACAGTGAAGCAATCCCCGAAAAACCGTCAACTATGTATGGGATCGCCTCGCTTTGCTCGCGATGACGGCACGCTTAGGATTTTTGAGATGGCTTCTAGTTGCTACCCGGTTAATCTTCAAAGAAGCAAACGGAGCCCCCAACCCAGGTTTTGTTCTTGTTGAACTTTACACCAATCATCTCACCGCGGCTCAGTCGGGCCAGGTTTGTTACAGGGCGTGGTCGGTGCTGGCCGCGTTCCCAAATGTAGAGCAATCGTATTTCGGTTTTCACAAGGCCATCGGGTGCCTGGATAACCGGTTCATAGGCAACTTTTCGCTGCAACAGGTATTGGTGCCGGTTAGGTTCCGGAATGTTGTCCAGGTCGCTTTGCGTTACATGAAAGATGATGCCACTTCCTGAAAACGAAAACAGCGGCTTTAGCACATAGTTTTCCAGGTCGGAAGGAAATTGTGTGTAATCGGTAAGGAACCGGCATTCCGGAATGAATTCACTTTTAATGAGGGGCATAGTGTATTTGCTGATCCGGAAAAACCAGTTGGGGTGACCGGCCCATTCCACGTCAACGTCTTCGGTAAGGGTAAATGATAATGTTAAATCCTTGCGGGTCAACAATTCATCGAAGATTATCCTGTTGTAAATGCGTTTTATCGGGATCTGTCTTCCGGCTTTTTCATAAAACAGTTTTGAGCCCACACGCCTCACATCGCCAATGTGCACAGGCTCAATGCCGGTCATGTGTTTGGTGATGACAAAATCAATGGCTGTGTTCTGTTTAAGCGGGTCAATTTCAAGCAGGATAACCTGTTCGGGGTTATGGCCGTTCAGCAATGCGGATTTCAGCAAGGTATGGTATTCCTCACGACTCAGTCCGAAATGCGGTTTCAGGTTATCGGGTACCGGAAAGTTGTTGCGGTATTGTTCAGAAAGGAAATCCTGCCAGCCGAACAAGGAGGGGAATCCCTGCATTTCGATGAGTTGCGGCTGTAGCTGGCCTTCGCCATTTTTTACAAGTGCAAAATCCAGGGCAAGAAACATAGTGTGTGGGTCTTCATTCGGAACCCGCAGGGCAGGGGGTACTGCTTTTTCGGTGCGCTCTTTAAAGTCGGGCCGTACCAGGAAATCAACAATGCTTTCGGCAGCCTGAAGAAGCTTTTGCTTCAAGCCCCGGTCAACAAACACGGGCGTTTCGGCCACACGAAACGTAACCGGAAAATTAAAGTGGCGGTCGAGCGATTCAACAAACCGGTGATACTTTTCCTCTGAAAAGAAAGCGTTATACCGTTCGCGAACGTGTTTAATCATAACACGGTAAGTCGTGTTGCGGCCGCCTGGCGAAAAAAGGTGGGGATAATGGTCTTGTAGGTTTTCTTAATCTTATCCGGGTCGTTCAGGTACTTCAGCATCTCCACGTATTTTTTTTCTCCATGCCGTTCAATAATTCCTGATTTTTTGTCTTCGCGCAAAAGGTATTTAAACATACCGTCATAATCGGCTTCGGGGTGAAATTGAAAACCCACTGTGGCATCGTCAAACCGCATGCCCATAACAGCCCGCTCCAGGTCAACATGGGGCCGCTCTTTTTCAATACACAGCACCTGGGCTCCGGTGGCCATCATGCGGGCACTGGGTTGTGTTACCTGGTAAAACCGGGTATCAACCGCATAAAAAGGATCATCAAGATTTTTGAACAACGGCTCGTGTCGGGCTTCTTTTGTTTTGTGGATTGGAAATATGCCAAATGCCTCGCTTCGTCTTTTGCTAACCTGGGCGTACTTGTAGTGTCTGCAGTAAACCTGAAAGGAGTGGCAGATCAGGAAGACAAATCGTTTTTGATGGGGATGCTGGCGGTTGTGCTCGCGAAGGGCATCCATCAGTCCAAAATAATTGGCTTCCCATTCGGAGCCTTCACTGGCCAGCGGACTTCCCGGGCCACCGGAGGAGATGTAAATGTCAAAGTCGGGCGGAGCAATTTCATTTTTCAGGCGGACATCAAATACTTCGTGCTGGACCGGAAACGATGATTCGGTTTTAAATTGTTCAACCAACTGCAAAATGCAGCGCATACCTTCATTTTGTTCTCCTTCGTAAAGATCCAGGATGGCAATGCGTAATGTGTTCATAATCCTTCAGTGGTTTGGTCGATAATATAGTCAATTACTTTCTCCATGCTCCCGGTTTGTTCATAAACAGCAAGCTGCCGGTCGGCCCCGGTGCCTTGTTGCAGCATGGTATGCACATACGCGATGGCATGGCGGCTCCCCAGTTCATCGACTACGTCATCCACAAATTCAATCAGCTCGTTAATCAATGCCCGGGTTTCCACTTCCTCCTGTTTTCCGAAGTCAATCAGTTTTCCATCAATGCCGTAACGGCTGGCCCTCCACTTGTTTTCATTGATGAGTGCGCGGTTGTATACGATGAAACTCATGTTCTGCTTGCGCAGCTTATAGAGTTTTGCCACCAGCGCCTGAAAGAGGGCCGTTATGGCGATGGTCTCTTCTACTTTCAAAGGCACATCGCAGATGCGGAACTCGATGGTATCGAAAAACGGGTGAACGCGAACATCCCACCAGATTTTCTTGGCATTGTCGATGCAACCGGTTTTAATGAGCAGGTTCACGTAATTTTTAAAATCATCCCAATCGTTGAAATAATCGGGCAAACCCGTTCGGGGAAATTTGTCGAACACTTTCGTGCGAAAGGATTTGAACCCGGTATTGCGGCCCTCCCAAAACGGGCTGTTGCATGAGAGGGCGTAAACGTGTGGCAGGAAGTACCGGATGGTATTCATGATGTGAATGGCCATGTTTTTATCGGAAAGGCCTACATGCACGTGCAAACCGAAAATCAGGTTACTGCGTGCGGCTTCCTGCATTTCGTTTACAATCTCATCGTATCGCGGGTTGGGTGTGATGAGTTGCTTTGACCAATGCGAAAACGGGTGTGTTCCGGATGCGCCTATGCGCAGGTTCATGGAACAGGCAACATCGCTTACCAGTTTACGCAGCCTGCTGATGTCGTTGCGGGCTTCATCAACATTTCGGCAGATACCCGTGCCCACTTCAACCACAGCCTGGTGCATCTCAGCTTTTACGTGGTCTTTTAAAACCTGCTGGGCAGCTTCTACAATCTTCTGGTCGTGCGAGGTGAGCTCCCGGCTAACGGGATCGATAACCATGTATTCCTCCTCAACACCAATGGTAAATTTTTCCATACGCCCTTATACCCTGTGCTTTCTCAGCGAAAGGGATTTACTTTTTGCTCGTTTTGGATTTTCCTGTCGTTTTAGACGTCCCGGCTCCAGCTCCTTTTAAAAACTCATTCACCGAATCGGTTACATAAGTTCCCCATGTGAGGTTGTCTTTTCCGGCTTTCTGTTGCCGGGCACGCTCAATGGCCATTTTGGCCGCATGCTCAACCACCCAATCAAAGTTTTCCTGGCCAACGGAGTTTACATCGGCATCGGGAGCAGGATTACAGAAATCAATGGCGTAGGGTACTCCTCCGCGCACGGCCATTTCAACGGTATTAAAATCATAGCCGAGGGCATGGTTCAGTTTTAACACGTAGTCGTGAACCTTCTTTACCATTTTTTCTGATGCCGGCCCGGTGTTGACCACGTAGCGCAGGTGGTGAGGATTGCGGGGTTCATACTGCATTACCCGAACGAATTTTCTGCCCAGGCAGTAACAACGGAAATATTCTTCAAAGATGATTTCTTCCTGCAGCATCATCACCAACTGGCCGGTCTCTTTAAAGGCTTTGAAGAAGTCATCCATGGTATTGAGTTTGTACACACTCTTCCAGCCGCCACCGGAATGAGGCTTCATGTAGGCCGGCCAGCCGATGTATTCGAAAATTTTTTCCCATGAAAGCGGAAACTGCAGGTTGCTGAAGGAGGCATCGGTTGTATCGGTGGGTTTATCGTGCGAGGGCAGAATAACCGTTTTTGGAACCGGCACTCCTATTTTTGTAGCCAGGGCATTGTTGAAAAATTTTTCATCGGCACTCCACCAGAACGGGTTATTGATGACGGCCGTGCCGGAGATGGCAGCGTTTTTAAGGTATGCCCGGTAAAAAGGAATATCCTGCGAAATACGATCGATAATGACTGCATACGGAGTGGCCTCACCCTGCTGAACCTTGTCGATTGATACAGGCTCTGCCTTAATGTCCTTCAAACCGGCTTTGTTCACCCGTTCGATAAATGCTTCCGGAAAGGAGCGCTCCATGCCAAACAGTATTCCTATTTTTTTCATAATCCTTATTTTATCAATGAGAGGTAATGCGGAAACATTTCACGCCAGGCGGGCCAGTCGTGCGGGCGTTCGGGACGTACATCCAGCCAGTGGCTGATTCCTTTATTTTTCAGAACCGCTGCCATTCTTTCGTTGGCTTCCCAGCACATATCGTGCGTACCGGTGCCCAGCACCACAAATAAATCGTTGAAAAACGGATTTTGTGCCTCGGGCAGAAAATCAGGCGGGTTGTTGAAGTACACGTTGTCATCGTAGTAGCCGTCAAGCTGGCTCTTAATGTCGAAGGCTGCTCCCATGGTAAACACATATTTTACAACTTCCGGATGACGGAAAGCAAAATTGGTGGCATGGTATCCGCCAAAGCTGCAACCTGCTGTAGCAATGCGGTGTACACCGGTTTCCTGTTGCATCAGGGGCACCAGTTCGTTAAGAAGGAACTGGTCGTACCAGGTGTGATTCTTTACCCGATCAGCCGGATGAATGCTTTTATTATACCAACTCATCGAATCGATTCCATCGGGACAATAAATTTTTACAAGGCCTTCGTCAAGAAACCATGCAACGCTATCGATTAGCTTAAAATCCTTATTTTCATAATAACTGCCCAGCGAGGTTGGGAAAAGCATAACCGGGAAGCCACGCGTGCCGAATGCCAGTGTGCCGATCTCGCGGCCCAGGTTAGGACTATACCATTTATGAAAATGTTCGTGAGGCATGGAGGGTCTGCGTAAACTTATAATTTTGCTGCCTCAAAATAAGCAATTCAACCAAATATCATTTTTTGGAAACCCCATCACCCTATCAACTGACTCGCCTTACGGATATCCATTCCAAACTGCTGGGGCGTGATACTGTTATTGACATTTATGTTCCGCAAGCGTTTGAACAAGCCGGCAAACCGTTTCCTCTATTGATCCTTAACGATGGACAGGATGGAGATGCCATTGAACTGAAGACGTGCCTGGAGACCCTTAACCGCGATGAAGAAATCCGGGAACTGATTGTAGTTGGTGTGCATGCCGGAGACCGGCTGCAGGAGTATGGGGTGGCTGAACGGAAAGACTATAAGGGCAGGGGAGCCAGGGCCAAAAATTATGCGAAGTTCATCCTCACCGAATTGATTCCATACCTCCATTACCGGTACCCGGTTTCGGACGAGCCTGATGATCATGCCATTGCCGGATTTTCAATGGGTGGCTTGTCGGCAGTGGATATAGCCTGGAGTCATTCGGGGTACTTTGGAAAGGTTGGCGCTTTCAGTGGGTCGTTTTGGTGGAGAAAGCGGGATTCCAGCAGTTTATTTTATGCCGATCATCGCGACCGGTTGATGCACCTGAAGGTGCGAAGCGGAAAGTTCAAACCGGGGTTAAAATTCTGGTTCCAGACCGGTACGCTGGACGAAAGCAGCGACAGGAATGAAAACGGAACCATTGACTCAATTGACGATACACTTGACCTGATTGCGGAGCTGACAAAAAAAGGTTACCGGCCGTTCCGTGATATTCAATACGTTGAGATGGAAGGAGGCAGGCACAACCTGGAGACCTGGAAGCAAGCCATGCCCGAATTTTTGAAATGGGCGTTTAGGAGTTGATGGGCTGATGTGTTAATGATCTGATGTGTTGATGTTTTCGTGATTAATTGGCGTGACAAACTGAATGTTACGTTTCAACCCTTTAAAACCTGTTCGCTTTACAGCCGATTTTTTAAAAATTTTCTGAAACACTTCATCAGTTATTTCTTTCCAATCGGTGACCGACATATTCTCCAGGTCAGTATGTGGAGTAAAGCGGTTTTCTGCGTGCGGTTGTGAAAACCGATTCCACGGGCACACATCCTGGCAGATATCGCACCCGAAAATCCAGTTTTCAAATTTTCCTTTTACATCCGCAGGAATTTCTTCCTTTAATTCAATAGTGAAGTACGAAATGCATTTGCTGCCATCCACCACATACGGCTCGGGGATGGCATCGGTAGGGCACGCATCCATGCAGGCTGTGCATGTACCGCAGTAATCTTTTATCGGGCCATCGTACTCCAGTTCCAGGTCGAGTATGATTTCAGCAAGAAAGAAAAAGCTCCCCATTGAGCGGTTTAAGAGAAGTGAATTTTTACCGATCCATCCTACACCAGATTTTTTTGCCCAGGTGCGTTCCATCACCGGTGCGGAATCAACAAAAGCCCTGCCCTGAACTTCACCAATCTCGTCCTGAACCAAGTTGAGAAATTCTTTGAGCTTATCCTTCACCACAAAGTGGTAATCTTCGCCATAAGCGTATTTGGCAATTTTGAGGTTGTGATCATGGACCAAATCTTTTTCCGGATAGTAGTTGTACACCAGGCTCACCACGGATCTTGCTCCTTCAACAAGTTTGGTCGGATCAAGCCGTTTGTCGAAATGATTTTCCATGTATTTCATTTTGCCATGATAGCCTCGCCTGAGCCACTCTTCGGTGCGCGGTGCCTCCTCTTCCAGGAATTCAGCTCGTGAGATGCCACAATACTGAAAGCCCAACCTTGCGGCAATCTGCTTGATTAACTGTGTATGGGTTGACACGTGAGCGTGTGTAATTCCGGAGATCAATCAAACAATCCGGGCCCTTTAGCTGTAGGAGGCACGGCAACTTTCAAATGCCTGTAGGCTTTTTCGGTTGCTTCACGTCCGCGTGAGGTGCGTTTGATATATCCTTCCTGGATTAAAAAGGGCTCGTACACTTCTTCAATGGTTTCGGCTTCTTCGCCAACAGCCGTTGCAATGGTTGAAATGCCTACCGGGCCTCCTTTGAATTTCTCAATGATGGTAAGCAGAATGCGATTGTCCATATCATCCAATCCGTTCTCGTCCACATCCAATGCTTTAAGGGCCAGTTGTGCAATGGCCAGCGTAATGATTCCATCGCCTTTTATCTGTGCAAAGTCGCGGGTTCTCCGAAGCAGGTTGTTGGCAATGCGTGGTGTGCCGCGACTCCTGCGGGCAATTTCGAAAGCTGCTTCGCTGTGGATAGGTGCATTCAATATTCCGGCTGAGCGATTCACAATTCGCGTAAGCAACTCCGAATCGTAATACTCCAGCCGCGAATTGATGCCAAAGCGCGCACGCAAAGGCGAAGTGAGCAAACCGGCACGGGTGGTGGCACCGATCAGGGTGAAGGGATTGAGCCCGATTTGAATGGAGCGTGCGTTCGGCCCGGAATCCAGCATAATGTCTATTTTAAAATCCTCCATGGCCGAGTAGAGGTACTCTTCCACCACAGGATTCAGCCTGTGGATTTCATCGATGAACAACACATCGTTGGGTTCCAGGTTGGTGAGCAAGCCGGCAAGGTCGCCCGGTTTATCCAGTACGGGTCCGGAAGTGATCTTAATTGCTGAGCCCAGCTCATTGGCAATGATGTAGGAGAGGGTAGTCTTGCCCAGGCCGGGAGGTCCGTGCAGCAACACATGGTCAAGCGATTCGCCCCGCTGTTTTGCTGCCTGAACAAACACGCGGATATTTTCAACCACCTTTTGCTGTCCGGTAAAATCAGAGAAAGAAAGAGGGCGCAGGGCCTTTTCAATTTCCTTGTCTGCCGCAGATAACGAGTCTGCACTCCCCTTCAGGTAATCTTCACGCATGGTACGAGTTTGTCAAAATTACGGATTAAGCCTGAACATTATCAGCAACATGGTTGCATTAATTGAATTCATCTTAAATTGCATTCCCTTTATGACCAATCGCACCAAGAACATCCTGTATACAGTCATTCTACTGGCGTGTTTGTTTGCCGTGTACCAATATCGAAAAAGCATGGACGGCCCCATTTTTATCGAGGGGAAAACCATGGGCACTACCTACCACCTCACCTACTTCGACCGGGAGAGAAGAAATTTTAAGCCTCAGATTGATTCGCTGCTTGAACGGGTTAATGCAAGCATCAATACGTATTTGCCACACTCCGAAGTTTCGCGATTTAACAAGGGAAGTGGTTCACTGCACTTTCAACTGCCTTACTTGCGCCAGTTGTTGTTTCGTTCCAGTGAAATTGTTGCGGCCTCTTCAGGCATGTTTGACCCAACAGTAATGCCGTTGGTTAACGCCTGGGGTTTTGGGCCGTCTGAGCCGCTAAACCCTGATAACCTTGAGATTGATTCGATCCGTGAGTTCATCGGGTTTGAAAAAATTATGTTCAATTCCGACAGTGTTTGGAAACGGGATGGGCGCATCCAACTTGATTTCGGTGGTATCGGGCAAGGATATGGTGCGGATGTGGTAACGGAATTTTTGAAAGGCAAAGGCATTACCGACATGCTGGTTGAAATCGGTGGTGAAGGAATGGCGTGTGGCCGTAACCGGAAAACCCAAAAACCCTGGGAAGTTGGAATTCTTGATCCGAACTCAACACCTGCCAGGCAGTTTTTCAAAGCATATATTTTATTGGAGGATAAATCGTTTACAACGTCCGGAAACTACTTCAATTATCGTGAGATTGACGGAAAAAAATTTTCGCACACCATTGATCCCAAGTCGGGGTACCCGGTGAATAACCAACTTCTCAGTGTGTCGGTATTCTCCACCGATGCCACTTCTGCTGACGGATGGGCAACTGCGCTGATGGTAATGGGCGTTGAACGGGCTAAACAGACTTTGGAGAAGGAACCCCAGTTGGATGCCGTGTTGATGTACACTGCAGATGATGGAACCGTGAGTGTTTTCGTGACGCCCGGAATTAAAAAACAAGTTGTGATTAACCCATAGCCATGGCACTTAAACTCGTAGTTCTTTTTTTTACACCATTGGTTGCCGGGCTGCTCGTTTATTTTTTACCTGGCGGCAAGAATAAAAACTACCGGTTGTTGCTGGTTTTTGCCGGCTCGTATCTCTTTGGAATTACGGTGGTACATATTTTACCCGAACTGTACAAGGGTAACAGCGAAGTCGAGTTGATTGGATTATTTGTGCTGGCCGGTTTTTTCCTTCAGCAATTACTGGAACACTTTACTTCTGGTGTTGAACATGGCCACCTGCCGGTACAACCCGTGGGTGACCATACACACAGCCATGCCCATGCTCATCACCAAGCGCACTATCACCAGGAAGTATCGGCCATAGTCCTGCTCATGGCCCTTTGTGTACACGCTTTTTTGGAGGGAGCCATGCTGGCACAGCCTGCCACCATGGGACCTAAATATGATGT
>JBBINY010000050.1:16730-19169 GCA_037443645.1 Cytophagales bacterium
ACCATTGTGTTTGAAAGCAGCCCGGAACATCACTTCAATGCCCGGAAACTCGCAGTTAGCATACTGGGTGCACTTGCCGCAGTTGCTGTGGAATATATTCTTTGAATTGCATTTGTTTGATTTATCGGAAAACGGGATGCATTTTAGGTTCCGGTAATTACAGGAACATGAACATTATCCGGTCATTTCAGGAATATCGTGAACAGTACAATCGGAGCCTGGAGAACCCGGAATCCTTTTGGGCCGAAGTTGCCGGGTCGTTCGCCTGGCGTAAAACGTGGGATCGTGTTCTGGAATGGGATTTTCAGAAGCCTGAGGTGAAATGGTTCATCAACGCGAAACTGAACATCACTGAAAACTGTCTTGACAGGCACCTGACTGACCGTGCCAATCAAACCGCCATTATCTGGGAGCCCAACGATCCGCAGGATGAGGCAAAATACATAACCTATCAGGAGTTGTTCCACCAGGTTTGCCGCGTTGCCAACATGTTGAAAGCGCACGGTGTAAAAAAGGGAGACCGGGTTTGTATTTATATGCCCATGATTCCTGAAACAGCCTATGCCATGCTGGCCTGTGCCCGGATTGGGGCCATACACTCGGTGGTGTTTGCCGGATTTTCAGCACGTTCCCTGATTGATCGCATTAATGATGCCGGCTGCAAACTGGTGTTAACAGCCGATGGCTCCTATCGGGGAGACAAAACCGTTAACCTCAAAGCCATTGTGGATGAAGCGTTGGAAAAATGCCCGACTGTTGAGACGGTAATCATCGCAGAGCGCATCAAATCGAAACCTAAACTGAAAGAGGGCCGTGATTATTGGTGGCACAAGGAGATCAGCAGAGTAAACGCAGATTGCCCTGCAATTGAAACGGATGCTGAGGATTTGCTTTTTATCCTTTACACATCAGGCTCAACCGGTAAGCCGAAGGGCATGGTACACACCTGCGCGGGGTACATGGTATACACCACGTACACGTTCCTCACGGCATTTCAATACCAGCTGGGCCAGGTATATTGGTGTACAGCCGATGTGGGTTGGATTACCGGTCACTCCTATTTTCTCTACGGGCCGCTTTCAGCGGGCGCCACCACCCTGATGTTCGAAGGGATTCCATCATGGCCGGATTGGGGCAGATTCTGGCACGTGGTGGAGAAGCACCGGGTGGCTATTTTTTATACGGCACCAACAGCCATCCGGTCATTGGAAAAAGCTCCGCTTCATTTTGTGCGTCAATACGATTTGCATTCGCTGAAGGTTCTTGGAACCGTAGGAGAGCCCATTAACGAAGAAGCTTGGCATTGGTATGACGAGCACATTGGCCAGAGGCGCTGCCCCATTGTTGACACCTGGTGGCAAACTGAAACGGGAGGCTTTATGATTTCGCCTATAGCTCACATTACAAAACTTAAGCCTGCATTTGCCAGCCTGCCGCTGCCCGGAGTACAACCTGCCGTGGTGGATGAGCAGGGAATTGAACTCACCGGAAACAACGTTGAAGGGCGGCTGACCCTAAAATTTCCATGGCCTTCAATGGCAAGAACTATCTATGGGGACCACCAGCGGTTTAGAGATATCTATTTTTCTTCCTTCCCGGGAAAATACTTCACCGGAGATGGATGCAGACGAGACACGGAAGGGTACTACCGGATTACCGGAAGAGTGGACGATATTATTATTGTATCCGGCCATAACCTGGGCACAGCCGAAATTGAGAGCGCCATTGATGAACACTCAGCCGTGTGCGAGTCGGCTGTGGTGGGCTATCCGCATGATGTTAAAGGCCAGGGCATTTATGCCTTTGTAATTTGCTATGATAAGCCTCATGAAGAAGAGAACCTGCGCAGTGAGATCCGTGAGATTGTATCAAAAACAATTGGCCCTATTGCCAAACCTGATAAAATCCAGTTTGTGAGCGGATTGCCAAAAACACGGTCGGGTAAAATTATGCGGAGGATTTTGCGTAAAGTTGCAGAAGGGGATGCCAGCAACCTGGGCGATGTAACCACGCTGCTGGATCCCGGGGTGGTAGATGAGCTTAAGAATGGAGCAATTTAGAAATTAATATAAAAAGAAATGGAACTTGAAGGAGTAGTAATTAATGTCTTGCCGTTGCAAAGCGGACAAGGCAAAAACGGGGTGTGGAAGAAACAGGAGTTTATTGTTGAAACCCCGGGGCAGTATCCTAAAAAGGTTTGCATGCATTTGTGGGGCGATAAGGTGGACGAACTAAAAATTGCAGCAGGCGACAGGATAACTGCCTCCATCAATATTGAAAGTCGCGAGTACAATGGCCGGTGGTACACCGATATCCGGGCGTGGCGGATCGTCAGGCAAAATGCCGGAGCTTCCGGCCCTGCAGAATCGGCTCCGTTTCCGAACGAGTCAATGGCTCCCTCAGGGGCAACCGATGATCTGCCATTTTAAGTATTAATTT
>JBBINY010000051.1:0-5965 GCA_037443645.1 Cytophagales bacterium
TGATCGCTGTTATTCAACGGGTTTCTTCGGCATCGGTTGAGGTTGGAGGAGCTATCAAATCAAAAATCGGAAAAGGATTACTTCTCCTGGTAGGAATAGAAGATGCGGATAACCAGGAAGACCTGGAATGGCTCAGCAACAAGATTGTAAACCTGCGCATTTTCGATGATACGGATGGAGTGATGAACATCAGTGTAAAAGATGCGGGTGGCGACATACTGGTGGTGAGCCAGTTTACCCTGCATGCCAGCACAAAAAAGGGTAACCGGCCTTCGTATATCAAGGCATCCAAACCCGACTTTGCCGTTCCGATGTATGAAAAATTTGTTCTGGCAATTAGTGGTGTGCTGGGAAAACCCGTTCACACCGGCTCGTTTGGAGCCGATATGAACGTTGCCCTTGTCAATGACGGACCGGTAACCATTGTTATCGATACCAAGAACAAAGTATGAGTGTTCCTGAATTGATTAAGGACGACATCACTCAGTTGGATGTGGACGCGATTGTGAATGCAGCCAACACAAACCTGCTTCCGGGTGGTGGTGTGTGCGGAGCTATACACCGGGCAGGTGGTCCTGCCATAGCTGCTGAATGCCGGCAGTTGCAACATTGCCCTGCCGGAGAAGCCGTGGTGACCACTGGCGGAAACCTGAAAGCCCGAAATGTCATTCATGCAGTAGGTCCTGTGTGGCAGGGAGGGAATTTCAATGAAGAGGAATTGCTGGCAAGCGCCTACCGCAACAGCCTGAAGCGAGCTGTTGAAATAAACGCGAAAACCATCGCCTTTCCGAACATCAGCACCGGCATTTATGGATTTCCGAAAGCATCGGCAGCAGGTATAGCCGTACGCTCGGTAAAGGATTTTATAGCCATTGACCAGCGCATTGATCGTGTTGTGTTCTGTTGTTTTGATGAGGAGAATTATGAACTTTATAGAAATCTGCTCAACCCATGATGCGATATACCTTGTTTTTACTGGTTGCGGCCACCACCGCTCAGGCGCAATACCGGTATGGATTAACTCCCGTTGGGTATGAGCAATACCTGCTTCAGGTAAAAACTGATCCAGCCAAAGAGTTGGTTGATCTGGAGAAGTTTATTTCCGGCATTGTGTTGGACATTCGCTATGCCACACCCAACAATTTTACCGGAGAAACAATCTACAACCTGGCCAAAGCCTATGCCCGCAAGCCCGTAGCAGAAGCCTTGAAAAAGGCGCAGGAAGAATTTTCGAAGCATGGCGTAGGCATAAAAATTTACGATGCCTATCGTCCGTATTCTGCCACCGTAAAATTTTATGAAGTATATCGGGATACTACCTATGTGGCCTCGCCTTACAAAGGCTCGCGCCATAATCGTGGATGTGCCCTGGATATGACGATCATTGACGTACGTACCGGGCAGGAATTAAAAATGCCTACGGCATACGATTCATTCCAAAAGGAAGCCTGGCCGTCCACCCCCGTAAAAGACCCTGCAATAAAGAAAAATCGTGACCTTCTGATCTCGGTGATGCACAAGCATGGTTTTAAAGTGAATGCATCCGAATGGTGGCATTTTGATTTTGTGGGGTGGGAGAAATTTGAGGTGTTGGATATACCATTTGAAAAATTTAATTAAACTGTAGACTTAAGACTTCAATAAAATCAATTGAGCTATCATACTACCCATGTCCTGCTACTAATGTCTTACTACTTGCGTCTAACTTATGACCATCGAACAAGCCCAGAACCAGGTTGACCAGTGGATAAAAGTCCATGGGGTCCGCTATTTCAATGAACTCACCAACATGGCCATGCTCACGGAAGAGGTTGGCGAATTGGCCCGCATCATCGCGCGAAGGTATGGGGAGCAATCAGAGAAGGAAAGTGACAGGAATAAAGACCTGGGTGATGAAATGGCCGATGTGTTGTGGGTGTTAATCTGCTTGGCCAATCAAACCGGTGTAAACCTTACCGAAGCGTTACAAAAAAATTTTGAAAAGAAGACAGCACGTGATCAATATCGTCATCAGCAAAACCCAAAATTGAAATGAAAAAGATTCTCATCCTCTTGTTGTGTGGTGCTTTAATCCAGGCCTGTAAGCAACATCCTGTGGCCGATCAGGTAGTATTTGGTAACGTGTGGACAGCCGATGAAAGCCGGCCCCGGGCCGAGGGGTTTGCCATTTCGGGTGATTCCATTGTTGCGGTCGGCTCACGAAAGGAGATAGAAAAGTGGATTGGGACGGAAACACTGGTTACCGATGCTTCAATCAATAACCTGATCGTACCGGGGTTTATTGATTGCCACACGCACTTTGTGGATGGCGGTTTTGCGCTGGCTTCCGTGCAACTGCGCGATGCCCGTTCAAAGGAAGAGTTTATACAACGCATTGCCGACTTTGCTAAAACCCAACCAAAGGGTACATGGGTTCTTAATGGCGACTGGGATCACGAAAACTGGGGTGGAGAATTGCCATCACGCGATTGGATTGATGCCGTTACTCCGGATAACCCGGTTTGGATTAACCGACTTGACGGCCACATGTGTCTGGCGAACTCGGCTGCACTCAAAGCGGCTGGCATCAGCGAACACGTGAAGAATGTGGAGGGAGGAACCATCGGGCGTGATAAAAAGGGGAGGCTCACAGGCATTTTCAAAGACAACGCCATGGACATGATCTACGCCAACGTTCCGGCACCTTCAGTGGAGCAGGAAGATCATGCACTGCAAGCTGCCATGAAGTACGTGGCGGAACGTGGCGTGACTTCAGTGCATAATATGAGCGGGTACCTGCCGGTGTTCGAACGGGCACGGATTGCCGGAGCCCTCACCACCCGCATTTATGCAGGCATGAGCCTGGCCAACTGGAAAACACTTAACGAGAAAGTGAAAGCCCAGGGCAATGGCGACAAGTGGCTGCGCATTGGCGGGCTGAAGGAGTTTGTTGACGGTTCGCTGGGCTCACACACCGCGGCATTCCTGGAACCCTACTCCGACAGCCCGAAGGACGCAGGCTTTTTTGTGACTGCCGAGGAAGAATTGTACCGGAGAATCAAATCAGCCGACAGTGCCGGACTGCATGTGATGACGCACGCCATTGGCGATAGGGCAATTCGTACCCTGCTGAATATCTATGAAAAAGTTGCAAAGGAGAATGGGGAGCGCGACAGGCGATTCCGGATTGAGCATGCCCAGCACATTCATCCGGATGATATTCAGCGGTTCGCCCAACTGGGTGTAATCCCCAGCATGCAGCCCTATCACGCCATTGATGACGGAAGGTGGGCTGAAAAAATTATCGGATACGAACGTTGCAAAACCACATATGCGTTCCGCTCGCTGCTGGATACCAACGCCCGGCTTGTGTTCGGAAGTGATTGGTTCGTAGCTCCGCCAACACCGCTGGAGGGAATTTATGCGGCCGTAACCCGCAGAACGCTGGATGGTAAAAATCCGGGAGGCTGGATACCCGAACAGAAAATTTCGGTTGAAGAGGCATTAAAGGCATACACCATTAACGCAGCCTTTGCCTCGTTTGAAGAAAGCATTAAAGGTTCGCTGGAGCCCGGCAAGCTGGCCGATTTTGTGATTCTCGAAAAAGACATTACTACCCTCGACCCTGCAGAAATACGGACCGTGAAGATTTTGAAGACAGTAATTGGAGGAGAAACTGTTTTCGGAAAGTAGGCCTTTCTGTTCAGGCTATTGTGATTACCCCATCCCTGACCCGTGGGAGAATTTTGTATTGATCAACGGTAAGACAAAACTCAAAGTCTTTGTGAACATTGAGTTTATTGAGGCGCTTAACATGCGAAGACTTACTCAGAAAGGTTTGCATATCCTCCTTGGCAAGCCTGTAAAGGTGTTGTGCGGCCAGCGGGGCATCGCAATCCAGCCCGAGATAATCCTTCAACTTTTCTACAATAGCCCCGGCAAACAACGTGTCCTCCAGATTAACACGGCCTTTCCAGCCGGCACAGGCAATCAATATGTTGTTCTCGCCTAACAACAGGTAATTAACTACCGAGGAGAGATTAAGAAATGAACCAATTACGATTTCTTTTGCCCGGGCCGATTTTTCAATAACCTGGGTGCCATTTGTTGTAGTAAAGGCGATTTTCTTTCCGCGAATGTCATTGCCCATATACTCGAAAGGTGAATTGCCTTTGTCGAAGCCTGGTACTTTTTTTCCGTCACGCTCACCGGAAGTGATGTAGCCTTGCATTCCTTTTTTGCGGCATGCCTCCAGATCGGAAAGAGGCAGGATGCTCTCCGCCCCATGAGCCAGGGCGGTAGTCATCGTAGAAGTGGCGCGTAGGATATCGGCTACTACGACTGTCCGGTCTTCCACGTTGTACAGGTGCATCAAATCCGGACTCAGGCACACATCAATGGTCTTCATTGATTTTTTTGTATTGTGAGTTACTTACTGATGAACGGAAGTTTTGTTACTTCGGCTTTTAGCGACCGGCCGCGAACATCTATAAAAATTTCGCTTCCCGGAGAGGACAATCCGGTTACCACATAACCCAATCCGATGCCGATACCCAACACGGGTGACATGGTTCCCGATGTTACTTTTCCGATGGTATTTCCTGCGGCATCTTTTATCGGGTAGTCGTGACGCGGTATGCCTTTGTCAATCATCTTAAAACCAACCAGTTTTTTCTTTACACCTTCTTCTTTTTGCTTTTTAATGTTGGAAGCATTGGTAAAATCTTTGGTGAATTTGGTAATCCACCCTAATCCTGCCTCCAGGGGGGAAGTCGCATCGTCAATATCATTCCCATACAGGCAGAAGCCCATCTCCAGGCGAAGTGTATCACGGGCACCTAAACCGATGGGTTTGATGGTAAACTCTTTTCCCGCTTCGAAGATGGCATGCCATACTTTTTCAGCGTGGTTCTTATGTACATAAATTTCAAAGCCACCGGCACCGGTATATCCGGTGTTCGACATAATGACATCCGGAATTCCGGCAAATTCACCGATGGCGAAGTGATAGTATTTTATTGTACTTAAGTCTGTCTTTGTCAATTTTTGTAATGTGCTTACGGCTTTTGGGCCCTGTACGGCAAACAGGCAGATGTCGTCAGAAATATTCTTCAGCTCAGCGCCTTGTGTATTGTGCTGCACGATCCAGTTCCAGTCTTTATCGATGTTACCGGCATTCACCACCAGCAGGTAATCTTCATCCTTAATCTTGTAAACAATCAGGTCGTCCACAATTCCGCCTTTGTCATTCGGCAGGCACGAATACTGGGCTTGCCCATCAACCAGCTTGGAAGCATCGTTGGTAGTTACCCGTTGAATGAGTTCAAGTGCATGCGGGCCTTTAACGGTGAACTCGCCCATGTGCGATACATCAAACACGCCTACACCGTTACGCACGGTCATGTGTTCTTCAATGTCGGAAGAATACCGCACGGGCATATTGAAGCCGGCAAAGGGAACCATTTTGGCGCCCAGTTTAATGTGCAGATCGTTGAGGGGAATTTGTCTGTCCATAGGCATGAAAGCAAGTTTAGTAAACGGCCCTGACCGAAAGGCCAGGGCCTTACAAATTGTCGGGGTGAGAGGATTCGAACCTCCGACCTCTACGTCCCGAACGTAGCGCACTAGCCGGGCTGTGCTACACCCCGAGTTCAACAATTTTTTTTAATCGGGCGCACTAGCCGTCCCGATAGCTATCGGGAGTGCTACACCCCGAAGAGGTGCAAAAGTAAGGAGTTCAGACAACATTCCGAATTGAACTGTTGATAAAGGAGGCCGCTACTTTTTTGTTTTCACTAAAATCCGTAACTCCGTTGTAACCTTCTACACGCCTGCCGGTAATTAACATGAAAATTGATAAAAAGTACTGACCTGATGAGTGATGAAACCCTCATGGAAGCCGTAAAAAACGGTAACCTGCAGCAGGCTTCTGTGCTTTTTGAGCGCTATCATAAACGGATTTTCAACTTCCTGGCCCGGATGACGA
>JBBINY010000051.1:6065-18640 GCA_037443645.1 Cytophagales bacterium
GTGCTTTTTGAGCGCTATCATAAACGGATTTTCAACTTCCTGGCCCGGATGACGATGGACCGGGATGTGGCAGAAGACCTCACACAAAATGTTTTTCTGCGCATTATCAGGTATAGAACAAGCTACCAGGATGGACTGCGGTTTCAGTCATGGATTTACCAGGTGGCGCGAAACGTTTTTTCTGATCATTACCAGGCTACAAAAAATAAAGTTTCGGGTTATGTGGATGTTGATAGAGTAAGTGATGCAGTCATGGATTCGTACGAGAACCAGGAGCAGGATGAACGTGAAAAGATATTGCATAAATCCCTTTTGATGCTTACGGAAGAACAGCGCGAATTATTGGTGCTCACCCGGTTTCAGCAAATGAAATATGAAGAGGTAGCGGTTATTATGGGCACCACCGTGGCGAACATTAAGGTAAAAGTGCATCGGGCTATTCAAAAATTAAGGGAGCATTACTTTCAATTGGAAAATATATGAAAATGGATCCGGAGAAATTAACAGGGATGATCATCGATTACATTGATGGGAAGCTAAACACTGTCGACAAGCACATGATCGAAAAGGAACTTGTAAAAAATGCAGATGCCTATAAGTTGTATGAGCAGTTGAAGGAAGTGATGCTCGTAATAGATAGATCGGAAAGCCTTGAACCTTCAGCAAAGCTGAGGCAGAATTTTGAGCTATTTCTTAAAACTGAAAGTAAGCAGAGGCAAAAACCGAGGATAATATCCATTTCTCCAACCTGGTATCGTATAGCTGCAGCAGTGGCTTTATTGGTTGTGGGTGGGGGTACAGGGTATTGGATCAGTCAACAAAACCAGCATGAGAAGGAAATTTTGGCTAGCAAAGAACAGATGGAAGAAACACGGAGGCTTGTACTTCAGCAACTAAACAATGATCAATCGGCCAGCCAACGTATGCTGGGTGTAATGGCAGCCTTTGAGTCGGTTAAGGCTAACAAACCTGATGATGAAATTGTGAACGCCCTTGTAACCATCATGAATAATGACGGTAACAGTAACGTAAGGCTTGCAGCGATTGAAGCCTTGAGCAGATTTACCGCAGATGAGAAAGTCAGGAAAGCGTTAATTCAGTCGTTGACAGTGCAAAAAGATCCTGTAGTTCAGATTGCCCTGATTCACTTGCTGGTGGAGATGAAAGAAAAGGAAGCAGTTAAATCTTTCGAGGAGATTATTGACAATGAGCAGGTAATGCCAACGGTGAAAGACGAAGCTTATGCTGCCCTATTCAAGTTATCGTAACAAAGCAAATGAGCTATTCTATAAAGTGAAACCATTAATTCTAAACAGAGTAAAAATGAAAAAGCAAATTTTAAGCATTGCATTAATCGGGTGTTTTACTGCGGTGCTAGGCCAGGAATACAAACTGGCTAAGACTACCGGTAAATTAGTTATCAATGAAGTAAATAACATAAGCATAGAGGGATATGACGGCAAGGAAATTATTTTCACCTCCCTTGATATGAGCCGTGAGCGGGATAAACGGGCTGAAGGCCTGCGCGCCATCGGCAGCATGGGCCTTGAAGATAATTCAGGCATTGGTCTATCGGTAGTCGACAAAGGGGCAACGGTTGAAGTTCAGCAACTCAAAAAGATGGATGGCCCCAAGATAAAGATCATGGTGCCCAAATCCGTTGCCGTTTCCTATTCGCATACTTCTCCACATGGCAGTACGGTGAAGTTTAAAAATGTGGAGGGTGAAATTGAGGTTTCCACCGTGCACAATGGAGTATACCTCGACAATGTAACGGGTCCGCTGGCAGTGAAAACAGTTCATGGAAGCATTGATGTGATTTTTGGCACCACAATCAAAAACCCTATATCGATTGTATCGGTGCATGGGCCGGTTGATGTTACGTTGCCCCTTGCTACTAAAGCAAATCTTTCATTGTCAACCGGGTATGGTGAAATCTTCGTTGATCCCGCAATTAAAATTGAATTCGAATCACAATCTGATTGGAAAGTGTATGGGTCGAGAAAGATTAATGGCAAGATTAATGGCGGAGGCCTGGATATGAAACTGTCTTCTTCTCACGGCAGTATTTACCTCCGGAAAAAGTAAGTGGCAGGTGTTGCAGGTAAGTCAAAAAACAGAACGTATGAGACTTTTTATTCTTCTAAGCGTGTTGGCGATTAGCGATTGGGCGTATGCACAAACAAGTATTGAAAAGAGTGTTCCGGTTCAGACGGGTCAGAAGCTTGTCCTCGAATTCGATTATCCGGAGCTGATTGAACTGTCAACCTGGGACAGAAAGGAGATTTTGATAAAGGGCCAGGTCAGTATTAATAAAGGCGAAAATGATGATGCATTTGAGTTGCACACGCTAACATCAGGAAATACGGTAACGATCAGATCAGGAATCAAAGACAAGGATGACCTGCCAAAACGAATTGTTATTAAGAAAGGAGATACCGAATACGTGTTTAAGGCGAAGGACACAAAGGATCCCGAAATTCAAAAGTTTTTTAATGAAAATGGTAGAGAGTATTCCTATATGTCTACCGGGGTTTTGAAAGAGATTACCCTGGAAGTATATGTCCCGACAGGTATGGACACCAACGTAGAAGCCAAATACGGACTTGTTGAGGTGACCGGTTTCAATGCTCCATTAACCGTAAGTTCGCATTATGGCGGGGTAGATGCTACCGTAAACGTAAAGGCAACCGGTGAACTTACCGCACGAACATACTATGGTGAGATTCTTACAAACATGGATATACTTTTCAACTCAAAAAGGCAACCAAGTTCAGGGTTTGAAAAGTGGACGGAAATATCAGCTATACCAGCAACAGGCCCCCGTTTTTTACTGGAATCCAAATACGGCAAGGTTTACCTGAGAAAAAGCAATTAAGTTGTCCGCTATCTGAGAACGTAAAAAGGTCGGCCCGGCTGACCTTTTTTATTTCTGACAGGGGTTTCTATCTTCGCGCCCGCTAAGCATAACCTATGGCGTTGTACGAAAAGCACCTGTATATAAAAAAGTCGACTTTACCGAATGCAGGACAAGGATTGTTCACGAAGGTATTTATTCCGAAAGGTGAGAAGGTGGTGGAATACAAAGGAAAAATCACCACATGGAAAGATGTTAAAGATGTGGATGGTAAGAATGCCTACATCTTCTATGTCAAACGCCATCATGTTATTGATGCCTGGAAAACCTTGCGCCACCTGGCGCGCTATGCCAATGATGCATTGGGCCTGAGCCGCATTAAAGGCGTTACTAACAATTGCGATTACATTACCGAGGGACTAAAAGCTTACATCGAATCAAAAAAGAGCATACCGGCAGGCTCTGAAATCCTTGTTGACTATGGTCCGGATTACTGGAAGGTTATCCGTGAAAACCTGAAGCTTGCAAAGAAAGAATCAAAAGAGAAAAGAAGGAAGGGAAAGAAAGCGCGCCATTACAAGCGTAAAACTGCCAAGCGTGTGGATACCCATCCACATTAATGCTAACGTTCCTGTCGTATAGCATAAGCCCGTTGGCGTGCACCCGCAGCGTACTCATCAAACCCCTGCCGTTCGGCTTCGGCAGCGTAAGCCGTTAACAACCGGTAAGAATGCTTGTTCACATAAATGGCATCCGTTAAAAGATTATAGGCCTGAAGTGGATGTTCCGGGTGGTTGCCAAAGTACAGGGCAGCGGCCAGTATGCCATCTTCAAAAAACGGATTTTGCGTTCCCAGCATGTGAAAGTAGGTTCTGGCTTTCACGCTGTCGCCTTGCTGCTGACTATTCAGGGCCTCAAAAAGCAGGCGTTCAGCTTTACCCACAGGAACGGTTGTCTTTCCTGACAGCCAGTACTTTTCAGCAGCAACTTGCAGAAGCCATTGAGTGTCGCTGATTTGGCGTTGTAGCCGGATGTCGGTTGATTGCAATTGACCGGCAAGGTGAAGGTATTTTTTTGCAGTACTCCACCGCCCAACGTCAACCTGTCGTTTACTCATTTCAAATAAGGAAAGTGCCCTGTACTCCGGGTCAGAGAACTGATTTAGAACCTGGTCGAATAGAACGGTATCCCGTGAGGTGATTCGGTAACGCAAAAACTGGTAGCGCTCCAGGTCGGTAAGCGATGAAAGTCCTGATTTTGGAACAGTAAGAATCTTTTGAAGTTGTCTGCCAATTTCCCGGACGACCGAATCGCCATGCTCCATTAGATTACCGGAGGCCAGCAGCGCTTCATGTTGTAGCCCGGCTTCGGCCAATGCAATAGCATTATAAAACCGCGCATCCTTGTAATCGCTGGTCACTGCATTGGCAAAATGCGTTACGGCCTGTTGAGGCGCCTCTTGTTCCAGGGCCCATAAGCCCAGGATGTAATTGTACTCGCCTTGCATGGATTGACTGAGGTATCCCAGTTCGGCCAATATGGCCATTGCTTTTGAAACGTTTCCCTGATGGTAGTAGGCATGAGCCAGTGTTGATTTAAGTGCCTCACTGTATGGTTCATTGACCGAATCGGAGGCGATCTGAAAAATTTTTTCAATGAATACGCTGTCCAGCTCCTTTAATGCATGAACCATATAGTTGTTGAGTCGGGTAGCCTCAACCAAATTCAGGGGCGATTCAGGTACCGGCATCTCAATGCTAACCCGTTGCCGCTGGAGGGACGCAAGAACGAAGGCGTTGCTTTGCGCAGCGGGCTGTGGTAATAATAAGTGCAATGTGGAATCGACCCGGATGGGTATGTATTCCTGTCCGATAAGTGCGAGGAAGTTGGTTTCAGCAACTTGTTTGGTTTTGTTGTTTTTCCGGGCCAGTTCAAACATCGCCAGGGCCGAATCAACCTTGTGTACTTTGGTATAGGCAAATCCCAGGTTATTCTGAATGTAGGGCGATGCCTCTTTTTGAAGGGCGCTGCGGAGGAGCGGAACGGCCGTTAACGGTGCGCCCGCTACAAGGTAAAGGTTGCCCTGGTTGATCAGTGAAAATGCAGTGGGCCGCTTGCCATTGGCTAATTCATAGTGATTGAGCGCTTTCTCGAAATTATTCTTTCGGGCTTCAATGCCAGCAAGAACATAGTTCGATCGGTTATTTTGAAAGCCGTATGTCTTTCCTTTCAGATAATAGGCTTCAGCGATAGCAGGTTGTTCCAGTTTTGTGTATAGATCGCCCAGGTTATTGTAAAATCCGGAAAAACTGTGATAGAGGTATTCTTTGTAGTCCATGTAAAAGACAAACGCCAGTGTTGCGATAAAACCTGCAAGTCTGAATGTAAAGTAGGGCATGCGGTTGGGCTGGTACAGGATTTTGTGCACCGGATAGTTTTGCGCCAGCATAATGATGAAGTTCGAAAAAACGTAGGTTAGGAAAATAATCCCGTAACCGATATGGCTGAAAATGATGATGTCTCGAATAATTTTTAGAGCCGGATCATTGTGATTACCCAACAGGTGTGCTGTGGTGAACAGGGCAATACATGCCATGGCCAGATAGAAGTAGCTGCCAAATGGATAAAACGGTGCGATGTTTTCATACAGCACTTCACGGTTTTTAAATCCCCAAATACCCAGCAGTACTGATATGGAGAACAACAGGTATACATTGATATAGAGGAAATTCCACTGCGTTATGCCCGCTTCATTAAAATAAAGAAGCCACAGGTTGATAAGGTATACCACGCTGATGATGCTGAAGTGTCGCAGGCTTTTGCCGGTAGCTGTGCCCTGGCCGGCCAGGTAAACAAAGGAGGCCGGGATTTCATGGGCGACCATTAGGATAAATACAACCGAAAGAAGCAGGCCGGAAGAGTACCCTGTAGCCGCCAGGTGCAAAAACGGATAGTATACGCCAGCATACAACATGATGAGTGTTCCCAGTATGGCGCTTAGCAGAACAAATACCAGGAACCGGACAATGAAGGGTGTTGAAGTTCGGAAAAATGCGAAGTAAAAACTCACCACAGTGTAAAGCCCCATGATGCACAAGGGTATAACCCGGCCGGTAACATCGAAAAGCCTGAGTACTTCTAGCCGGAGGCTTACCATAAACAGGATGAAAAGACCCATGCCGGCAAAGTACCAGAACCGGGAAGCCAGGGTGGTGATTACGGTAAGCAGGATAAGGGCGCTGAAAACCAACCCAACCAGAAAGAGATACGATGCGGTGGTGTTGGGGGTAAGGCTGCTGCCCCTGAAAAACTCAAAGGTAAGGTACGATTCAATCGGAATGGCAAACTCAAAACTTCCTGCCGCGAATGTGTGCGAAACGGTCTCGATGGTCTTTTGTTGATGCATCGTTTCCCAATGGATGACATTATCAGGACCTTTAAGGTAACTGTACCAGAGAAACCCAAGGCTGCAGACACATAAAACAATGCAACAATACCAGAACAGACGGTAATCCTTCGACCAGTTTCTCCAGAACCAAACGGATTGCATACGTAAGTATAGAAAAATTACATACCCGTTCGGCTTGTGTTACTATATATTTAAGTGAGTAATGCTGTGGTAATACTGAATTAACCCCCGGGCTATGCGCACGTAATCTGAGCGCAGTAGGTTTGTGGTATGATTCTAAAGATGGTGCTGCCGCTTTTTATTTTGACTGGTTCGATACTGGTCGGTATCTTCTACCCGGAAAATCCTGCTGAAGCTGAAAAACTGAGTCTCCTTCCTGAAGTATCCGCAAAGGGAGCAAATACATTCGGATGTATGGTCAATAACGAACCCTGGGTGTCGCACCAGGTGCAGGCAAACCTGCATTTCTTTGAGCGATCGGTGTGTTTATCATTGAGAACGGGATCAGGTTTAGAAGACAGGCTGGCTTTCATAATTCAAAAAACCAACCTTAAGCCGGGAACTTACCTGCTGGATAATCCAACATCAGACTACATTCACCTTCAGCGAACCCGGTCGGAATGCCTGTACACTTCCGATGAGTTTTACCAGGCTGTTCTCACCATTCATGAAAATGATACTTCCCGAAAAATTTTAGCAGGTACGTTTGAATTTCTGGCATTCTCCCAATCATGCACTGCAGCCATCCGGGGCACGCACGGCCGGTTTGATGTTTGTTATTCAGAGCACTGATGCTCACAAAACCTTAGGTACTTTAAAAAATACACCGTCAGTTGATGGGGCGTTTTCCAAAGCTCTGGTCCGCTCGAGGTGGGTGCCAACTTCATCCTCGCGCAGGGCATTGATTTCGTGGCTCATGGAAGTGAGCGGTTCAACGCCTGTAGTGTCAATTTCCTGAAGCTTGTCAACCCAGGCAACGATGGTATTGATGTCGTTAAGCATCTCCTCTGCTTCTGCGGCTGTGAACTCAAGCCTGGCAAGGTGGGCCAGTTTGTCCAAAAGGGCTTTATCGATTTGCATACTGCTTATCTAGTTCGCTTTGTATAATCGTATGAAGTTGGTGTTTCAATGCCGGGATATCCGCTACGGATAGTCCTTGTGTTTGAATCGGTTCGTGAAAAATCAGTTTTATGATACCCCACCGTAACAAGAATTGATTTGGCGGCAAAATTAGGCGGTTGAATGGAATAGTTACCGGAACCAAGGGTATTTGTTTCTCCACAGCAACCCGAAAGGCGCCATCTTTTAGTCGGGAAAGTACAGGTTCCTCCTCTGAAAGAATTCCGCCTTCCGGATAGATAACCAGGCTTTTCCCTTCGTCAATAGCCTGGCACGATCGCAGGAACGAATTGAATTTGCTTTTCAGTTTCGATCGGTCAACGGTGATGTGGAGTTTCCGGTACATGAAGCCAAACAGCGGAATGTTCTCCATGTCATTCTTGCCAACAAAAATGGTGTTGTGGCTGTTGAGCGCCATGACGGGTATATCGAGGTAGGAGAAGTGATTAGGACAAAAAATGTATTGCCGGTGTGCATCGGGTTTAAACCGCCATTCGATCCGCACGGGCAGGAGTGTAAGAAAAAACTGAGCGCGTGCCCACCACCGGTTGAAAATTCCTACAAGCTGGTGCTGTTTCTGAAAAACGATTGGGATTAGCAACAGGATGAAAAATATCAGGAAGAGAATAAAGAAAATAAGCAGGGCGTATCCGGTGTAGAATCCCCTAAAAAATTTCATATGGATTAGTTTCCGTTTATTCCCCGTTGGGATGAAATAACAATCAGCTCACGTTGGCGGCCATCAATGTAACGGAAACCCGATTCATCAAAATACCCGTCTTCTTCCAGTTGTATGCGAATGTCTTTCTTCCATTCGGGCAGGGTAACGGTGCAGTTTAATTCTATGGAGTAAGCGGTGTTGTAGTGCATCGGGTAATCACCCGTGTAGGGCACACCGCCCTGCATATCCCACATGCCGATGGTTGTTCCGGCAGCATGACCGTGAAAGCCGATGGGGTGTGTGTAAATGGATGGTGTTATGCCTTGTTCGATGGCCTGCCTGCGTGTATCAGCCAGTATCTGGTTGCCGGTTTTTCCTTCCTTAAAATTTCCGGTAAGGATATCCTGAAGTTTGTTGCCGGTGGCCAGCGCACTTTTAAGGAATTGAGGGGCATCGGTTTCACCGGGCTTGAGCACATAGGCGTGTTGCTGCGTATCGGTGTTTAGGCGCAGGTAGGTAATTCCGAAGTCGACATGAAGCAAATCGCCTGGCAGGATAACGTGAGGCAATGGCCTTCTGCTGAAAATCGCCTCGGGTTCGTTGCGCTGAATGGAAACAGAAGGCTGGAACCAGGTATCAAGTTTCAGTTCTTTGATTTTTTCGCGGTACCACCACACAACGTCATCGGTAGTAGTAATACCCGGGTGAATAACCCGGTCGGAAAAGCCTTCCTTAATGATGTCGTGGGCAATGCGGCAGATCTGGGAGTAGATGATCATTTCGCGTTCGGTGCGTGTCTCAAGCCAGCCTACGGCCAGTTTTTCGGCTGAAACCACGCTGGCCTGATTTTTTTTAGGCAACGCATTCATCAGTTTGGTATAATGTGAGTGCGTTAACCCATCGGCATGGCCATAATAATCAGACTTATTTATGCCGATCTTTTTGGGGTTTCGCTCGGCAATCAGTTTTCCCAGCTGGCCCCACTGATCGGGCTGGGCGTCAGGATCCCACGAGCGTTTGAAAATTTTTCCAACATCATAGCGCGATACAGCGAGGCATTCCACTTCTTTATCCGGTCCGCGGTCGAACATGACCAGCATGGTGGTTCTGCGGGCAGCAAACCAGGTTGCCGGAAGAAACGTCCGGATAACAGGATCTTCATTGTACTCGCTGCTCATAACAACCCACATATCAATTCCTTCCCTTCGCATCAGCTTAGGCAGTACAACGCGCACGCGCTCCTCCAGAAGATCATCCACCACACGGGCCTGTTCGCGTTGGGATAGAATGACGGGGTATTGTGCAAATGTTGTGGCGGAGAGAAAATAAAATATAATGAGAAACTGTTTCATTGTTTAACAAAGTTTAAACTACCTATAAATCTAAAATTATCAAGCTGCAATCGTCAATCTAAAATCTACAATTTTAAAATACATCTTTCATTTCGCAGTAATTCGCTGGCGCGCTCTACTTCAATGTTCGACCGCGCATCGTCCATCTGCTTTCGTACAGAACCGATAATTTGTTTCATCTGCATGGATTCAATAAATCGCTTTACATCTTCTCTGTTTTCAAGGATCAGTTTAGGCACCGGTGTCGGTTTATCGTTATCGTTTTTGGCAACCATGGTAAAGAATGAGGAGTTGGTGTGTTTGATGGCATTGGTTTTTACATTCATAGCCTCTACGCGGATGCCGACAATCAGTGACGTGTTACCCACGTAATTTACCGAGGCATGCATGGAAACCAGTTCCCCTACTTCAACAGGCTCCAGAAATTCAACCCGGTTTACCGTTACGGTAACACAGTAGGTGCCTGCGTGCTTGCTGGCGCACGCGTAGGCTACTTTGTCCATTAACGAAAGCAATATGCCGCCATGAATCTTTCCGCCAAAGTTAGCGTAGGCCGGAATCATCAGTTCAGTGATCGTGGTTTGCGAATAGCGCACCGGTAATGCTTCAGCAACCATGGGTAATGGGTTAAGGGATTGTGCACCAAAATACACTAATCCGCAGACTTGCCGGAGAAGAGGTTCAGCGTAAGCCGGTTGAACCGGAAAAACATAGCCAGTGCTGTAATCGTAAGCCCGATAAGCAGGCCGATCCAGATGCCGTTGGCGCCTAACTGCAGGGGGAATCCCAGCAGGTATCCCAACGGAAGCCCGATAATCCAGTAGGCAACAAAGATCAGCACCGAAGGTATTTTTACATCCTGAATGCCGCGCAAAGCGCCTATGCACACCACCTGCATGCCATCGGAAAGTTGAAACAGCCCGGCAATGATCAGCAGAGGTCCTGCCATGCCGATCACCTCGGGGTTATCAATATACAACGCTGGCAATTGGTAGCGGGCCAGGATAAAGATAACTCCCCAAACGGCCATCAGCACTGCGCCCATACCCATTAAGGTAAAGCCGGCATGCCGGAGCATGATGCCGTTTTTCTGCCCCAGGTACCTTCCCACGCGAATGGTTGCCGCTGCACCCAGCCCCGAGGTGGTCATGTAGCTTATGGTGGCCAGGTTAATGGCAATCTGGTGCGCAGCAAGGGCGGTGGTTCCAAGCCAGCCCATCATAATGGCTGAAAATCCGAATGCACTCACTTCAAAAATAAACTGAACACCGGCCGGTATGCCGATGTGAAGCATGCGGTTAATCAATTTCATGGAATAGTTGCCAAACGAAAATCCTGCACGGTAAGATCGGAACGAAGGGCCCCAATAAATGTATGCCGCCATCCACACTCCCATTAGTGTTCTTGAAACCAACGTTGCCCATCCGGCACCGTTCAGCCCCAGTTCAGGAAATCCAAACTTGCCATAAATCAGCACATAATTGAGAATAATGTTGAGCAGGTTGCTGGTAATTACAATGATCATGGCCATGCGTGTACGATGCAGCCCTTCGCCAAACTGGCGAAACGTTTGAAACACCATGGTGGGCAGGATGGAGCAAACTATAATTTGGAGGTATGGAATGGTGAGTTGCACCACATCAGCAGGCTGATTCAGAAAATGCAGAAGCGGTGTAACCAGAAAACCAACACCTACAAGCAAAACCCCTGTTGCCAGGTTAATCACAAAACCATGACGAAGCGACTCGATGACCTGAGGGTGGTCCTTTCGTCCGTCAGCCTCAGCAACCAGGGGTGTAATGGCATACGATACACCAATACCAAATGTCAGCAACAGGATAAATACCACGTTGGCCAGCGATGCGGCTGCCAGTGGGGTGGCACCGGTTTGCCCGATCATCACACTGTCGGCAACACCGGTCATCACCTGGCCAAGCATGCTGAGCATGACAGGGTAGGCGAGAAGGAAATTGGTTTTAAGGTGTTCGCGGATGGTCATGAACGGGGCGGGCTTGATAGGCGCTACATGTCAGAGGTTTCGCAGCCGGGCCACTTTCAACAGCCCTGCTATGCTCATGCTGTCGGTAATTTCTCCGTTCATTACCATCTCAATGGCTTTGTGCAGCGGAAGTTTTCGTATGTTCAGATCGGCTTCGGTTTCTTCCGGTGCTGAAGGTCCTTCGGTTAATTCCTCGGCCACAAAAATGAAAGCCTCTTCATCGGTAACGGAATTAGAGGTGTGCATGCGCATAAGCAAATGCCATGTGCCGGCAAGTAAACCGGTTTCTTCCTGCAGTTCGCGTTTAGCTGATTCAACCGGTGATGTTCCAATGGGCCCACCCCCTTCAGGAATCTCCCAGGAATAGTCATTTAACGTATAGCGATGCTGGCCAACCAACCAGGTGTTTCCGTTTTGGTCAATGGGTATAATGCCGATGGCTTTGTTTTTAAAACACACTTTTCCATAGATGCCCTGATTCCCCGAGGGGTTAATCACTTTGTGTTCTTCTACGTTTATCCATTTATTGGAGTACACTAAATGTGTTGAAAGGGTTTTCCACGGGTTGTGCATGGCAAGGGTTTTTTCAAAGCTATGCAAATTCCCTTTGCTGCACGGGTTTTGAAGAGTAAGTTTGTGCATGCTCAAATCGGCATTTACGATTAATCAGATTGAAGCCGGTTGCGATGAAGCCGGCCGGGGTTGTTTGGCGGGCCCCGTGGTGGCTGCAGCGGTTGTTCTCCCTAAAAAATACAGGCATAAAAAACTTACTGATTCCAAGCAGCTTTCGGCTGAAGAACGCTTAGCGTTGAGGGAAGTTGTTATACGCGATGCAGAAGCCTGGGCGGTAGCGGAAGTTTCAAACGAGGAAATTGATACGATTAATATTCTGAATGCATCACACAAGGCTATGCACCTGGCCGTAGATAAGCTTACCATCCGGCCAGAACTATTGCTGATTGACGGCAACCGCTTTAAGCCGTACAGGGACATGCCGTTTGAATGCATTGTAAAAGGCGATGCGAAGTTCCTTTCGATTGCCGCGGCCAGTGTGTTGGCAAAAACCTACCGCGATGAACTGATGGTAAAACTGGCAACAGAATTTCCAGGGTATGGATGGGAAACAAATGTAGGTTACCCCACCGAAGGGCACCGTGACGTGATCAGAAAACTTGGCA
>JBBINY010000052.1:0-3958 GCA_037443645.1 Cytophagales bacterium
CTGCATCGGCTCACCATTTACCCTGACGGGCACCAGCAATATTCCAGGTACTAATTTTCAGTGGGCCGTTAACGGAACAAACATTACAGGAGCCACGCAATCAACCCTTGTCCGCACCACAGCCGGGCTCTACCGGCTCACCGGAATCATTCCGGGTTGTACCGAGTTCATTGAAAGGGAAATCGTTTTATTCCCGGTAACTCCGGGATCACTACCCTCCACTGCGCTTATCTGTAACAATCCGGCCAACCCTGATCCGGGTTCACGCGAAGTGCTGCTTGATGCCGGGGCAGGCTTTCAAAGCTACCAATGGTACCAGGGAGGCGTATTGCTTGCCGGTGAAACCAATCGAACTTTTTTAGCAACCGAGCCCGGTGTTTTCGGAGCAGACCTGGTGAATTCATTTGGTTGTCCTTCGTTCGATCAAATCAATGTCATCGAAGAATGCAAACCCCGCATTATTGCACCCACCGCATTCAGGCCGGGCAGTCAGCTTACCGATGGAAGCGGCAACACCCCGAATAAAGAGTTTGGAATTTTCTCGTACTTCGTTGATGACACAGGATTCCAGGTTTTCATTTTTGATCGCTGGGGAGGTTTGGTGTTTCAATCAAACGACCGGCAGTTTAAATGGAATGGCGGATACAACAACAACCTTAGCCAGTTACTCCCTGCAGGAACCTACACCTACGTAGTGAGGTACAAAAGCGCCTTCCGCCCGCAAGACGGCCCGCAGGAGAAACGCGGTGGCATTGTGCTGCTCCGTTGAGTTGTTACGCTATGTTGCTGGGTGGGTTTCTTAAACAGATGAACGACACGATCCGGTATAACCTGGATCTGCGTGAACGACTAAAGCGCAAGCCCACTAAAAAATTCCATAAAACCAAAAAGCTACGTATTCAGGATACCCAATCGCTAAGTGAAGCGGAGCGGAAGGAACTATTGTTTCGGCTTATTAATGAAGAGAAAAACGAAAACACCAATAAACTCATTGCTTTGTTTGTTTCACTTGCGCTGACCTCTATTATCTTTTTAGCCGGCTGGTGGATTCTTACATGATCCTGAATCAAGGAATTCTTATTTTTGATCTTCCTAAAACATCTGCCTATGAGTCGCCCGATTGTATTTGCCTTGTTTCTTTTATTGATCTCCTGTTCAACCCGAAAGAAGGAACCTGGCGAACTGCAGGTTAGTATTATCCCGGCACCACTGCACGTTACAAAGGGAGACGATAGGATACAATGGAAAAATTCAGTGACTCTCGTTGCTGTGACACCCGAAGAAATGCATGCCGCCTCGTTTCTTAAAGATTACCTGGAAGCCAGGCAACTTAATGTAACCGTGGCCTCCGAAGCATCGGGTAAGGATGTTGTGAGGATTGAACTCAATAATTCAGGTTTTCACCCGGAAGGCTACCGGTTAGTGGTAAACAAAGAGGGTACTTTAATTACCGGCAGCGCTGCGGGCCTTTTTTATGGAGTGCAGTCATTAACCCAGTTGGCTTCCGCAGAAGCCCGCCAGATTCCCTATGTTGATATTACCGATGAACCCCGGTTTGCTTATCGGGGCCTTCACCTCGATGTGGGTCGCCACTTCTTCCCCGTTGCCTTTATTAAGAAATACATTGATGCAATGGCACGATTTAAGTTTAATCGCTTTCACTGGCACTTAACCGAAGACCAGGGTTGGCGGATTGAAATCAAGCGCTACCCGAAACTGCAACAGGTTGGCGCTTACCGTAAGGAAACCGTGGTTGGTCATGCCGGAAAGTCAACAACGTACGATGGAACTCCCTACGGTGGATACTACACGCAGGAAGAAATCAAAGAAGTGGTTGAATACGCCCGAAACCGGTTTATAACCGTTATTCCGGAAATTGAGCTACCCGGGCACTCCCAAGCGGCTCTGGCGGCTTATCCTGAACTTGGGTGCACAGGTGGTCCTTACCACGTAGCTACAACCTGGGGTGTATTTGAAAATGTTTATTGCGCGGGGAAAGACGAGACCTTTGAATTTCTGCAGCAGGTGCTGGACGAAGTGATGGAGTTGTTCCCTTCCGAATACATCCACATCGGTGGCGATGAATGCCCGAAAACAAGTTGGAAAAAATGCAAGAAGTGCCAATCAAGAATACGGACAGAAAAACTCAAGGACGAACACGAATTGCAGAGTTATTTCATTCAGCGCATTGAAAAATACCTGAACAGCAAAGGCCGGCAGATTATCGGGTGGGATGAAATTCTGGAAGGGGGCCTGGCCCCCAACGCAACCGTAATGAGCTGGCGTGGCGAGGCCGGTGGAATTGAGGCCGCTAAACAAAATCACCAAGTAATTATGACACCCGGCAACTGGTGCTACTTCGATCATTACCAGGATACTGCCGCAACGGAGCAACTGGCTATTGGGGGACTTACTCCCGTTTCGGAAGTGTACCTGTATGAGCCGGTACCGCCCCAATTGAACCCTGCGGAGGCAGCCTATATTTTGGGCACACAAGCTAATCTCTGGACGGAGTATATTACAACTCCATCCCATGCCGAGTACATGGCATACCCCCGGGCATGTGCCCTGGCCGAGGTGGCGTGGTCTGGCAAGGATAAAAAGGAATATGTGGATTTCCTGAACCGATTAAAAGCCAACCGCTGGCTGCTGGATGACTTGCAGCTAAACTATGCCAAACATATTTTTGAATAGACTACCAACCAATTCAATCCGTTTTTACTTTTGATATTAAAATCAAACTAAAATGAAAAGAATATCCCTGATTGCTCTTCTCGCGTTTTCCATGGTGAGTTTTCAGATCATCAAAACCCAGCTTTCTGTTACTGTGCGAAACGAATTAGGCAATACAGAAGAAGGTGCTACCGTACTCCTCTTCGAACGTGAGGATGATTATAAAAACGAAAAGAACGTAGTCGCAGAGGGGGTGACCGATAAAAAAGGAATAGCCAAATTCAAGGATTTGAAGAGCATCTCGTATTACATCATTGTAAGAAAGGATGACAAAGATAATAGCGGAGGTGGCGAGCAAACCAGCAAGCTGGAAGCCAACAAAATCAATAAAATCACCGTGGTGATTCAGTAACCGCTTACCGGGTACTGATCAGCATGATACCAAAGGCAATCACCACCATCCAGAACTTCATTCCGGCAAGCGCGGGGATCAGCACAATATCCAGTTCCATTAACACGGCCAGCAATACCAGCAGAACAGCAATAACCCGCAGAATTGAACGACTCTTGTTATTCATAACCTGAATTGTTTACTTTCCAAATATAACGCATCGCATGGCTGAAATCGGCACCGACATCGAAAAAGCTGTTCAGCTACTGACAGCGGGCGAACTGGTTGCCATACCCACTGAAACGGTCTACGGGCTTGCCGGCAATGCATTAAACCCCGAAGCGGTTGCAAAAATATTCGAAACCAAAAGGCGTCCTCATTTCGATCCGCTGATTGTTCATGTTCCCGATGTCGCATCGGCAAAACACTACGTTCAGCATTTTCCCGAAAAGGCACTTCAACTCGCACAACACTTCTGGCCGGGACCTCTGACCCTGGTACTCAGAAAAAAAGAAATGATCCCACACCTGGTAACAGCAGGCCTTGATACGGTTGGCCTCCGTTGTCCTGATCATCAATTAGCACACCAGTTGCTCGGTAGTCTTCCCTTTCCGCTGGCTGCACCCAGTGCCAACCTATTCGGACGGGTAAGTCCAACCAAGCCTGAGCACGTGGCTGAACAACTGGGCAAGTTTATTCCCTACATTCTGGATGGAGGCCCCTGCCCCGTTGGGATTGAATCCACCATCGTAGGATTTGAAGAAGATAAGCCGGTGGTTTACCGCTTAGGCGGATTGGCCCTTGAAAAAATAAAGGAAATCGCAGGCGAAGTTCTTATTAACACCTATTCATCATCAAACCCCAAGGCTCCCGGCCAGCTGAGAAGTCATTACG
>JBBINY010000052.1:3968-18061 GCA_037443645.1 Cytophagales bacterium
ACCTTCAAAAAAAGTTATTCTTGGAAAAATTGAAGACCTGTTGCAGCACCACCCGGCCCGCTGCACCGGCATCCTCACCTTCTCAAGGGATTTTAACTCCCCTTACCAGCGCATTCTCTCACCCACCGGAAACATGCACGAAGCGGCCCGTAATTTTTTCCAGGCATTGCGCGATTTTGATACCATGCCGATAGACGTTATTCTTGCCGAACTGGTGGAGGAACATGGACTCGGCAGGGCAATCAACGACAGGCTGAGACGCGCTGCCACCGATAAACATTCAACATCTTAACTCTTAACCTATGAATGGCGCAAAAAAAGTGCTCGTCCTTACCGGGGGTGGCGATTGCCCCGGGCTTAATGCCGTGATCAGGGGTATTGCCAAGCGCGCACGAAAGGAAAAAAACTGGGAAGTGTATGGAAGCATCGAAGCATTTAACGGGGTGCTTAACGAACCGCAGCAGATCATAAAACTAACCTCTCAGAAGACAGCCGGAATACACGTAAAAGGCGGCACCATATTAAAGACAACGAATAAATCAAATCCTTTAAAATATCCGGTACAACAAAAGAATGGCGACATTAAAGAAGTGGACCGCACCGATGAACTGGTTAAGAGAATAAAAAAACTTGGCTTCGATGCGGTAATAAATATCGGGGGTGATGGCTCTCAGAAAATATCCAGGGTATTGTCTCAGAAGGGGTTGAACATTGTCGGGGTTCCGAAAACCATTGACAACGATCTTTCCGCAACCGACATGACGTTTGGGTTTCAAACGGCCGTTCAGATAGCAACCGACTCGTTCGATAAACTGGTTACCACGGCAGAAAGTCACCACCGGGTGATGATTATGGAGGTAATGGGCCGCGATGCGGGATGGATTGCCATTCACACAGCCATTGCGGGTGGAGCCGAGATCTGCCTGATCCCTGAAATTCCGTACGATGTAACCAAACTGGTTAAGCGAATTGATGCCCGCTACAAAGTCGGAAAGGGCTTTGTAAACATTGTGATTGCCGAAGGTGCCAAACCCAAAGACGGAACCATTGTTTCCCGTACCGGGGAAAAAGGTTCGGAGCATGTGCGCCTGGGGGGCGTTGCATTTCAATTGTCAAAGCAACTTAAAGATGCCGGCTGTAAGGCCGAAATACGCGAAACGGTGTTGGGCCACATTCAACGCGGAGGCACCCCTACGGCTTTTGATCGCGTGTTGGCTTCGTTGTTTGGAGTAAAGGCTATGGAACTGGTTATCCATGGAGAATTTGGAAAAATGGTGGCTTTGAAAAACAACACCATCAGCTACGTTTCTTTCGAGGAAGCCACCCGCGAATACAATTTCGTGAACAAAGATTCATACCTTGTTAAAGCAGCGAAAGGGTTAGGCATAAGCTTTGGTGATTAACAAAAAAGTTAAAATGAAAACAATTGATCAGATAAACTTTTCCGGAAAACGGGCCTTGCTGCGTGTCGATTTTAACGTTCCGCTTGACAAACTTTTTAATGTTACCGATGACAACCGCATTCGGTCTACCATACCAACACTGAAGAAAATTCTTTCCGATGGCGGTAGTTGCGTGCTGATGTCGCACCTGGGTCGCCCTAAAGAGGGTCCGGAAGAAAAATACTCGCTAAAGCATACGCTCAAAACCCTGGAGGCGCTTCTGGATAACCCGGTAAAATTTACTGCTGATTGCATAGGTGAAGAAGCATACCGTTTATCAGCATCACTAAAACCCGGTGAGGTGCTGTTGCTGGAAAACCTGCGCTTCTATAAACAAGAAGAAAAAGGCGATCTTGAATTTGCCGAAAAACTAAGTAAGCATGGCGATGTTTACGTAAACGATGCCTTCGGTACCGCCCACCGTGCACACGCATCCACAACCATTGTGGCTCGTTATTTTAAGGAGAAATGCGCGGGCTATGTTATGGCTGCTGAACTGGCCAATGCAAAAAAAGTGTTGGAGAATGCGGTAAAACCGTTTACTGCCATTATGGGCGGGGCAAAAATCTCTGATAAAATTCTGCTCATCGAACAACTGCTGAACAAGGTTGATCACCTCATTATTGGCGGAGGTATGTCCTACACGTTTTTCAAAAGCATTGGCGGCAATGTGGGTAATTCCCTGGTTGAAGCGGATAAACTCGATCTGGCAAAATCACTCATACAAAAGGCAAAAGCGAAAGGGGTTGAACTACACCTCCCCATCGACTCGATTATTGCCGACAGGTTTGACGCACAGGCCCACACCAACATCGCCAGCAACAATGCCATACCTGCCGGTTGGATGGGGCTCGACATTGGCCCGCAGGCTGCACAAGTCTTCGCAAAGGTGATTGAGCAATCAAAAACCATATTGTGGAACGGCCCAATGGGCGTTTTTGAAATGGAGAAATTTGCCGGGGGAACCAAAGCGGTGGCTGAAGCGGTAGTCCGCGCAACAAAAAAGGGAGCATTTTCATTGATTGGCGGAGGTGACTCCGCAGCTGCCGTAAATCAGTTTGGACTGGCCGATGATGTGAGTTACGTTTCCACAGGTGGCGGAGCCTTACTCGAATATTTTGAAGGGAATGTGCTGCCGGGTGTGCATGCGCTTGACGTGTAGGTGCATCTGGTGCAAATAGAATTTTGTCCTATATTTGTTAAGCAGGCAACGATGCGCTGCTGATAACTTGTTTTACTTAATTCCCTCTTGTGCCATGAACATTTTTGTTGCAAAACTGAATTTCAAAACCCGATCGGAAGACCTGGAAAGAGAGTTCTCCAGGTTCGGTCAGGTAACCTCCGCTAAAATTGTTAAGGACCGCGAAACCGGACGCTCCAAAGGATACGGATTTGTGGAAATGCCTAATGATGACGAAGCCCGCGCAGCCATTGAAGGCCTTAATGAAAAGGAATTTGACGGCCGTGTTATCGTTGTGAAACCGGCAAATCCAAAACCATCACCAAACGAATAGATTATACCAGGTAACCCCGGCTTCCATCCGGGGTTTGTTTTTTGGAACCAATTCACCTTCATGAACCTATCCAATCGCATCGGATTTTTTCTAGGACCGTTGCTCTTTATTGCAATCTTACTCCTGTTTCCCAAAGACATTATCTCACCGAAAGCACCTGCTGTTCTGGCTCTTGCCGCCTGGATGCTTACCTGGTGGGTTACCGAGGCAGTTCCAATTCCCATAACAGCATTTCTGCCGTTGATCGGCTTCCCGCTACTTGGCGTAATGAAGATAGGAACAGCCACCGCTCCCTATGCCAATCCGATTATCTTCTTGTTTATGGGCGGATTTCTGATCGCCCTGGCCCTTGAAAAACACCGGCTGCATGAACGCATTGCGTTAAATCTGATCCGGCTGACCGGAACCTCAGGCAACGGTATTATTCTGGGCTTTATGCTGGCTACTGCTTTTCTGAGCATGTGGATCAGCAACACCGCAACGGCCATGATGATGTTGCCCATTGCTACTTCGGTAATCCGGCTAATCCTATCCGATACTCATTCCTTTCAGGAAATAGAAAAAAAAGGCGAACGCAACTTTGCGCTCGGCCTGATGCTCTCGGTAGGCTATGCCGCTTCGTTGGGGGGCATGGCAACGATTATCGGCACACCGCCCAACGTGGTTTTTGCCGGCATCCTGAACGACATGTTCCAAATCAAAATCTCCTTTGCGGAGTGGTTTATTTTTGGTTTTCCGGTTGCTGCCATTCTTGTGCTTTCCAACTACCTGGTTGTAACAAAATGGTTGTTTCCCAACCGACTCAAAAAAATTAAAGGTTCCGATCAATTGCTTCAAACCCGCTTATCCGCACTTGGTGCCTTAAAGAAAAGTGAAAAACTGGTACTGGTTGTATTCTCCTTTACAGCATTCTTGTGGATGTTTCAGCAGGTTATCAATTCATTTCTTGATTGGGATTTTCTGAATGACACAACTATCGCCATTAGTGGAGGGGTACTGATGTTTGTGGTGCCGGTTAATTTCAAAAAAGGTGAATTCATCCTGACCTGGAGCGATACGGAAAAGATGGCCTGGGGAATTTTGTTTCTTTTTGGCGGAGGTTTATGCCTGGCCGAAGCCCTGAGTGTTTCAGGAATTATTCAGGCCGTAGGAACATGGGTAGCCGGTCAGAGTGAATACACCATTTGGTTAACACTCAGCCTGATTGTACTATCCGTTACGCTTTCAGAAGTAATGAGCAATGTTGCCCTGGTCAATGTTTTTGTGCCTGTGGTTTTTGGCATTGCTCAGGTTATGAATGTGAACCCGATACTGTTGGGGCTGCCGGTAACCTTAGGGGCAAGCATTGCCCTCATGTCGCCTATTACAACGCCCCCCAATGCCATTGTTTTTTCCAGCGGGTATATCCGCATCCAGGACATGGTGAAGGCAGGGGCTGTACTGAACGTAATCTCGGTCCTCATCATCTGGATCATCTCGATTACTTTATTGGAGTGGTATTGGTAGCCGGGGCTACCAATCGCCAACTCATCCATTTTCACGCTGCTCTTCTTTAATCTTTTTTTCTTCCACCATGTAGGCAGCACCCAGGCCCAGGCCGCCAAAAATGAACAGCATTGAAAAATAGGCTACTTCCTCCATATCAAATGACCGGTCGAGAAAGTATGCGATTAACAAACCCGTTCCTGCTCCTATTAAAAGCAGTGAAGCACGTAACGTGCCCGAACTGCTCCTTCTGGCCTTCCGGGTAAACAGCGAAGGATCAACTCCTTTCTCAATCATGGCCATCCGTTCGGCATTTTCAAAGCGCCTTAAGTAAACAATCATAATAAAAGCCCCAACGATGGCTACAATTGGGACCATGATTCCTAGAATCGGTGCAAATTCTACCATAATTCAATTTTTTAAGTGAGAAATTTCACCTATGACGCACCTCCGAACGGTGAGGTTACACCCCTGATATTTCATTTCTCAGGGTATTCAGAAATACTGTAACTTGGTTGTCATAGTTGGCGTCATAGTGCTGTAATGACCACAGAACAGGAGTTCGCGATTATTGACCAGATTCTGACTGGAAATCAGCAGCTCTATGCAGAGCTTGTAAACCGCTATAAAAGCTATGCTTTTACGCTGGCGCTGAAAGTTTTGAATAACCGGCCTGAGGCGGAGGAGGCTGCGCAAGATTCATTTGTAAAGGCCTTTCAGAGCCTGAAAAACTTTAATCGCGACTCAAAGTTCTCAACCTGGCTTTACCGCATTGTGTTTAATACCGCAGTAAGCTATAAGAGAAAACGAAAGGGATCTTTTCAAGACATTGAAACTACAGTTATTGAATATAGCCAGGAGGCCGGAAGAGAGCTGGAGGCGAGCGATAAAAAAAAATTTATCGCTAAAGCAATGACTAGCCTGAATGAGGCTGACAAACTGGCCCTGACACTGTTTTATTTAAAGGAGCATTCATTGGAAGAAATCGCTGAAATTACAGGCATGCAGGCCAATACGGCCAAGGTGAGAATTCACCGGGCGCGGCAGCGGCTAGCCGATGAACTGAACAGACTTCTTAAAAAAGAAGCTTTAACTTTATAACCCAAAGATTATGGGAAAAGTATCATTTATACCTGACGAGCATTTGCTCGGTTATCTTGATGGAACACTCAGTGCTTCCGAAAAGGAACAGGTGGCACAGGCATTGATCTCTGAACCGAAGGTAAAAGACCGCCTGGAAGAGCTTAGCTATATTCACCATCAGTTGGCTATGGTTCAGGTTGAAGAGCCTTCACGGAATTTCACACAACGGGTTATGGAAAGACTGGATCAGTATCCGCTACGCACCGGTTTTTTGACCCAAAACGGAATACTGTTGTTAACCGGAGTCTTCATAGCCGTAGGCCTCGCTACTTTTTTATTGGTTCAGGGGGTTTTCGATACTACAACAACCATTGACCTGAATCAAATGGGGCTTCAAAAGAACTACATTCATCAGGAACTGCCCTCCATACCCTTTAACGGGAAGGTGGTCGTGAACATCATCATTCTGGTAAATATTGCTTTGGCCTTTTTGGTGTTGGATAGAGCCGTGTTCAAACCATGGTTCGAACGAAGAAGGAATATGTTTACCTAACCTGCTATAACCCCTCCTTTTGAGGAGGGCAATCAACTTTCCACTCTTTTGCAAGCGCCAGTTTCCCTTCTTTAGCCTTTTTCATCAACACTTCCTTTGTCTCCTTGCATCCATGATCGATGTAACGGTAAGGAAGGCCATTAATCATAAAGTTATAGTGACAGGTTTTTGTAGAATGTTGCTTGCGCATGCATACCAATTCCACATCATCTCCGGCCTGATGACTCATTCCGGTAGTGAGTAGTCCTGTCAGCAAAATCAGCAGGGTCAAAACTGTTACTTTCATAACACAAATATAGAGCCCCTCAAAAACAAAAACCCCGCCAACGGCAGGGTTTTGCTATGCGTGTAATAAACAGGGATTTAATAGCGGTAATAATCGGGTTTGAAGGGTCCTTGCTTCCCAACACCGATGTACTTGGCCTGTTTATCATTCAATTCCTCAAGATCAACCCCGATTTTACTCAAGTGCAACCGGGCTACCTTCTCATCTAGGTGCTTAGGCAGCGTGTACACTTTATTCTCGTATTTATCGGAATTGGCCCACAATTCTATCTGCGCAAGCGTTTGGTTGGTAAAGGAATTCGACATCACAAACGAAGGATGGCCTGTGGCACAACCCAGGTTAACCAATCGCCCTTCGGCAAGTAAGATCACCTGGTTTCCGTTTTTCAGGGTAATGAGATCGACCTGCGGCTTTACGGTATCCCATTCACCGTTTTTTCGAAGCCAGGCCACATCAATTTCATTATCAAAATGCCCGATGTTGCACACAATGGTTTTGTCTTTCATTTTCGTGAAATGACGGTCCACTACAATATCGCAATTGCCGGTTGCAGTAACTACGATGTCTACTTCACCAATCACATCTTCTAACTTCTTCACAGCAAATCCATCCATAGCTGCCTGAAGCGCACAAATGGGATCAATCTCGGTAACAATTACCCGTGCACCGGCACCGCGCAGCGAGGCAGCCGAGCCTTTACCCACATCGCCATAGCCCGCTACAACGGCTACCTTTCCGGCCATCATAATATCCGTTGCCCTGCGAATGGCATCCACCAACGATTCCTTGCAACCGTATTTGTTATCGAACTTGGATTTTGTAACGGAGTCGTTAATGTTAATTGCAGGCAAGGGAAGTTTTCCGTTTTTCTCACGTTCCATCAACCGGTGAACACCCGTTGTGGTTTCTTCCGAAATACCTTTAATGCCCTGCACCAGTTCCGGAAAACGATCCAATACCATGTTGGTCAGGTCGCCACCGTCATCCAGAATCATATTTAACGGCTTGCCATCGTTAAAGGCAAAAAGGGTCTGCTCAATACACCAGTCAAACTCCTGTTCGTTCATTCCTTTCCAGGCGTACACCGGCACACCCGCAGCGGCAATGGCGGCTGCAGCGTGATCCTGGGTAGAAAAAATGTTGCAGCTTGACCAGCTTACCTCTGCACCCAATTCAATTAGTGTTTCAATCAGTACAGCGGTTTGGATGGTCATGTGGAGGCAGCCTGCTATGCGGGCTCCCTTCAGTGGCTTTTTTGTTCCATATTCTTCCCGGATGGCCATAAGTCCGGGCATTTCAGCCTCTGCCAGTCTGATTTCTTTGCGGCCCCATTCGGCCAGTGCAATGTCTTTTACCTTGTATTTCAATGTTTCAACCATGTTTTTATAAGATTTTCATCAATCTGAACCACAAAAATACCATAAAGGTTTTAAAAAACCCCATGGCAAAACGGCCTAAGCAACGAACCGCTTCATCCAGGCAATGGCGGCCTCCAATGATTGAAACGTTTGCAATTCAATCTCCAGTTTAGCTGAAATACTTTTCATGCGTTCATAGTAATCTTTGCGAATGGGGTCAGTAAACCCAACTGTACCTACTCTTCTCAACCCGTTCTGATGAGCCACTTTCAGTACAGTATCAATAAACCACTGCTGATCGCTGGGAGTAACAGTGCCCTGACTGCGCAGATCGGCAATCCAGCCCGGGGTATTGTATGTTTTAATCGTTTGAAGCAAAACCTCGAATACATTGCGGTATTCTGCACTGGTAATGTTTCGTTTCCAGATGATGACCGTGTTATTGATGTTGGCATCATAGTATAGTTGAGCCGCATCATTTTCAAAGAACACTTGCCTGCCAACGTCTGTTAAAACCGGGAAGCGAAGCCGGAATACCGTTCCTTTGTCAGGCTCACTTTCAACCTCAACTTTTCCTCCCATTATCTCCATTTGTGATTTCACAAGGTACAGCCCAAGGCCCTTACCCGGTATATGGTGATGGAACCGCTTATATAGTTTAAACACACTTTCACCGTATGTCTTCAGGTCCATTCCCAATCCATTATCCTTTATTTCAATAACTGTTTCTGTGGCTGAAGGAGAGTAACTTGTTGCATAAATCTGATGCGGCCGGTCAGGTGATTTGTATTTCATCGCGTTGCTGATGAGGTTATACAGTATGCTTTGAACCATCGGACGGATCGCAAATACATATGGAGATTGCTCAAAAGCTGCGGTAGCGGAACTATCGCTGGCCAGCAGGCCTGCCAGAGAGAGGGCACGATTCCATTCATCCTGAATAAAGATTCGCTCGCGCACCCGGTACAGGTCGTTCCGGATATCAATAATCTGCGACAAGTCTTTTAGGATAGAATCCAGTTCTCCTGCTGAATCATGAATGTATCGTGTGAGTTCAGCCACCTCGTCCAGGTTCCGGGAGTGCCGCATCAGGCTGGTGAGCCCCAACAGCCTGGCAACGGGGCCCCTCAGGTTATGAGAAACTGTGAATGAAAACTGCCGGAGTTCATTGTTCGACTTGATCAGTTCTTCGTTGGTCTTCACCAGGTCAGCGCTCTTTTCAGTTACCAGACGCTCAAGCTCAGAGGTATAGGCCTGCAGTGTAGTCCGTTGCTCTGAAATCAGCCGGTTTGCTTGCTCCAGCATTTCATGACTGGTTTTTAGTTCTTCCTGTTGTTGCTGCATCTCCTCATTTTGCGTTTCAATTTCACGCGAAAAAGTTTCCAGTTTCCTGTTGCCGCTCAACAATTCAGTGTTTGTGCGTTGAACTTCACTAAATGCTGCATGCAATTGAGTCACAGCACGCTGATCTCTCCATTTCAGGATGAATACAGCCAATAGCAGCCCTGCAAAAGCTATGAACACAATGTAATTGATGTAATAATATGAGGCTACGTCAAATCCGCGCTGGTAGTATCCTAAACCAAAGAAATTATGTATTGGATCAAAAAAAATAAGACAACTAAACGTGGATAAAATACTGATGCTGATCTTTACGCGCTCCCTGAGATCAAATACAATAGCCGGCAGCACGGTAGTTACCAGCAGAATATACCGGCTATCAAAATAAACAATATACGATTGCTGTGGCTGAACTACCTTACCCAACAAGGTGATGACCAACGTCATCCAGATCGGAACCAAACAAAACAACAGCCTTCCGGCATCGTCTAATCCAGTTCTATTCAATACAATCACAAGAAGAAACAGAAAGGCAATACTCAGTATAAACGGCAGCGTTGGACTATATCCAAAGATTAAATACAGTATTAGTGCTAAGATAAGAGTCAGTCCGGCAAACAAAACCGAAAGGATATTCGCAATGAAAATGAATTGCTTTTGTTCGTCTGTTGCTTTGGGGGGCGATTGAAAAAATGTAGCTAGTGACCGCAAAGAGGCTAATTTAATTTCGTAAGATGCAAAAATATTTCTCTACTTCTGACCCTCCAGTTGCCTGTGGATGATCGTAGACGTCCAGATGCTTGTTTTGCCGTTATCCATGCGCGTCCACACAGGTACAATGATCTCATGAAATGCCGATATCCCAATGTAATCACCAAAAAATGAATCCGGTGTAGGAACGAAAGGTGTTTCGCTGATTTTTACATTCTTGAAATTCGTACCGTTGTCGGTTGACCATGCCAGATACACATCGGTTTGCTCATCTTCGTAATTACGCCTGTCATAAAAAACAATGTAAATAAAACCGGTTGAAGGGTCCACAGTCATGGCCGGCATAAACTGATGTCGGCCGCTGTTGTCGTTATGAATTTGAATCGGGGCTGTCCAGGTGTCACCCATGTTGAACGACCGCATAAACCAAATGTCGGCATCGCCTTCGCCATCGTCAGTCCATACCAGGTATAATGCTCCGCTGTACTTGCCTTTGCTCTGGTCGCATACCAGAACCGGCAAACCGTTTGATCGGCCCAAACCAGGAATAGTCATTGACCACCCTCCGGGCTGGTTGGTCAACAGAATATCATTTGTAAGCCACGTGACTCCGCCATCAAACGAACGGTCCATGTAAATTTTACCCTGGTTGGCCCACACAATAAATATTTTCCCGTCAATGGTGGCAGCAGGCATGGCCCCCATGGCAGTGTTGTCGTCATCACGGCAGTCGCCCGGAATTTGAGAGATGATACGAGGTTTTGAAAATTTCGATCCGTTGGGTGACTGACTGAACATGACCTTGCTGGTGCAGTTAGGGTCATCGCTTCCGTACTTATCAAACTCCGTCCAGGTTACATAGAGGTTGCCCTTGCGGTCGGTAACGGCCCGGGGTTTATCCTGATCTTTGGGATGGTTGAGCCCAATGGAAGCCCCGGCATCCCAGGTCTTTCCACCATCGGTTGACTTCTGGGCCACAATCCGGTCGAGAAAAAGTTCACTATCCCGGTTTTTGCCGTCCGGATCAGAAAGGTGCAAATAGTAAAACGTGCCTTTGAAATCGGAGAGAAGTACCGGATCGCCAAACACACCATGCGGTGACCTCATCCGGGACTTAATCCAGGACAGACCCCGGTTGGTAGTGTAGTACACGTTATCGATTGCTGACCCGACAACGATCGTTTCGGGGCTTTTATAGCTCACCGCAACGGAAGGCTCGCACGGAAACCGGCCTTTTACACCTGTGCTATCCAGCAAAATATTTTTAAACTGACTGTATGCGCAACCCGCAAGTCCAACGTATACAGCTATCAACACAGGTGCTTTCATAAATTGTCATTAAGCGTATACGAAATAAACCAAATTAGAGGCCATCTCAAAAATCAATTCGTCATTGCGAACCCGCCTGACGGCAGGCAAGCGGCAGAGAAGCAATCCCCGAAAAACCGTCAAATATGTATGGGATCGCCTCGCTTTGCTCGCGATGACGGCACGCTTAGGATTTTTGAGATGGCTTCTAGTTCTATTGACCAATCCGTAACTGGCTGCTTCCAACAAGCCAGCCAATATCTTACTTATTTCTTAAACTCAAGTTTCGCTTTCAATTTTTGGCCCCCACCCACGTCAACAACCGATGAACCGTATACCTTAATGGTTGACTTAATGAAGTCCTCCTCATTGGCTTTGTAAATATTTTCAACATACTTCTGGGGGTTTCGGTCTATGTAAGGAAACCAGGTGCTGTGTATTTGAATCATAATCCGGTGTCCTTTCTTAAACGTGTGCAAAACATCCTGTAATGGAAACTCCACATCGGTTACTTCACCGGGTTTGAACGGCTCAGGTTTCTCAAAGCTGTTTCTGAATCTTCCACGGAATACTTCACTCCGAACCAGTTGCTGATATCCCCCCATCACAATATTTTTTGGATTGTGATCGTAGTTCGGATGATCATTCGGATACACATCGATAAGTTTTACCACAAAATCGGCATCGGTCCCAGTCATCGATACTTTCAATCGGGCCATAATTTCACCTGCCAGCACAACATCATCAGTGAGCACATCAGTTTCAAAGGTCAACACATCCGGTCTTCGGGCGGCCTGCCGCTGATCATCACTCATAAATCGTCTGGGAGTAAATGTTAATCCTTCGGTTTGAGAAGTGTAGGGTACCGGTTTGGCCGGATCGCTTACGTACTCAAACACAGCGTCAGCCTGAGTTGGTGTATTGATGTACAACTTTCCGTTTGTTCCAAAGGTAAGCTTCAACGGATTATATTCACGAGGCGGCCAGGCATCAAACCGCTTCCATTCCTTCCTGCCGGTATCAAACATATAGGCTTCGGGCAACCCATGGGGCGCTTCATCTTTCAGGTAGTGTGCAAAAAATTTGCGCTCAATTTCCCGCTGATAAAATGTGGAGATGCTGTCGCCAAAATAGATGTGATTATGCGTTGACTTTCCCTGCTCGCGGGCCCAGTCGCCATGGCCCCAAGGCCCCATAACCAACATGTTGTGCGCACCAGGACTGTTGGCTTCCAGTTTCTTGTAGATATTGAGTGGACCATACAGGTCTTCGGCATCGAACCACCCACCCACTGTTAAAATTGCATGCTTGGCGCTTTTAAGGTGCGGCAAAAGATTTCGTTCCTGCCAAAATGCATCGTAGTTGGGGTGATCAACAATTTGTTGCCAGAAAAAATTATCGTGGTGGTATTGTTCGGTGATGTTTTTTAAAGCTCCCTGACGAAGATGAAAGTCATAGCCATCCCTAGGAGCCTGCGCATAGAAACGCATGAGTTTGTCTTCAAACCAATCTTCTTTGGTCTGCCCTTCTTTCTGATATCCAAATACGGCAAAAGCGGCCGTGTAGCTTTGCAGGTATGCACCCATGTGATGGAAGTCATCAAAGAAAAAATCCGAAATCGGTGCCTGTGGTGAAGATGCTTTCAGGGCCGGGTGGGCATCGGGTATGGCGGCAGCGGTGTAAAAACCGGGATAGGAAATTCCAAACATGCCCACACGACCATTGTTGTTTTTTATGTTTTTAATCATCCAGTCAATGGTATCCCAGGTATCCGAACTTTCATCAATTGCTTGCTTATCTTTGGGGTTATTGCCCGGAATATTCGGACGCATGTTGTCGAATGTTCCTTCGCTCAAATAACGGCCCCGTACATCCTGAAACACCAGAATGTACTTATCCCTCACCAGGTAGTTTGACGGATGATTGTACGTTTTAAAATCGGCATACCCCGAAGCATTGTAGCAGGTGCGGTTGAGGAGAATCGGATACTTTTTGGATTGATCCTTAGGGGTGTACACCACGGTGAACAACTTGATGCCATCCCGCATGGGAATCTGGTACTCGGTCTTGTCGTAATGCTGCCGCATGTACAACGAGTCGGCTTTGGGATTCTGTGCGGCTGCGCACAAAGGCGAGAGCACAAAAAGTAACTTGGTGAGAGCTTTCATAGGTAATCGCTTAACGAGGAAAATTAACAATACGATTATGGAAATTCAATCCCTTTTATGTTTCCATTCAATTACCTTCAGGCCTATGCAATTCCGGCTGATTTTTCTCGCATTATCCTGGTTTGTCATCATTCTATCCGGTCAGGCGAAGGCACAGTCAACGCTTACAATAGCATTTGGCTCCTGCTGAAGAAATTTATTTCTTCAGCAATATGGCCTCTTCCAGAATAAAATTCACATGATCAATATCGTTGGCATTAAGCTTGAGCTTCCCTTTAACCGTAATCAGATCGTCAACCTGGAACTTAGGTGCCGATCCCTTAAATACCACTTCGGCAATGGATTCAGGCCCCCCGCCTCCGCAAAAGAAACACTGGCTCATGGGGTACTTTGAGATGATGATGTAGTTACCCTCTTCCGGAGCAAAGGGAACATAAAATCCTTCAATGGTAATCTCCTTTCCCTCAAGGGCCTTCACCGCATCCGGAAAGTTTGGATAAAATAAATACTCCCCGATCTTTTCGTAGTACTTGGGTTCGAATTTGGTTTTTGCAAATTCATTCCACGCATCAAATTTTGGGGTTTGGGCATGCCCGGTTGATGTGATCAGAAGGATTCCTATAAAAAGTATAATTCTCGTGTTACGCATATCTAGGTCTTCGTTATTCGTTATTCGTTGTTAGTTATTCGTTGTTCGTTGCTGGTTGTTCTTAGTTTCCTGCCAAAACTTTTGAAATATCCGTGCGATAAGCCTGCCACGCAGGCAGCAAAGCACACAACATTCCCAAAAACAAACTTCCGGCCAAAAGTATCCATTCCTGTTGATAGAACACAAAGCCGGTAA
>JBBINY010000053.1:0-17579 GCA_037443645.1 Cytophagales bacterium
CAGAATACCAAATCTGGTTAAGTCCGATAAGTGTTGCAGCGTAACCGGTTCCGCCCACAAGGAGTACCGTATTGAACCGGTGGCGGTCAACACGATTCAGGGAATCCTGTGCACTTGCAATTGAGAGAGCGAGACCAGCAATTATAATGGTGCTAATAGCCTTCTTTTTCATTTTGAAATTCGTCTTGCAAATCATTTTCAGGTTTGCGAAGATTTTTTTCGCGGCTTGACCGGAGCAAATCTTTTAGTTTATTAAAGCTTTCCGTGTACATCAGGCTAACCCCGGTGGTAAGTGTGGTTTGGTTGGTGGTACTTGTGGCCAATTGATTAACATTCGTTCGGCTGTACATTTTAACTTTAAGTTTTCCATCGGGGGTAAGCAGGTAATCAACCGTCCAGTCACCTGCAACGGCCGAGGTATTTCCTGGCTGGGTGCCTGTAGTGCCCGAAGTGGGCTGATTGTTAAAAGTACCATCACCGGTAACCCGAAGCCGACCGTTAAGAAATGTGTAGGATAACCGTAACTGAAAGGTATTGAATGTTTCCTGATCCATGGTTCCAAGGTCTACATCGATCACGAGGTTTTCATCTACCTGACTCATCCAATAGCTGAGTTGGTTGGATAGCAATTCGCTTACGCTGTTAGCCACAGAACCGCTCATGCTGATGGATGATTCGAGTGGCGAAAATCTCCTAAGAATGATCAGGCTAAAAACCTGTTTCTTCAGTTCCTGCTCATCAATTTTGCTTTTAAACGAATAGAATTCCAGGTCAAGCGCAACAGGTGGCCGTCCGTCAACCGGTATTGATTTTGGAAGATCTTTTGCGTCAATATCGAAGTTAATCTGTGGAGCAAGCATGGGGCCTTCCAGCTTCAGCAAAACCTGCACCGGGTACTTCCGCTTGATTTGTGTAACCTCGCTGAGTGAAGGATCCGACAAAATGGGGGCCAGTGAGGCCAGTTGATTGTACGAAGCATCAATGTTTAAAATGGCCTGATACGGATCGCCATACCAGGTAATGCGGCTGCCGGGCTTTATCTGGAATTCCTTATTGATAATATCATACAGAGTAAAATTATACCATCCTTCCGTGAATTCCATCGGGCCAAACATATTGAACTCGCCTTTAGTGTCAAGCTGCAGTTTGAGTTTGCCCGTGCCGCGGCCCCGGATGATGTCTCCGGCTTTCAGATCGAAAATGATTTCGCAATACGCATCGGGAGTTACATCAATATTGAAATCGATGGTGAAGCCGCTCAGGCTGACTTTTTTTTCAGGTTGATTTTGCTTGCCAGCCAGGAAGGTTGAATCGTTGAAATTGACAAAGCTGATGAAGTCTTTTTGCTCGGCAGTGGAGGTTCCGCTGATCGGGATGAAAATTCGCGTGTTCTTTCGGGTGATGGCATTGGCTGTTACTTTCAGGTTGTTTACGGGACCTGTGATGCTGACGTCACCAGAGGCATAGGCTTGTCCATAGAACAACGAGTTGTCCTGCGCGGATGTGTTTAATACCTGTAAGTCATTGAAAGTTGCCGCCACGTTTAACTCCATATTCCCGAAGTTGGTGTGGGTAATAGCCCCCTGAAGTACCCCCCGGTTACGAAAGGCATCGGTTAACTGTATCTCCTGAAAATAAATCGAATTGGGTGTTAACCCGATGATCCCACTGAATTGATAAGCTGTATTGAGGTAATTAATTACCAGGCCTCCGTTTTCAACCCTGCCGGAGCCGTTCATTTTCAGGTTGCTCAGCTGGCCGTTAACGGTAAACATTCCGGTTACAGTTCCCTGAAGCTTTTTCAGGATATCTTCCAGGAATGGTTCAAATATCCCTAGGTCAGCTTGTGTGAATTGTGCCGTCAAGGTTAGGGGATTTGAACTTGCCGAAGGATTATATAATCCATCACAGTTTACGATCCGGTTGCCAAGGCGGTCAATGAAGAACTTAATGGTAAAAACATTCTGCTCGGGGTCCCACAGGTTATTCCCTGTAATATCACCGATCAGGAATCCATCGATGGAAAGCTGTTTGATGGAAAGACTATTTTGAACACTGGCCTGTCCGTAGTAGTTGGTAAGGATAACTGTGGCATTGGTCACCCCTTGTAGCTTGCGGGTAATAATCGGGTTAATGGATTGCAAATTAAAATTCGCAACCGCAAGGGTTAACGTCTTAGCTGAATCAGCAGAAAGTTGGCCGCTCAGTCCGATAGTCTGCTGCTGGTGGATAAGCTTTACCTGTCGGAATATCCATTCCTTTCCTTTGATAACTATTTCATTCAATGGATCGAATGCCCACTGCTGATCGAGAATTTGTATCGTGGACGGTTGGAATCGGATATGGGTGCTGTCGCGAAAATCGATTGTTGTATGCAAGTCAATGTAAGTTTCAGGTTTTTGAGCCACTGTAAAGTCAACGGTAATATGCTGACTGTCCCATATTGCTTCCACGGCCAGGTTTTCAGATTCAATGCCGCCAACCGTTTGCTTTTTTGACTGAAGGTAGGCTACGGCCAGTGTTCGGGTGCTATCCCAGATTTTGGAGGCACTGATTTCAATTTGATTGCCGAAAAAGGAATTGGTTCCATAGGCTAATGTGTCAAAATTTGAAAACGCCTGGATGGTATAGGTTGATCCGATCGAAAAGCGTCCTTTAATGTCTGTATTTCTGCTTAGCGAAAGCGGAATGTCGGCAAGGTTCATTACCGGGCCGATGTCGTTCAGATGAATGGAAAAATCAGCGTGATAAGGGTTTGGTTGGAGCAACTTGCGCTCATAGTAGGTATCAATGGCCTTTTTGTCGTTTTCAATATTGAGGTAAAATTCATTGAGCAAGCGTTGAATGTCGGTGAACAGCATGGAGAAATAGAAATCTCCGTAAACCTCAGCACTGGCCACTGATGTTTTAAATGTTAAACTCCGTTGCTCCTGATTTCGCTTTGCAATCAGTGAAACTTCCTCCAGCTGCAACGACTCGTCTTTATAAATAATAGCCAGATCATTGAGTTTGGCGTTGCCCTTCAGGCTGTCGAGTTCCAGGCCATGCATATCTACGTCAAGCTTTGTTCGGATGAAGACCGGTTTATCGGAAAGTTTAATTTTTTCCAGATGAAGGGTGTCAATACTTCCCTTGATATTGATCCTGTTCACGGAGTTGCGCAAATCAACCGATCCGTCAACGGCTATTTTCAGATTCGGATCGTTCACAAGTAATTTACCGGCAAAAAGCTGGCTGGCAAAGCGGGCATTGGTATGTATGCCGGTGTAGGTGTAGCCTTTTATTCCGATGGATGAAATGCTGCCGTTGAGCGAAAAGTCGGCCGAACTGGCCGTTAACCCTGAACCGTTAATCTGGCCATCCATGGTTACGTACTGAAAGTTAAGTGTGTCGCTGAGGTATGTTCCAAGGTTAAAGTCAACCAGAGTAAGTCTCCCCTTGTAGGTCGACCGGTCGAAGTTGGATTCATCTAATTTCAGGTTAATGTCCGAGCGGATTTTACCGATGGCACTTGTAAAATCACCATGGGCAACAAAGTCGGAGGGAAAACCCAGAAACTGTCCCGATAGCGTTACCCGGCCCACTGGCTTTAACCGTTGAATTACCGCGTCATTGAGAACAAAGCCGAAATCATTGAAGTCCAATTGCGAGTTTTTCAAGGTGAGTACAATGAATGTTTCATCCACGTCTGGCAGGCCATCCATTTCAAGGGTTCCCGTAAGGTGCGTGTTGCCGGTTTCAATATCCATGTTGGTAAACCGGAAATCACTAACCCTTCCTGCAACACTGCCATTCACCTGTAACGGGTGGGGAAGGTATCCTGCTTCAGGGAAGAAAAGAGCAAGATCCTGCGGTTGTACACGCGTGTCGGAAAGATGGCTTGTAATTGAAACCTTTTCAACAAAATTACTGAGGTCGTCCTGATTCGTGAAGGTAAACACAATTGTATCCCGGATGACACTTTCACCCGCATGCAGGTTAAGGCCGCGGAACTCCATAGACGTATCACAGATTCTGAAAAAAGTCTGAAGCTGGTGGATGGTGAAATTGGTTTTAATTTCTGTTGCCTGAAAGGAATCAACATTAAACTCCACTGTATCTCCGAGAAGGAAGAACCGTGCAAGTTCTGCTTCGTGCAAAGCGACTTTAAAATGGTTGTAGTCAAACCCGGCAGCAATGGTATCGCGGTTGTTAGCATAGGTGAATGACGAATTACGGAGAATGGTTTCTCCAATTTGAATACTTCCTCCTCCTTCGGTTTTCTTTTTACCTCCACTCTTAAGGCGCCTTGTAAATACATTGATGTTCAGGTTTTGTGTAGAGTCGGTTTCCTTAATCCGGGTCAAAAACACGGTGGCACTGTCTAATGCCACGGCATCAATCCGAATGTTTTTATCCGAAAAAATTCCACTGAAGGTAAGGTTTACAAGCACCTTGTGTGCGCTGATCATGTGGTTTCCTTCCGGATCAACAAGGGCCAGTTTTTCAACCATGACCCGGTCGAACCAGTAAAACTCCAGGCGCCCGATGGTTGCCTTAAACCCTGTTTGCTCAGAAATTGATGAAAGAAAACTTTTGGTAAGTTGGGTTTGAACAGCGGGGATCTGAAGAATAAAAAAGGATGAAAGTACGACCAGCACCATCGCGTACAGGCCATAGAGCGCAATGCTTTTTAGCCAATACAATACCTGATTTTTGATAACTTGCAGTTTCATGCCTTACGCTATGGGTCCCGTCATCCTTGCCATCGAATCTTCATGCGATGAAACTTCTGCATCGGTAATTTGTAACGGCAAGGTACTTAATAATATTATCGCCTCACAGGAGGTGCACCGGAAATATGGCGGAGTAGTGCCAGAGTTGGCATCACGTGCACATCAAAAGAATATAATTACCGTTGTTGATCAGGCGATGCGCCAATCGGGTATTGCATCCTCAGCGCTCGATGCCATTGCTTTTACCCGCGGCCCGGGCCTTATGGGCGCCCTGCTTGTGGGTGTTTCATTCGCTAAGGGAATGGCACTTGCTATTGGCAAACCCCTGATTGAAGTGAACCACATGGAGGCGCATGTGCTGTCACACTTTATTGACGACCCGAAACCAGTTTTTCCGTTTTTATGCCTGACGGTAAGTGGCGGTCATACTCAGATTATCCGTGTTACCGATTACCTGCAGATGGAAGTGCTTGGTGAAACCCAGGACGATGCAGCCGGAGAAGCTTTTGATAAAGCAGCTAAACTCATGGGGTTGCCGTATCCCGGTGGGCCCCTGATCGACCGGCATGCACAAAATGGAAATCCAACCAAATTCAAATTCCCCAAAACCGATATGCCGGGCCTCGACTTTTCTTTCAGCGGAATCAAGACGGCATTCCTTTACTTCCTGCGTGATCAGAAAAAAAGCAACCCGAAGTTCATTGAAGAGAACCTGGATGACTTATGCGCCAGCATCCAGCAACACCTGGTTGCCATGCTGCTCGACAAGCTGGAGCAGGCCTCAAATCAAACCGGTATTAAGGAGGTTGCGATTGCGGGTGGAGTTTCAGCAAACTCAGCGTTACAGGCTCAACTGAAGCAGCATGCAGGCCGGGCCGGGTGGAACATCTACATCCCTTCGTTTGAGTATTGCACAGATAATGCAGCAATGATTGCAATTGCAGCTCATTATAAATTTCAGAAGAAATTATTCGCAACGTTGGAGGTAGCTCCTCTGGCGCGGTATCCGTTAACATCGGTTGCATGAAGGAAATTTTTAAACCCGGTGATTCCATGAGGTACAGTTTTGTTGTGCAGTCGGCAGATGTGGCCATATTTCATGGGGATGTGGTGCATCCGGTTTGTTCAACCTTTACGCTGGCCCGGGAAATTGAATGGACCACCCGCCAGTTTGTTCTCAAGATGCGCGATGACGATGAAGAAGGTGTTGGAACATTTCTGAGTATTGATCATAAAAATCCGGCACTGGTGGGAGAGGAAGTGATTATTACTGCCCGGCTTGAATCCCTAAACGGAAATGAGTTGATTTGTACGTATGAGGCAATGGCCGGCATGAAACTGATTGCCACCGGCAAAACCGGCCAGAAGATATTACCAAGAAAAAAATTGGACGTTATCTTTAAAAGAGGTTGAAGCATACACCGTATCGATGGGCAAGCGATTTTCAAATGATGTTAACGTTCGCAACCGGCAGGCCTCCTTTCAATATGAGTTGCTTGATAAATATGTTGCCGGAATGGTGTTGAAGGGAACCGAAATCAAATCCATCCGCGAAGGAAAAGTTAACCTTCAGGATGGGTTCTGCTATTTTTCAAACGGTGAATTATTTGTGAAGGGCTTAACCATTACCCCGTATGCACAGGGTACACATTACAACCATGATGCTCAACGCGAACGGAAATTGTTACTGAAGCAGTCGGAGTTGAGGAAGTTGGAGCAAAAACATGAGAAAGGCCTGACGATTGTACCAGTGCGGTTGTTTATTAACGAACGCGGTTTTGCCAAGCTGGAGATTGCGCTGGCGCGGGGAAAGAAATTGTATGATAAACGCGAATCGATTAAAGAGCGCGATGCGAAACGACAATTGGAAAGACTTAAACGCTGATTTGTGAGTGGCACTGAATTCGATTATGGAGTTTGCAGGCTAAGCCTGGTGGCCCTCAGGGCTGAACCCGCTCATGCGGCCGAGCAAACCTCTCAGCTTTTGTTTGGCGAGCATTACAAGGTAATAGACACAAACCCTGGTAGGACGTGGCTGCTGATCAGCAACTACTCCGATCAATTTGCCGGATGGCTTGACGCCCGCCAGCATCACCCGATACCCAAAGAACACTTCGATTACATTAACGAGGCCAACTTCAAAATTACAACTGATATCACCTCCAGCATTCTTTACAATAAAGCGCCACTCCAGATTCTGATGGGGAGCATTATACCGATTTCCGGGGCGGAGTTGTTTAAAATGGAGGAGCAGTTCGCCTTTAACGGGGAATCAAAAAACCTGGGGCAAAAGCGCGATGTCGAATTTTTGAAAGCTACTGCCGCAAGGCTTATGAACACTCCGTTTTTGCATGGGGGCAGAAGTCCGTTTGGCATTGACCCTCCAGCCTTTACGCAACTGGTATTTAAGCTGGGTGGCTACTTTATCGGGCGAACCATTCAACAGCAAATGGAAGACGGCCGGCCGGTTAACGAGTTGGATGACGTTGTGCCGGGCGATCTGGTATTTTTTAAAGGCAGGAAGGATAAGGCTATGCATGTGGGTCTTCTTCTGGCTGATGATAAGGTGATTCATGTGGGTGACCGCGTGCGTGTTGACCATTTTGATGAGGAGGGTATTCTCAATCCTGAAACGCGTGTTTATACCCATACCGTTATGCATGCCTGCAGGATACTCCCTGCCGATTAGGCACCGCGCGCCTGCTGCACCCATATTGCTTCTCAGCAGGATTGCTTTTATCTTTCCCCTATGAATAACCGTGTGTTGGTATTAAATCAGGATTTCAGCCCGCTGATGGTTTGCTCCGTACAGCGTGCCTTTATCCTGGTGTACCTCAATAAGAGTGAGTTGGTGCGCCCGGCCAATGGGTACAAACTTCATTCTGTTACACGGAGTTTTCCGATGCCTTCTGTAATCCGGCTTAACCGGTACGTTTCAGCACCTTACAAAGGTGTAACACTCACACGCCAGAATATTTTTAAGCGCGACAATTTCGAATGCCAGTATTGTGGCACCAAAAAGGATTTAACGTTAGACCATTTAATCCCCAGCTCACGAGGCGGGCAGCACACCTGGCACAACCTGGTGACTGCCTGCAAAAGTTGTAACACAAAGAAAGGCGATTTTACCCCGGAGGATGCCGGCATGCCCTTGTTGCGAAAGCCGCATAAACCTTCGTATGCGTTATTCCTTCGGGAACTCTCAGACCATCACGGAAACGAATGGGATGAATTTCTGGTTTAACAATTAATCATCCTTCACTCGATCGTTTTGAGTATCTTCTTTGCTCTTGCCGCGTACGAGTATTCGCTGTTGCTTATTTCCTGGAGCAATACCTGCGCAGTTTGCAGATCGCCATCTTTCAGGTAACTCAATGCCAGGTACCATTTCCCGATGTTATCGTAGTCGTTGTAGTCATGAATAAGCTTTACAAAGTTGCTGCGGGCATCGGCCGTACGGCCCAGCTTAAGATTGGCATTACCCAGCAGCAACAGCATGCCGGCTTCTTCTTTCTCCTTAAGGAGTTCAGTGAAAAATGCAGCAGCCTTTTCATACTCACCGGCTTCATACGCTGCAAATGCTTCGGTTCGTTTGGTTAGGGTTTCGTTACCACTGCGAACAATGGGTTCAATAACGTTTGGATAGGGAGTGAAATACTGTGCATAAAGTTGTTCAGCGCTTGCTGGCTTATTCCAAAGCGTATAGGCAACAACACCGATGACCAGGCAGGCGGCCACCGCTACTGCCTGCTTCCAGTAGGTAACCAGCCACACTTGCTTGCCTTTCTTTTCTTCGCCCTTGATTTCAGGCAGCACATTTTCAAGTGCCCGCAATTGCTGCAGCCTTTGTTGCAGGTAGCTGTAGCGGATACCTTTTATCAACTGCTGGTGCTCAAGGTACATTGTTTTTAATGCAGGCTCATTCTTCAGCCTTTCTTCCAGGTTCTTTTTCTCCGATTCAGTCAGGCTCCGGTCGAGATAGCGTTGGATCAGGTCAATATCGTGTAGATTTGGATTCATCGTATTTTATTTATGTGGTTATTCTTCAGTTACCGGATTGGGTTGAGGCTGGTTGAATGGAATGCTTCCAAACACCATTTTCCTAAGTCGCTCCATACATTTATACTTTTGGTTCTTTGCCGTTTCCGGGTTTTTGTAACCCATCACGGCTGATATTTCTTCCATATTTTTCCTGCCGAAATAGTAATACCCCAGCAATTCATGGCAGGGCTCTCCTAATTGTTGATAGCTGCGGCTGATGATCTCCAGGTTAATCTCCTGGTCCAGCTGGCTATCGCCATCCTCCAGCAAGTAATTCTTTACATAAAACTCTGCGTCAACCACCTGCTGCCGGTGGTTGGTACGGTAGCGTTGCCATACGAGGTTTTTACCGATGCCGAACAGGTAGGTTTTCAGGCTGCTTTTTAGCTCGTCAAGCTTTCCGGCTTTAATGTTGTCAAATAATATAAGAATGGCGGCCTGGTAAAACTCCCGCGCGTCCTCGTTTCCACAGCGCTGAAGCCGCATCAGCCAGTGCACAAACTCCGACCGGAATGCTTCGTAGGCTGTGCTGAGGCCCCTGGGGTCCTCCTCTTTGATCAGATTGATGATTTCTGCATCTGTCATACGCTCCTTAGTGTATAGAAGCCGGGAATGTAACCCGTTAGAAAGTTAAAATTTTTATGTGTAATGCGGGTGACTTTGTGCCGGGGCGGGCACTAACTCATGAAATTCAAAAAACAACCCATAAAAATGACACTCATGAAAGCAAGATTCAGAATTATTGTGGTGCTGGTTGGGCTGACCGTTGCCATGATAACTGCCGGAGTGCCGCCTATGAAGAAGGACGGGGTTACCCCAATTAAGCCTAACAATTGCTTTACCGAAAGCGATGTGCAGGCGCTGATGGTGCTGAACCATAGTTCGAGGGCGGAAGCTGTTGCGATACTTGACCTTGCCTGTGACTATTCCATTTCACCATAACTAAATAAGACTCTTCATAGGTTGGCTAAGCCTGGGCTCCCGGTAGATGACCGGGGCCCGGCTTTTTTTTGTAATATCAGGCGAAAAGGAAAGCCATAAGCAACCTGGTCATTGTAAGCTTTCTGCTGATAGTTCAGACTGAAATTTATCAGCAACTCTTTAAAAACCAATAAATTAAGGTCCGGCCTGAATTTGGAGCCTGGTCCTGGGTTACTTCCCAGCCTGTTTTTCTGATCAAGGATTTTATTCTTTACTTTTATTGAATTTAATCTTAACCAATGAAACCAGTATTGAAGTTTTTTGCTCCGTTCCTTATCCTGCCCCTGATGTTCTCTTCATGCAGTGATGATGAGAGCATTCCCAACCGCATTATTATTGATGGTGAATCCTTTAAGCTAAACAAAGGGTACATTGCTGGCTATGGAATAGATGTCGATGATAATGGAAACCAAGGTTCGCTTTATGAAATCCTTTTAACATCGGCTGGTATTACAGTCAATGGCGATGAAATTGGCGGTGAAGGACAGATTCTTGTGCTTACCTTGTTTTCAGGAAGTACCATTGAGCTTAAACCCGGCACGTATAACTACAGCGATGGGTTTATTGAATCAACACTGTATGATGCCTTTGCTGCAGATGCCGACTTTGACAGTGGTAGTGGGGAAGCCTATTTTACGTTGGATGGAACTGTGACCATTTCACGCTCTGGCAACACATGGACAATCAGGTTTGAGTTGGAAATGGAAAGTGGTGGCGGAGAGGAAGTTGATGTTACCGGTTCTTTCTCAGGCCCGCTTACAGAAATTGAACTTGACTAAAACCGTAATGTAAAGCGCGTTCGGACTCCAGGCTCAGACTCTACACTAATGGAGCCGTGATGCAACTGCATAATCTGCCGCGACAGGCTCAGGCCAATGCCTGAGCCTTTTCTTTTTGTGGTGAAGAAGGGCACAAAAATTTTCTCGAGCGCTTCCTTGATTATACCCTGACCATTATCAATCACTTCAATCTTAACCGAGCTCTCATCGTAGTGCCCAATCAGGTGCAGCTTTGGTGAGGGTATCTCGGTCAAAGCTTCAACCGCGTTTTTAAGCAGGTTGATCAAGACCTGCTCAATCATTTCTTCATCAGCCTGGATGGTAAGATAGTCTGAGGCGCATTGGTAAGTGAATTCGATGTTTGCGGCTTTGATCTCCGGCTTCATCAGCAGGGCTACTTTTTCAATAAGGTCTTTCAACCGTACCGATTTCATTCTTGGCTTTGGCAACGAAGTGTACTCACGGTACGCATCAATAAACTTAATAAGGCCTTTGCTACGTGTTTCAATGGTTTCAAGGCCTTCCTTCAGATCGTCAGCGCCCTCTCTTTTTAATTCATAATGATTGTTTTTGGCAATGAGGTCATACTCCAACACGTCTTTTAAGGTTGAAGTAAGGGACGAGATCGGGGTAATGGAGTTCATGATTTCGTGCCGCAGCACCCGTGTTAAATTTTGCCATGCCTCGAGCTCCTGTCTTTGGAGTTCGGGTTGGATATTCTGGAGTGTAAGCAGTTTTACATCGCGACCCCGGATCCAGAGTTCGGTAACCTGGATGGTCAGGTGCAGTTCATTACTTCCCTTGTAGAGTGTGCTTCTTCCCGGCTGGGTTGTGGTAATGGCTTCAAATAAATTCCTGTTTTTGGTTTGCAGTTCGCTGATGTTTTTCAAAGCCTGTACGCCTAAATACTTTCGGGCATTGGCGTTTAGCAGCTGAATGTTGCCGCTTTCATCAAATGACAGGATTCCGGTTCGCACTTGTTGCACTACGGTATTCAGGTATTGCCAATGCTCCTCTTTTTCCGATCGGGCCTTTCTGAAGGCCTCTAAAACTTCATTGAAGGCCAGGTTAAGGTCTTTAAAGCTCTTCCCTAATTTATGGTCGGCAGTGAAGCCCGAGATAAAATCTGAGTACTTGACGGATTCCAGGAAGCGGGTAAGTTTCCGGTTGGTTTGGCTGACAAACCTGAACAACTCAATCAGCTGGAGCACAATGATCAGCCCGGTTAAGATCGCTGCAAACAGCATGTTAACCCTGCCAACCATAAAAGTGAACAGGGCCATGGTAACCCCCAGTAAAATGATACGCAGGATTACCCGCGACCGAAAATCACTGAACAAAGTAGTCATATAGCCATGCTTTTAGAGGCCATGCTTCTCAAGCCTCCGGTAGAGGGAAGATCGGGTTAAGCCCAGTTCGGCAGCGGCCTGGGTAATATTACCATTAAATTTCTTCAGCACCTTTCGGATGAGGAGCTTCTCTACTTCATCAAGGTTGTATTGATCCAGATTGAGTTGACCATCGTCTTTCACGGGTTGCGTGGTGAACGTAAAATCTTCCGGCTGGAGCACCGCACCATTACTGAGAATAATAGCCCGCTCAATAGCATGCTGAAGTTCACGTATGTTTCCAGGCCATGGGTGTTTGTGCATGCGGGTTAGTGCCGCGTCACTGATCTTCGATACTTGCTTGTTGTATTTTTCAGAATAGTGCTTAAGAAAATGATTGGCCAGCAACGGAATATCCTCCAGCCGATCACGCAGTGAAGGGATTTCAATTTCGATCGTATTGATCCGGTAGAGGAGGTCTTGCCTGAACCTGTTCTCCTTCACCATTTCGTACAAGGGCAGATTGGTGGCGCAGATCAGTCGTATATCAACCGGTGTTTCCTTGTTTGATCCTACCCGGCTCACTTTTCGGTTTTGTAATACAGTAAGCAGTTTGGCCTGAAGCGGCATGGACAGGTTTCCAATCTCATCAAGAAAAAGGGTGCCGCCATTAGCCAGTTCAAAGCGTCCTGCCCGATCTTCTTTTGCATCGGTAAATGCACCCTTTTTGTGGCCAAACAGTTCGCTTTCAAACAGAGTCTCGGTGATGGAGCCCAGGTCAACACTTACAAAATTTTCCTGGCTGCGGGCAGAGTTCCTATGAATCGCACGGGCAATTAATTCTTTGCCGGTTCCGTTTTCACCGAGGATCAACACGTTAGCATCGGTCTTCGCTACCCGGTCGATGGTTTGGAATATTCGCTGTATTGCGGAACTGGAACCAATGATTTCGCTGAAGCGGTTGTTAAGCTCTTTGTTAATCTCCTGGTTAATGATTTTAAGATTCTCTATTTCATCGCGTGACTCACGTAAACGCATGGAAGAATATAATGTGGCAAGGAGTTTCTCGTTCTCCCAGGGCTTCAGAACAAAATCGGTAGCACCGGCCTTAATGGCTTTTACGGCCATCTGCACGTCACCGTAAGCGGTAATCAGTACCACCACTGCCGAAGGGTCGATCCCCAGGATTTTCTCCAGCCAATAATAGCCTTCACTGCCGCTGCTTACATCTTTGGTGAAGTTCATATCCAGCAGGATCACATCATACTCTTCATTCGTCATCAGCGTGGGTATGGCCTCCGGATTTTTTTCGATATCAACTTGTTCAAAATGCCTTTTCAAAAACATCTTGGCTGCCTTTAACAGGTCTTCGTTATCATCAACAATTAACAACTTACCGTGCTTGTGTTCCATATCCGATCTGTTACGTCCGTTTTCGGACTTTCATTTTACAAAGTTGGTACCGAAACCGCATTCGCCTTTTGCGGGGGTGTTTAGCCTGTTTAGATTTGTAATATTACCTATTTTCGTCCGCAAACGGACAACTCCGTTCATATCTGAACGAGTGCAACTTGTTTTTGATACACTAAAGGCCTTAAATTCCCTGTACCCTCCGTTGGCACGTTTGTTGGCAATAGGGCCTTAACCTGAATGAATTAAAGTAAAATGGATCGGCAGATTAAGAAAAGTAAATGGACGTTAAAGCGGATAGCCACCTATGGAGGCATTGGCCTTTTGGTGGTGTTTGTGGGGTATCAGGCGTTGTTTGCCGACAGGCGTTCAAGGTTAAAGGTAGAGAAGGATAAGATCACAATTGCGGAAGTTAAGCGGGGTGTTTTTCAGGAATTCATTCCTCAAACCGGAACCGTAGAGCCCAGCCGTACGGTATACCTTGATGCCATTGAAGGTGGAACCATAAAGCGGGTAGTTGCCGAAAGTGGTGCAAGTCTTAAAAAAGGCGATATTATTCTTGAGTTAAGCAACCTTAACCGTGAACTGGCAGTCTTACAGCAGGAAGCTCAGTTGAACGAGAGCATTACTCGGCAACGGGATACCCGCCTGGCAATAACCAGAAATGACCTGGAGCAACGGCAGACGCTTGCCCTGATTGATAACCAATTGCAGATACTTGAGCCGCAATATTTCAGGCAAAAGCAACTTTTTGAAAAAAAGCTTATTTCTAAACAGGAATTTGAGCGGACGGAAGCCGACTACAAGTATAATCTTGAGCGAAGACGTATTACCTATGAAGTGTATAAAAATGATTCGCTCGACCGGATCAGACAACTTCGTGAACTTACTTACAGGGAGCAAAAGATGACTGAAAGCCTGGAAGGCGTTAGCAGAATCCTGGATAACCTGACTATCCGTGCCCCGATTGACGGCCAGTTAACACGCCCCCAACTGGATGTTGGCCAAAGCATAAATACCGGTCAGCGGCTCGGCCAGGTTGACGTTGTGGGAAGCTACAAAGTACGCGTTGAAATTGATGAGTTGTACCTTCCAAGGATATCTGTAGGGCTCCGCGCCACAACAACCTATGCAGGAAAGGAATATGAGCTGGTGATTGTATATGTGTACCCGAATGTTACCAACGGCCGGTTTCCAGTGGACATGAATTTTGTCAATGAAACACCGCAAGGCATCAGACGGGGACTTTCACTGAGGCTGCGGATTGAATTGGGCCAGTCATCGGAAGAATTGCTCTTACCGGTAGGCGGGTTTTATAAGGACACTGGCGGTAATTGGGTATATGTTGTTGAAGCGGATGGTAACCGGGCGGTGAAGAGAAGCGTCAAACTTGGCCGTAAGAATACCGAACACTTTGAGGTTCTTGATGGACTGCGTCCAGGCGACCGGGTGATTACTTCATCTTATGAAAATTTTGGAAACAATGAAGTGCTTGTATTGAATTAATGTAACCTTTGGAACAAAAAAAAGCAGATACCGTTTAAATCAAATCAAACCAGAAAAACATCTTAAATCGAAATACTGCCATGATTAAACTAAAAAACCTTGAAAAAGTCTACACCACCGAAGAAGTGGAAACGACTGCACTGAACAACATTAACCTGGAAATAAAAGATGGTGAATTTGTGGCCATCATGGGCCCTTCGGGTTGTGGTAAATCAACCCTGTTGAACATCCTCGGCTTACTGGATAACCCCTCGAATGGAGAATATTATTTTGGTGAGCACGAAGTGGCCAGGTACTCGGAGCGTCAGCGTGCACAATTGCGTAAGGGCTCCATCGGCTTTGTCTTCCAGAGTTTTAACCTCATTGATGAGCTCACGGTTTTTGAGAATGTAGAGCTTCCTTTGCTCTACATGAAAGTTCCCTCGAACGAGCGGAAGCAGCGCGTGGAAGAAGTATTGGAGCGCATGAACATCATGCACCGCAGAAACCACTTCCCTCAGCAATTGTCGGGTGGTCAGCAGCAGCGTGTGGCTATCTCAAGGGCAATTGTGGCCAAGCCAAAAGTGATACTTGCTGACGAACCGACCGGTAACCTGGATTCAGCCAATGGAGAGGAAGTAATGAAACTTCTTTCGCAACTAAACGAAGAAGGCACTACCATAGTAATGGTAACACACTCGCCTTACGATGCCAATTATGCACATCGCATTGTGAATCTGTTTGACGGCAAAGTCGTTACAGAGAACATAAAGGAACAGTTTCATATTTAAAGGTTTTTTAGGTTTAGGTTGTTTGAAGCCCCGGCAATTTGCCGGGGTTTTTTTATGAACTAAAAATAATGAACACCAATGTGTTCATAGATGAACAGTAAGTGAATCATATATTGGCCTGTTGCACGTTGTTGGCTGCACGACATGTATGGCATATTCTTTGGCAAGGATGCAACCTGAAAAGCAAAGTTGAAGTCTTAAGTACATAAAAACCCTGTTCATGCTGAAAAACTACTTCCTCATTACCTTTCGCAGCATGATGAAGAATAAGGTTTATCTCTTCATCAATATTCTGGGCCTGGCCGTTGCCATTGCCTGCTGCATAGTCGGCTATTACAATTACGATTTCAATGCAAGTTTTGATGAGCGCCACACCAATGCGCCTGAGATCTACCGGGTTAACATGGTGCGTGAGTACCAGGGCAAAGCAACCGAATATGGCATTGTGCCGGTTCCGCTGGGAGAAATTGTGCGTCAGAATATAAGCGATGTGACGGCTGCTACCCGGTATTCTGGTTCGTATGCCGACATTAGGATCGGGGACGAAGTTTTTGATGCGAGCATGTCTTATGTCGATCCTGAGTTCTTCAACATTTTTACTTTTGAATTTCTTGATGGCTCCGCAGTAATTCAAGGCGCAAGGGGGGGAGTATAGCTACTTTATATACCCCATGACGGATACCCATTTACGTAGCAAACTGGAAGGCGACCCGGAACCTTCAGGAGATATTAAATACGTTTACATTTTTGCAGCGGTGGGTATTTTCATTCTCATTATCGCTTGCATCAACTTTATGAACCTTTCTACGGCCCGGTCATCCGGCAGGGCCAAAGAGGTCGGGTTGCGCAAAACACTTGGCTCACAGAAAAGGCAGCTCATTGGTCAATTTCTTTCTGAATCGTTCACCTATAGTTTAGTTGCTATGGTGCTGGCCAGTTTACTTGCCTGGTTAGTGTTGCCCTCCTTCAATGTGTTAGCCGGTAAATCATTAACACTGGAATCCCTGTTAAGCACCAACTTTTTACTGATGGCGCTAGCCTTGGTAGTATTGGTTGGATTATTGGCGGGTAGTTACCCGGCCCTCTATCTTACTTCATTTAACCCGGTAGAGGTTTTGAAAGGAAAATTGCGCTCGGGCATGAAAACGAGAGGCGTGCGCAGCGTATTGGTTGTTGTGCAATTCAGTGTCTCTATTTTTCTGATTGCCGCAACCCTGGTGGTGTTTCAGCAACTCAGCTTTATGCAGGAGCGAAACCTGGGTATTGATAAAAGCCGGGTGGTAACCATTCAGAACATGCGGAACATCGGTGAAAGTCGTAAGGCATTTAAAGACAGACTCGACCAGTTGTCTGGCATTACAGCTTCATCATATACCAACAACCTGTTTCCTGGTATAAATAATATTAACGTATTCAGAATTGCAGGTTCTGAACAAGATCGTTTACTCGCTTCTTATTTTGCGGATTATGATCATCAGTCAGTAATGAAATTTAATGTAAAGGAGGGCCGGTATTTTTCAAGAGAATTCGCCTCCGACTCATCTGCCTGCCTGATCAATGAATCGGCTGTTCGTGAATTGGGCTGGACAATTGACACGGCAGTTGGTATGGAGATCCTCGACTTTACCGGTGATAACCCAAAGAAGGTTACGGTTATTGGTGTGATTGAAGATTTTAACTACGAGTCGTTGAAAAATCATGTACGTCCTCTTGTTATACAACTCATCGATATCTCACGACAACTTATGGTGCGCTACGAAGGAAGCCCAATAGAAGCTACCGCTAAAATTGAAGCCTTGTGGAAGGAATTTGCCCCGGGTGTGCCAGTTGAATATAGTTTTCTTGACCAGGATTTTGATGCCCTCTTCCGTGCTGAGATACGCATGCGCAATCTGTTCACCGTGTTTTCAGGGTTAGCAATTTTCATTGCCTGTCTTGGTTTGTTTGCACTGGCAGCCTTTATCACGGAGCAACGTACAAAAGAGATTGGCATCCGTAAAGCTATGGGTGCCTCCGTGCCGGGCTTGGTGCTTACATTGTCAAAAGAGT
>JBBINY010000054.1:0-17410 GCA_037443645.1 Cytophagales bacterium
CAACGCATATTACTCGGCTTCCTTTGCTTTTAAAGACAAGGAATTTGTCAACCTGGCAATTCCAGCCCATTTGCTGCCCCACGGAATTTGTTATTTAACGGTTAACCGCCACGATGGCGAGACGCTCGCTTCACGAATTTTTTACAGCAACAGGAGTGTTGTCAAAACCACAATTAAAACTGATAAAAGGGAATACGGTACCCGAACAGATGTAAAAGTTGATGTGTCGATTACTGATCAGGAGAATAAACCGGAGCTCGCCCGCATGTCGGTTTCTGTATATCAGGCCGACCTATTTCCGCATTCAATTCAGGACAACTGGAACATTGGCAATTACTTTTCCTGGGTAAGTGACTTAAATCAGCCACCGCCTGACGGATTTGAGGGTAACCTCCAGACTGCTGAGGGACTGGGTATGATGGATCGAATGCTGATCACGAAAACCTGGCCATGGTACACCTGGAAGCAGGTGTTGAACGATGCGCCTAAGCCGCAATTTCTGTTCAGCGATTATCAGCGGATAACCGGCCGGTTGGTTGAAACACCATCAGGTAAACCGTTTGCTGATGCAGTTCAGATAACTTTTTTTGTAATCGGCACGCAGGATGTATACGAAGTGTTTTCAAAGGAGGATGGGACATTCAGTGTTTCATTCCTTTTCCCATTTTACAGACAGGAAGAAATTTTTTACCGCGTTGAGCGAGCCGAAAGAAGGATTGACTATGTACGGATTGAGTTAACGGATAGCCTCAATCGCTATGCGCCTGAGCCGTGGGTTCGTACTGGAACGTCTGATCCGTATTATAACTATTCTCAAAAGCGCGGCATGGTCAACACCTCATTCACCTATTTCAGCCAGGCTTCCAGGCGAACACCCGAGGCTACCAATCGGAATGCAGTGCTTGAAAAGGAATTGGTTGCTCCCGATATAACGGTTGACCTTGATGATTATTTAATCTTTCCAACCATGCAGGAGACCCTTCATGAAATTGTTCCTTACCTGCAATACCGGAAGATTGCCGGACGTGATGTGGTGAGGCTTTATTTGCCCGACAAGGCACAAACCGGTGTGGAGAATCCGGCATTTATTATAGATGGCGTGCTAATTGATGACCCCGCATACTTTCTGAAACTCAAACCTGTTGAAGTGGATAAGATTAAATTAGTGTACTCAGCCTTTAAGCTGGAAAAACTCGGGGCAATATCCCGTAACGGAATTGTGTTTGTAGAAACAAAAATTCCTGATAACGCAAAAAATGTTTCGGCTGCAGCACGGTTGTTTAGGGTAAATGGGATAACGCCTGCTATGCCCGTACCAAGAGACAATACCGGCTGGCAAAAATTAAATCAACGCGCACCGCAATTAAGGTCATGGTTATTCTGGCATCCGTTAATCCGCAGCAATGAAAACGGAGAAGCGTCATTTTCATTTAAAACAGCCGATGATACCGGCCGATATATTATACGTGTTGAAGGCCTTACAGCAGATGGCGTACCGTTTGTTCACTTAGATTACCTGGAGGTTAATTATACCGGGGGGCATTAGGTAGTAAACCTGAAAAACCGGGTGGGAGTAATGCATCCGCTAAGTTGAACATCATCCCGGGTTGATTCAATAACCGGAACCGGATCAAAAAACGAAAGCCCTATGCGGATGGCAGAAGCACTGCATTTAGCCAGAAACCGGTCGTAATACCCTTTGCCGTAGCCAATGCGGTGCCCGGTGGCATCAAATGCAAGCAGCGGCACAAGCACGAGATCAATTTTTTCAACCGGCATCGGGATTCCTTCTGTGGGTTCGGGCACACCCCACGGGCTGGGTTTCAGTTTTCCGATGCCTTCGAACAGAATATGATCCAACGCGTTGGTGTGCCTGTTTACTTTCGGTATCACAATCCTGATATGGGGGAATTCGCGCTGAAGCCGGTCGATGATGAGCCAGGTGTCGGGTTCTTTTTTTTCAGGAATCGGCAAAAAGCAATGGATAACATGCAGGAACGATAAATCAACTGAGGCAAAAAACTGATCGCACAGTTTACGGTTAAGGTGGTGATACTCCGCTTCATTGAGTGCGGTTCTTTTTTCAAGGAACAGGGTGCGCAGTTCCTGTTTAGTCATTTTCAATCAGGATGTTGAAGCGGAAATCGAACGGATCAAGGTGATGAACAAGTTTATGAATAAACTGCCGGTCGGTTTGGTAGAAATTCAGGAGGTTATCCGTGCGTTCCTGCAATCCGCCATCGGGAAAAAGCGCATCTTTAAGCTCTTCCACCTGCCGTAATCGATCAGCCTGTTTGCGTTTTTCGGAGCGAAGAAGTTTTTGTTCTATTTTCTCAAGGCTTTTTATAGCCCGCTTTGTTTCAGCTGCCACCATGGCCTCCAGCGTTTTGTCCAGTTGTGTAGCATGGGCCTGTATGGTCTTGAACTGATTTGTGATCTCTTCTTTTTCTCCATTCAACTGAATGTTGCTTGAAGCAAACTTAAGGGCTGTATGGTTGAGGAGGGCACCTTTTTCTTTGAACAGATCACTCAGTTCAAGGGTCGTTTTTTGAAATTTGCGGTACTGTACATGATCTACAATCAGCGCAAAATTTCTGGGAATCAACACGGGGAAAGGAGTTTTATAATGCTCAAACACCGATTTAAACTGCAGCCAATACACAATTTCGGCAGGGCCGCCTGCATAAGCCAGGTTGGGCAATATCATTTCCTGGTACAGCGGGCGCAAACAAACATTCGGACTGAATTTTTCAGGCGATTGACTGATGAGTTGTTCGATTTCTTTTTTTGAAAACGACAGTGGTGTATCAACCACAATAAACCGGTCGCCCGATTTTTCGATACGGCTCCGAAGGCCGTCATCGAGGTAAAAGAAATTGATTTCACGACAGTATACCTGCGCTCCGTAACCCGCCTGCTCAAGGTCTGCCGTGGTATGATCAGCTGTTTTTTTTGCCGTGTGATTGAACAGATCATCTGTGATCACAGGAGAAAGTACTTTTTTTAGCGCAGCATCATCTCCGTCAACTACAATCAAACCATACTGGCCAAACAAGGCATTCACATAGTGTCGAACTGCATCACTGAGTTTTTGGTTACCCGTATAGGCCTCGCGAAAAGGATACAAATCGCCCGGAATTGCGGCCAGCACCTGCTTTAATCCCTCCGTGGTGAATCGCCCCACGGCACCGCGTTGATCGGTTTGCCATGTGTATTTTTTTCCGTTTAGCCTGAAGGTTTTGATTTCATCGTAATCATGATCTTCAGAAGCCATCCAGTATACCGGCACGAAATTGTAATTCGGGTAGGCTTCAGACAATTTTCTGCACGTGTTAATTACAGTTACAATTTTGTAGATGAAATACAGCGGGCCTGTGAAGATATTGAGTTGGTGGCCGGTCGTTACGGTAAATGTATTTTTGTTATTAAGTCGCTCTATGTTTGCCTTTACCGAATCTTCGGGTTCAGTAATGTGGCTGTACTGTGTGGTAAGGCGGTGCACCAGTGTGCTGCGTAGTTCGGCCGGGAAGGCCTGTTTCAGGCTAATCTGTTTTTTAAAATTCTTTGGTTCAGGAAACAGGTTGTAAAAAGTAGCCAGTGATTCTTTTTGCCGGAGGTAGTCCAAAAAAAAGGAAGAGAACGCACCGGTTGTTTCGAGCGGAATCGGGTAGGCATTCATATCAGCAACATGCCGTTAACAAAAACATATGCAAATAACGCGTTTTTGAAGGTAAGGTTAAACGAAATTACATGGGCGTTTTATGAACTACACCCTGTAAATCAAATTCAGAGGCCGCGATTACTTTAACCGGTACAAAATCCCCGATTCTCAGGTACCCTGCTGAGGCATCAAGAATTACCTCATTATCTACGTCAGGCGAATCGAATTCCGTTCGACCGATAAACGTACCACCCTCTTTCCGGTCAATCAGTACGTTAAATGTTTTACCAATTTTTTGTTGGTTTAGTTCATACGAAATTCCCTGTTGAAGTTCCATCACTTCATCCGCACGTTGTTGCTTTACGTCATCAGGCACGTCATCGGGCAGGGAGAAGGCATGCGTGTTCTCCTCATGCGAGTAAGTAAATACACCCAGGCGGTCGAAGCGGGACTTTTCAACAAAGTCCATCATCTCCCGGAAATCTTCTTCTGTTTCACGCGGATGACCCGCAATAAATGTGGTGCGTATGGCAATGCCGGGTACTTTTTCCCGGATGGTCTGAATCAGTTGCTCGGTTTTTTCACGGGTGGTGCCTCTGCGCATAAGCTGAAGCATGTTGGTTGAGCCGTGCTGCAGGGGGATGTCGAGGTACTTGCAGATGTTGGTCTTTTCTGCCATCACATCCAAAACATCCATCGGGAAACCGGTTGGAAATGCATAATGAAGCCTGATCCACTCAATGCCCTCTACATCTGACAGCCTGCGAAGCAGTTCAGCGAGGTTTCGTTTCTTGTAAAGATCCAACCCATAGTAGGTTGAGTCCTGAGCAATGAGAAGAAGTTCTTTTGTTCCGTTTCGTGCCAGATTTTTTGCTTCCAGCGCCAGTTCTTCCATGGGGCGGGAAGTGTGATTGCCACGCATCAGCGGAATGGCGCAAAACGAGCAGGGCCTGTCACACCCTTCGGAAATTTTCAGGTAGGCATAATGACTGGGGTTGGTGAGAATTCGCTCACCCACCAGTTCCTGCCGGTAATCGGCTTTGAATTGCCTGAGTAATCGCGACAGATCTCGGGTTCCGAACCAGGCATCCACATCGGGAATTTCTTTTTCGAGGTCGTCTTTATAGCGTTGCGAAAGGCACCCGGTTACATACACTTTGTCTACCAGCCCTTCTTGCTTGGCATCTACATAGCGTAAAATGGTGTCAATGGACTCCTGCTTGGCGTTGTCAATAAACCCGCAGGTATTAATCACCACCACGCTGGCATCGTCAGTTTTTGCTTCGTGAGAGGCATCAATTCCGTTACCGCGAAGTTGGGTTAGCAGCACTTCGGAATCGACCTGGTTCTTGGAACACCCCAGTGTAACGATGTTGACTTTCGTGGTTTTATGCCCCTTGGTTTTCACATGATTTGAGGAAGGCTGCAAAAATACAAAAAATACAAGGGGGCAGGTTTGCACCAAATACTGAACATGTATCTTTGACGAATGGGTAGATTGGCCGTGTTCGTGCTTTGTGTTCTGGTGGTAGTATCCTGCCTTGACGAGCCCGACTGCGTTAAGGATGCAGACACGGCACTGGTTATTCAGTTTAAGCGGTTAATTGATGGAAAAAATGACACACTGATTTTTTACCGGGTTGAAGCCCAGGGTGCCGACAGCATTTTTTACGGTCAGAATCCGGATGTGCTTGATACGCTGAGGGGAACTCCGGTTGTTGTTTCGGTAAATCCTTATGCCACATCAACAGAGTTTACTTTTTATTTTCCTGTGCTTGAACGGAAACTGGATGTAGGGTACACCCGGTCGGCCCGATTCATCAGCGAAGAATGTGGAAGCGAAGTGAGTTTTTCCCGCCTCCGCATCATTCAAACGGAGTTTGATTCTGTTCGCTTGGTTAATCCTACACTTAGCAAATCCAGAACGGTGAATATTGAGATCTATCGCTAACATAGTATTTGTAGTAGTTTCGTTACCGGTGCTTGCCCAGAAGCAGGACACGGTAACCCGGTCATTTATCCCCACGGGAGTCCGCATCGGGTATGACGTGTACGCGGGTATTCGAAACCTGGCCGACAATTCATTTAATGGCCTTGAGGTAAATGCCGACATTGATTTTTACCGGTATTACCTAACACTGGATGCAGGACGCTGGGAGCGTGAATTCGAAACGGAAGAAGAACAGTATTCAAACAGCGGCAACTACATGCGGGCCGGTGTGGATGTGAATTTTTTAAAGAAGGACCCTGAAAAAAATATGTACTTCATCGGGGCACGGTATGCGTGGGGGACCTTTTCAGAAACAATGACCCGAACCACCGATGATGCCGTATGGGGTGCACGTACCGAATCGTTCACCAACACCGATAGCCGGGCCACCTGGTTTGAGCTTACAACAGGGCTGCGGGTTAAGATGTATAAATTTTTCTGGATTGGGTACACCATCCGGTACAAATTCGGGTTGAACACCCGCGGTACCGGTGAGCTGGAACCGCACGATGTACCGGGCTTTGGAAAGACATTTAAAAGCACTACCTGGGGATTTAACTATGTGGTGTTGATCAGATTGCCGGTGCGGAATGGGAAATAAGAGTTTAAATCCAATTCCTGCAACTTGCGGAAACAGCGGGCAGCATACAGATGAAATTATAAAAGATTTAATGGCTTGACTTGATAGTTAGTTTAAGTTTACTTTAAATATAGGATAAACATCTAAATGCTCCGCACTGATGTTCCCGGCTAGGGAAAGGCCGTTAGAGTACCCCGTGGGTTTACCAAATTATTGTTGGGCTTAATTTTAGAAAGTAAAGCCAATCAAAATGATTGGCTTTACTTATATAAATGCCTAGTGTTTAACAAGAATTTGCTTGGTTTCAGTGCCAAGCTTGTTCTTAGCATTCAAATAATAAAGTCCTTCGGGGAATGCGCTGGTAGGAATTTTGATTTCAAGGTCTGATGTTGAGACCGAATAGACGATCCGCATGTTACTGTTTATGAGCACAATTTCTGAATGAAGTTCTGAGTTTTCCAAAGCTGTTCCAATGCCCTCTTTGAAGGTTACAGTAAGCTCGGTTGATGAAGGATTAGGATACGTTTGCATAATCTGGCAGGGATCGCAACCTCCTTCAAGGGAAACTGTGACCTCCATTTCTGTGGTAGTTGTTCCGCATATATTTTCCGAATGAAGAATTATAGTTCCGCTTTCATTCCAAAATGCAATTACATGATCGTAATTCATTCCATGAAATACACCGCCATAGATTTCCCATACATACGAAATGCTACCATCAACGTACCATGGAGTTCCACTGTTATAAAAATAGTTTTGTTGAGGGTAAACTGTGGAGGGTCCGGATATACCACCGCCAGGTAAGCCTATCCATAATGACTGGCTAACAAAACTGGGCAGTGGAAATCCACAATCATCTACACCCGTTAAGTAAAATGTTAGCGTAGCCTGGCCTTTAACATTGGCAGAGCCTGAAGGGAAGCTGTAGTACCATTGCCCGAACTGTAACAGAAAAAAAAACGAAATTTGAAAGGTTTTGAAGGATAAAATATGCGAATCCTCATTTTATTCTCTTTTTTGACATGGATTATAAGCATCTGTGGTGCCCAGAAGCAGGCCAATGTTTGGTATTTTGGCAAAAGAATAGGAATCAATTTTAATGTTGATCCTCCTGTGTTGCTACTGGATGGACAGATTGATTATGATGAAACACCCGATAATCTTGAGTCGGCTGCATCAATAGCTGATGAAAATGGGAACTTGCTTTTCTACACAAACGGAGTGAAAGTGTGGAACAGGCTCCATCAGGTAATGCCAAATGGCACCGGTCTTTATGGAAGAAATACAACCACTCAAACGCTGATTGTTCTAAAGCTAGGTAGTTCTTCTCTTTATTATGTCTTTACAGCTTCACCTGAAGGAGATAGTGACTACTTTCCAATTGAAAGTCGAGGGTTTCACTATTCGGTAATTGACCTTTCAAAAAACAATGGGCTTGGTGAGGTAGTTGAAAAAAATATAAAGCTCGTTACTTCAACTACTGAAAAAATTGCCGGCACGAATCATGTAAATGGAAAAGATGTTTGGGTGGTCATGCATGAATGGAATAGCAGATTCTTCAGGGCTTATCTTGTAACTGAAACTGGTATTTCTCATAATCCGGTAATAAGCGAGTCGGGTAGCATACATTCAGGAGGTCTTGGTGATGGAAGTACTTGGAATGCCATTGGACAGATGAAAATTTCACCTGATGGAGAAAAGTTGGCATTAGTAACCTACATCAGTAAGCAATTGGAAGTGTTTCATTTTGATCCTTCGAATGGCAAAATAAATTTGATGTTTTCAAAGTCGTTGTATGAAGAAGGGGGAGGTCGCTTGGTAGGTGTCGAATTCTCCCCAAGCAGTCGTTACCTGTATTTTACGGAAAATTTTTGTAATGTCTTTCAGGTTGACCTTAATGCTGAACAGGGAAAAATTAATATCGTAAAGATTAGTAATACTCCCCCTTGCGATCATCCAAGTCAACTTCAACTTGCTCCCGATAACAAAATTTATGTAGCTCAATTTGGTGAATCCTTTATTGGGGTAATCGAAAAGCCAAATGAAGCGGGTGAATTAAGTGAGTTTAAGGGTCGTGCTATTGAAATCCCTAATGATGGAATTCATCAATGCAATATAGGATTACCTAATTTCATATCCAGTTATTTCCATGATCCTGAACACTATCCTGCAAACCCTTACTTCCAAATGACTAATGTCTTTACACCCAACAATGATGGTTATAATGATAGATTTGTGCCGCTGATGAAATACAATGTTGAGTTTTATAATCTTGTTATTTACAATCGCTGGGGAGAAAGGGTTTATCAAACGAGTGATCTTGAAAACGGCTGGGATGGACAGGGTTTTTCTCAAGGAATTTATTATTGGTTGGCCCATTATTATGGAATTAATGGTAAACAGAGAACACAGAAAGGGTCGGTTCATTTGATCCGATGATTAGCGGCTATCTCAAAAAAGTAAAATTAAAACTATAAGCTGTGAAATAAGGTGCGTTGGATGAAGTTTAATTGTGTCCAGAAATTCAGTTTAGACTTTGAAGCCTGGAGAATAGCTTTGGCTTTGATAGATTAGCTATTGCTGAATAACGAGTCCACAAATTCAGCATTGTTGAACACCTGCAGGTCGTCAACTTTTTCGCCAACCCCGATGTACTTTACCGGTATTTTGAACCCATCCGAAATGCCGATAACTACACCGCCCTTCGCGGTGCCGTCCAGTTTGGTAATAACGAGGGCGGTTACATCAGTAGCTTTGGTAAACTCGCGGGCCTGGGTCACCGCATTTTGCCCGGTGCTGCCATCCAGCACCAGCAGTACTTCGTGCGGTGCCTCGGGTATTAGTTTTTGAATCACTCGCCTGATTTTTGACAGTTCGCTCATCAGGTTGGTTTTGGTGTGCAGCCGGCCGGCTGTATCGATAATCACCACATCGGCATTTTTTTCAATACCCTCTTTCACCGCATCAAAGGCTACGGAAGACGGATCGGTGTTCATTCCGCGGCTAACAACGGATACGGCCACCCGTTCTCCCCATAATTTGAGCTGATCAACCGCAGCAGCCCGGAAGGTATCGGCAGCGCCAAGCAGCACACTCTTTCCTTTTTGTTTATACTGGGCCGAGAGTTTTCCAATGGTGGTAGTTTTGCCGACACCATTTACACCCACTACCATAATGACGTATGGCTTTATGCCGTCAGGGGTTTCAAATTCGGATGCACTTGTGCTTTTGTTTTCTGCCAGTAAAGAAGCGATCTCTTCTTTCAATATTCGGTTTAGCTCGGCAGCACCAACGTACTTGTCGCGCGCCACGCGCTGTTGAATACGCTTGATTATTTTCAGCGTGGTTTCTACACCTACATCGGAGGAAACAAGGATTTCCTCCAGGTTGTCCAGCACATCATCATCAACCGTGGATTTACCCATCAGGGCCTTGCTCAGTTTGCCAAGGAAGCTTGAGCTGGTCTTCTGCAAACCCTGGTTAAGTGATTCTTTTTTTTCTTTAGAAAAAAATCCAAATGCCATACCTGCAACTTACCAAAAAAATGAACCCCCGCTTCTGAAGAAACGAGGGTTATAAATGTTTTACAGAACCTGCTTATTTTTTTGCCAGCGTTTCCTTTACCAGATCGGCAGGTACAATTTCTTCTTTAAAGGTATAAGCCCCGGTTTTCTCCGACCGGATGGCACGGATTACTTTCGCATAATGCTTGCCGTCACCTTTCTTCAGTGTTGCTACAACTTTCTTTGCCATGGTTACTTAATTTCTTTGTGAACGGTGTATTTCTTCAATACCGGGTTGTACTTCCTCAGTTCCAACCGTTCGGTGGTGTTTTTGCGGTTCTTGGTGGTAATGTAACGGCTCATGCCGGGCATGCCCGAAGTTTTGTGCTCGGTGCATTCCAGAATTACCTGAACTCGGTTGCCTTTCTTTGCCATGTTCGTAATCGGTTAATTATGCTACGGCCCGTCCTTTTGCTTTTGCCTCTTTCAAAACGGCCGAAATGCCATATTTATTAATGGTTTTGATTGCCTTGGTAGAAACCTTCAGGGTAATCCAGCGGTTTTCCTCCGGCAGGAAAAAGCGCTTTTTCTGCAGATTTGGATAAAACCTGCGCTTGGTTTTGTTGTTCGCGTGGGAGACATTGTTTCCAACCCGCGGCCGTTTTCCAGTGATTTCACAAACTCGTGCCATGCCTTTGTTTTCGTTATCCTTAAAAAAGGACTGCAAATATCGGGAAAACACCCCCACATCTCCAAGTCCGGTCAGAAATTACCCCAAGGAAGAGAAACCTCTAAATTTTACGCAGATAATGCGTTTTATCAATTAATAATAACCCTCCGAGCAAAGGATTTACCGTTGATGATGAACCTGAAAATATACAACCCGGGCTTCAGGCTGCCAGTTGTATACTGGTAGGTTTGGTAGGCATTCAGGTAAAGGGGAGTGCCCACCTGCTGACCAACCGCATTCAATAAATAAACAGCCGAGGGCCGGTCTACCCGGATTGTAATTACCTGCGATAACTCTGTGCTAAGGGGATTCGGGTAAATTTCAATCAGCGGAACCTCCGGCAAGGTGGAGGTATCATCATGCTTAAGGATGTGCAGCCCGCCTTTGATGTTGCCCACTACGATGGCAGGTTTATCGGTATCGAACAGGTTTACAACGATTGGCCAGGTTCTTCCGCCCAGGTTTTTAGCAACATACTCTTGCCGCAGTTCATTGTAAACGATATTCCGGAGGGCTGGCTCAGCCACCGATGCTTCTTTAAAGTTACTGACAATGGCAAGGTTTCCTGTCTGATCCCCCATCACCAGATCCATCTTACCGTCACCATCAAGATCGCCACTGGTACATGCAAGATTTTGCCTGAGTACGCTTGACCCAAGCCCTAGGAATTCGGAATTAGTTAATGTAAAAGCAGGCATTGCAGGCGTACCGGTGTTTTCCCAATACTGCAAAGCGCCATTTGATTTGCCCACCAGCAAGTCGGGTTTAGAGTCGTTGTTTACAAAAACAACGGAAACGTTTTCATTGGTGAAGACGGGGAAGTTCAGCGATTGAATATTTGCCGAATTGATGCTTAACCCGATCTGAGCCGCATTCGGTATGAAATAGAAATTGGTATTGGTGCCAAACTGATTGGATGCAGTGAACGCCAAATCCGGTTTTGCATCCCCGTTCATGTCGGCAAATACCGGTTTAATGTTTGTAAGATTAAAAAATGATAGGCCTGCATAATTTTCGGTGACCAGGGTAAATGCAGGCTCGCTTCGTGTTCCGGTATTCTCAAAAAATGCAATGGTCGCCCGTGCGTTATGTGCGTAGTTTCCTATGAACAAATCAAAATCGCCATCGCCATCGGCATCAAAAAAGGCCGGCACTGCGTTATCGCCCACATCAATCATGTTGCTTTGCAGAAAGTCGGGTGATTGAAAATCATATACAGGCAACTGATTGGTTCCGGTGTTTTTATAGAACCACATCGTTTCCTTCAGGTTGGTAAAGGGGGAGTCGCGGTAAAAAATGTTGGGCAGAGCAATCATATCAGTCAGGAGGTCACCATCCACATCCTCAAAATACACTGTGGGATAAGGAAAGGCGGCAATCGGATTGGATACCGGAAAGGCCGTTGCCGTTGTAATAAGCGGAGTGGTTGAGTTGCCCTCGTTAAGCAATTGGTAAACCCGGAAGCAGTTTGATTCCGAAAAGAGAATATCCTGATCGCCATCGTTGTCCAAATCAAGGGCCACCAGGCTTTTCCCTCCTGCATGGAGTTGTCTTCCGCCTGTTGAACACGATTCGTTGTTAAAAGCAAACACGCCACAGCTGCACTCGGTTACGCCACCCCAGGTTTGTGTAATCCGTTCAAACTCCAGCGAGTCGCAGGTGCCGTATCGTTCTTTGCTGAAATTTTTATGAAACTCGATGGAGCCTGCCCCTACAAACTTCACATTAAAAATATCCAGGTCGCCATCGCCATCAACATCGCTGATGGACGGCAGGTCATCAAAATTGAGTTGCAGGTTTACTTTATTAACAAAGCCTTTGGTGAGCAGCACGGTGATCTTGGTGCCGAACCCTGTATCAAATAAAAAGTGCTCCCATGCAGGGGGCTCTCCGGGTGCTGTTATGTTTTTGTAAACCTTAATGCCCAGCACATCACCAGTAAACAAATCCTTTTTTCCATCGCAATTGAAATCGCGAAGCAACATCCAATTGGTTATTTCCTCAGGAAAGTAGGTTTCGTAATCAGGTGCATAAACATAGGCGCTTCCAACGCGAAGAAATGTAATTACCCGACCGGCCATGCGGTCATATAAGGCAAGATCGTTAAGCCCGTCCTGATTAAGATCAATAGTGTTAATCTGTCCGGCATTAAAACCCCCTGCCCAGGCAAGCCGGAGGGTGTCGGTATTTGCAATAACCGGAACTGTGCCATCAAGGCGATAGGTGAATTGAGCGAGCAGGCCCTGCAGCAGGCAGGTGAGGAAAACCGTAATCGTCAATCTTTTTTTCATTCAGTAGTAACGCAGACCGAACCGGTACTGTTATCTTGGCAGGTAAGATAACGATGGACATTCAGAATTTATATGAAATCTTCCGCAAGAGCGGAAAAGTTTCTACGGATACACGCAAGATCGAACCTGGCTGTATTTTTTTTGCGCTGAAGGGAGAGCGTTTTGATGGAAATCGGTTTGCTGAGGAAGCGCTTGCCCAGGGCGCCCATTGGGCCGTGGTTGATGATCCCGCGTGTGCAACAGATAATCGCTACATCCTTGTAGAAAATGTATTGAAGACACTGCAGGCGTTGGCGCGTTTTCACCGCGATCAGATGACAATACCGGTAATCGGGTTGACCGGTTCGAACGGTAAGACCACCTCAAAAGAACTGGTGCATGCGGTGCTGGCAAAAAAGTTCAACACGTTTGCCACAAAGGGTAACCTGAATAATCACATTGGCGTTCCACTTTCCATCCTGGCTATTACCAGCCCGGTTGAACTAGCAGTGATTGAAATGGGGGCAAACCGGGTAGGAGATATTGCCGAACTGTGCGCCATCGCCAATCCGACTCATGGATTTATTACCAACATCGGAAAAGCACATATCGGCACGTTTGGCGGATTCAACAACATCGTACGCGGAAAGTCAGAATTATACATGCACCTCATCAATCATCACGGTACGGTGTTCATCAACTCGCAAAATCCGATTTTGTTCAACATGGCTAAGCGATTCAGCAATCCGGTATTCTATCCGCAAAAGGGCGACTATTTTCATTGCGAGCTGCTCAACGCTGATCCGTATGTGGTTGTTCGAACGGAGAATGGAATAAACGTACAAACTAAGTTGATTGGCGCATACAACTTTGAAAATATTGCCGTTGCCTTGTGCATAGGTAAATTTTTTGGAGTAGAGGCCAGCCTGGCTGCACAGGCGGTGGCTGATTATGAACCCGCCAATATGCGTTCGCAAGTGGTGAAGCAGGGAACAAATACCATCATTCTTGATGCCTACAATGCCAACCCAACTTCGATGGCCGCTGCCATTGAAAACATGGTTTTGATAAAAGCCGACAGAAAAGTATTGATATTGGGTGATATGTATGAACTGGAGGAGGAAGCGGAGCGGGAGCATCGCGCTTTGGGTAAATTGATTCGCGACTTTGGGTTTACGGATGTTTTATTATGTGGCAGCTTAATGCAGGCGGCTGCTGAAGAATTTTCAAAAGCAAAGCACTTCAGCACAAAAGAAGAGTTATTGAATTACCTGAAGCAAAACCCGATCAGCAATGCTACCGTTTTAGTGAAAGCATCAAGAGGAGTTGGGTTGGAAGCGGTTATGGATGTGATTTAAGGACAGATAAACCGACACGCATGGGATTCGATAAAATCTTAAAATTTCTGAAAGACATCGCAAAGAATAATAACCGCGACTGGTTTGAAAAGAACAAGTTGCGGTATGTAGAAACAAAAACAATATTTGACGATTTTCTGGGAATGCTGCATAAAGAATTGCTCAGATTTGATGAGGGGCTGGCAGGATTAAACCCACGCAAGCAAGCCTTTCGCATTTATCGTGATGTGCGGTTCAGTAAAGATAAACGTCCCTACAAGGTAAACATGGGGGCAGGGTTTTCTCCGCACGGAAAAATGGAACAGGAGCCAGGCTACTACCTTCATGTTGAACCGGGCAACAGCTTTGTTGCAGGTGGTTTATACATGCCTAATGCCGAAAACCTCGCAAAGGTGAGGCAGGAAATTGATTACAATGCCGAAGCGCTTTTGAAGATTCTGAACAATAAGAAGTTCAAAAACTATTTTTCAGGGCTGGATGACTTCGATCAGGTAAAAACAGCTCCAAAAGGGTATGCTCAAGATCACCCGCATATTGCTTTATTAAAAAACAAAAGTTTTGTGGTTTCGCATCATTTCACCGACACACAGGTTAAGCATAAAAACTTTGTGAAACAGGTGGCGGAGGTGTGTAAAACACTGAAGCCGTTGAATGATTTTTTAAAAGAAGCCATTTCTTAGTTATCATCCCAATCGAATTCTTCTTTAGACAGTTCAACCTCTTTCTTCTTTTTGGTTTTGAAGATGTTTTTTAATTCCTGCACCTCCTTTTTCAGGTCAGAGGCGATCTTTCGTTTTACTGCTTCGGTATCGTACTGAACCCTGTACTTGTCGGTCGTGCCGGTTATTTTAAGAAACAATTTGGACCTTCCTTCCATTTCTTCGATTGCTCCCGAGGCTTCCGTCATGTCAATCTTTCGCTTGCTGTTCAGAGGCGTTACAATCCGGTAGTCAATGCGTTGATCGAACAAATGAGTACCGCTGATTTGCATAACAGAAACATTGCTCTTCACTTCCATCAGCGGAATGTAAATGATCTTGTTTTCGATGTGAATGTCATTTTTTAAATCGGCAAAGCGAAGCGCACTCAGACCTTCATCATCAAGGTACTTATCCAACTTCTTAAGGGGTTCAAACCGGTTTAGTTCGCCATTCCGGATTGTTGCACTGATGTCGGCTACAAGGGTTTCCGGAAAAATGTGGAGGTTTTGATTCAAAACAGCATCCATCATCACACTCGCATCGGTTTGTCCTTTCAGGTTTTCATCCAGGAGAAAATTCTGACCAAAATTTTCAAACACATAAAATGCGCTGTCGATATGTACGTCTTTAAGGAGAAATGCGCACGAAATGGCATTGGCTTTGGGGTTTTTGGCGTCCACGCTTCCGGTAAAGAGCAACTGGCCACCCAACCCGTCCATTGCAATGTTGCGGGAAACGGCTCGTTCTCCTGTCACCATCAGGTCACCTTTAAGGTTTCGGCCGTTGAATCGTTTATACTTTAATTTTTTTACATCGCAATTAAATTTGAGATTAAGGTTTTTTGAGATGCGGAACTCATATTCTGGCGTCACCGTATTTTCTGAAGGCTTGCCGAAGCCCAGCAGCAACAACTGGTCAACATCCAGAAAGTTTGTTTTCAGGTCTGCCTCGATTCCGAGGGGTTGATTTTCAAACAGGACCCAGGTGATTGCATTTTTGAAGAATCCGTTAATGAGAAAATCACTGTTTCCGAATGTTCCGGTAAGGTTGCTGAGGGCCAGATCATTTTTATTGAATTGCATTGATCCCGAAAGACCACCGATCCGGATGCTGTCTTCACCAAAGGTAAAACTCAGGTTTCTCAAGTCGATGTTTCCCAGCGTTGATGCCTGCTGCGCTGTTGCTTTACTTTTCAGCCACGCGGTTTTCCCTTCAAACGAAACATCTGCAGTAATCAAACCGCCCGGCCTGCTGATGGATTTGATGGGGTAGAAATTATACAATGAGGCGGCATCTAGATCACCGGTAAAGGAGAAAATTACTTCGGGGTCGTTCAGATTATAAAGTTCAAGGTTTGACTTAAAGGTTTTGTTCTGGAGTTTCCCGCTGATGTTTTTCAGTGTAATCCGGGCGGAGTTCAGGTTGTGGATAGCGGTGAAACTCACCGATCCTTCAAGGGAAGTTTCCTCCAGGCCGGCAGAATAATGTTGGTGTTTTATGCTGACATTTTTTAGCCCGAAATCGACAAGAAGCGAGGGGCTTTTTCGCGCGCTGAGTTGTCCGTTAAGTTGTGCATGAAAGTACGCATCGCCTGTACTCTGGTAATCCCGGAAGGCGCCCGCTATTTTTTCCGGAAGCAGGGAGAGAATGGTTTGCAGGGTTGTGTTTTTACCGGTAGCCGATAACGCAATGAGATTCTCTTCTTTCCATTGATAGGACCCCTGCAGGGTAAATTGTGAAAGTCCGAGTTGGAGTGTTGAAGGTTGAATGGTGAGCTTTTTTTCAGTGTCGTTATACAGAAGCTTTGTGTTGACGTCAAATAGTTTGTTTTCCAGCAGCGACAGCGTGCCAATGAGCATTCGCTCCGTTGTGATGTCACCCTGGGCACCAATCAGGTACTGGTCGCCTGATGACGTAATGGAAGCCTTCAGCCGGGTTGTGTAAAAGAGCATATCGTCTTTTCGCTCAAGATCAAGAAACCGGGTCCGGCAATTTAAGAGCGAAACATTTTGAAGATCGAAGCCAACCGAACCGGAGGCAGTGCTTTGCCTGAGTATGGTGTAATTGTTTTCTCCTTTTGAATTGATCTTGAGGTTGGCCTCGCAGTTTGTTATTGTAAGTCCAAGAACCTTGTATTTTCCACGGTATACCTCAACCGGGTTTAGTTCAAATGAAATTTTCTGTGCAGTAAGCAAGGGATACTGGCCTGTATGGCTGTCTTCTATATACACATCATGGAAGACAATGGCCAGTTGGGGGAAGTGCTCGAAAACCGAGATATCCATTTTGCCAATGGTTATCGGGGTGTTCAGTTGCTCATTGGCTTGCTGAATAAAACGGTTTATAACCTGATCTTTGAAAAGAAAGGCAGATGTAACAAGTGCTGCCATCACGATGGCAATGGCTAGAAGAGTATAAAGCAGAACGTTGCGAAGAGTTTTCAAGCTTAAAAAACGATTGTAAAGTTAGGTTTTTGAAGAGGTAATAACGAGAAAAGGGGCATCGTTTGTACAAATCAAAAACTGTACTACTTTTGCAATCCCAAAATAGGGGGGCTTAGCTCTCCTGATGGCAATCGGGAGGATCAGAGCATCCGAAGAAAATGGGAGCTTAGCTC
>JBBINY010000055.1:0-16949 GCA_037443645.1 Cytophagales bacterium
CCAGCATCGTCTTTAGGAAGTTTATTCAGGTTGAGTGTGGTCACTCTGAACATATCTCCGGCTCCTTCTGCATCAGAGCCTGTAATGATCGGGGTGTGAATGTAAAAGAACCCGCGCTCATTAAAGAATTTGTGGATGGCAAAAGCCATGGCATGCCGAACGCGCATTACCGCACTTATGGTATTGGTGCGGGAGCGCAAATGGGCAATTTCGCGAAGGAATTCAAGTGAGTGCTTCTTGGGCTGAAGGGGATATTTTTCAGGATCGCAGTCACCCAGTATATCGAGCGATTTTACCCTGACCTCAACCGGCTGGCCTTTGGCAGGCGAGGACACAAGGCTGCCTTTAACTGCAAGGCATGCACCCGTTGTAATGCGTTTCAATGTACTTTCATCAAAGCGGGTAAAATCTACTACCGCCTGCAGGTTATTCAGGGTTGACCCATCATTTATGGAAATGAACTGATTGTTTCGGAACGTTCTGACCCATCCCATAACTACAACATCCTGTCCCTCAGGCGCAGCCTGAAGCAATTCTTTAATTTTCGAACGTTTCATACCGATAAATCGCTTGCAAAAACTTCAGGGCGCAAAAAACGACAATTTGGAAATCTTATCAAAGAAACAAGGGCACCTCTCACTGGGGGTATGAATTTTCCTGAACGCTGCGAATTAATACCTTTGCATGGATTGTTTTGAATGTGTGATTGATGCAGAAACTTGGATTAAGCCAAACCTTACAGCAAAAGCTTTCGCCCCAGCAGATCCAGTTTATAAAACTGCTGCAGGTTCCTACGGCCGAATTGGAAGGCAGAATTGAAGAGGAATTGGAGATAAACCCCGCCCTGGAGGAAGGTTCGGATGAGCCTGCGGAAGAAAAATCTGATAATGAAGAATACCAGGAAACATCGGGGAGTGAGGACGAAATTGACATAAAAGACTATCTCCGGGATGACGATTATGCAGGGTATAAAACCCATGCTGATGGTGGGGGCGATGATGACGAGGATGACCGCGAAATGCCCATCGCCATGGCCACCAGCCTGCAGGAGCAGCTCATGACGCAATTGGGTTATCTCGGCCTGGACGAACGCCAGCAAACAATTGGCAAGCAACTCATCGGCAGCATTGAGGCCGATGGGTATATCCGCAGGGAACTGGAGGCCATCGTAAACGACCTCGCCTTTTCGCTGGGCATCGAAACCACGGTGGAGGAAGTAGAAAATATTCTAAAAAAAATACAAACCTTCGACCCTCCCGGCATCGCTGCCCGCGATTTGCAAGAATGCCTCTTGCTTCAGCTCGACCGGATGGATAATGGCCGTGATGTAGACGTTGCCGTAGCTAAAAAAATCATTTCTGAATGCTACGAAGAATTTACTAAAAAGCACTACCCTAAAATTCAAAAGAAGCTTGGTACTGAAGATGAGGAATTTGTGCGGGATGCTGTTGAACTTATCATTCGGCTTAATCCAAAGCCTGGTGGTGGAAGTTCGGCCGGCATGGTGAAGAATCAATACGTTATTCCGGATTTTATTCTGACTAACAATAATGGGAAACTTGAGTTGGCCTTGAATTCAAGAAATGCCCCGGAGTTACGCATCAGCCGATCGTATACCGAAATGTTTAAAGCCTATGACAAGAGCGATAAAAAGGATAAAAAGCTAAAGGAGGCTGTAACCTTTGTGAAGCAAAAGCTTGACTCTGCCAAGTGGTTTATTGATGCCATTAAGCAGCGTCAGCAAACCCTGCTTAAAACCATGCGTGCCATTGTTGATTTTCAATACGAGTTTTTCCAGGAAGGAGATGAAACCAAGCTGAAACCGATGATCCTGAAAGACATTGCCGGTATGATCAATATGGATATCAGTACGGTATCGCGTGTAGCGAGCAGCAAAAGCATTCAAACTGATTTTGGAATTTATCCGCTAAAGTATTTTTTCTCCGAAGGAATTGCCACTGATTCGGGCGAAGAGGTAAGTAGCCGGGAAGTGAAGCAAATTATTAAGGAAATTATTGAAAAGGAGAGCAAGAGCAAACCGCTCTCAGACGATAAGCTCGAAAAGATGCTCAATGAAAAGGGGTACAACATAGCCAGGCGTACGGTGGCCAAATACCGGGAGCAACTGAATATTCCCGTGGCCCGCTTGCGTAAAGAGTTATAAGGTGGATACACTGGCTAAAGGACTTTCGTACCTGTTTCATCCACTGCTGATCGCCACCTGGTTGTTTGGCCTGTTAGCAGGCTTTTTTCCGCCTGCCTTGTATCCTATAAAAATTGAGACTCAACCCTACTTTGTAGTGTTCATTGCAGTGCTCACGTTTGTCCTGCCTGCCATTAACCTCTTGTTCTTTAAGCAATTCGGAGTTATCCGGTCGTTGGAAATGACTGATCGGACAGAACGGTTAAAGCCCTTTCTGTTCATTACCTTGATTTATTTGGCCTGTACGTTCGTGTTTTATTTTAAAACACGAATAGGTTTGCATGACAGTGTGTTTAAGCTGCTGTTGATTATCGATTCACTTGTTGTTGCTTCTTTGGTAATAACGGTGGTTTATAAAATCAGCATCCACAGCCTTGCAATATGCGGTGTCCTTGGTATGCTTTTACCGCTTACCAAAGCTGCTGAAGATGGCAGTCTGTTCGTACCATTTTTGTTGACATTGATCCTTGCCGGATTGATTATGTCGGCACGGCTGAAGTTGCAGGCCCATACTCCCAGGCAGGTAATGATCGGTGCCTTTACCGGATTTGGCATTGGATTTACAGGAATGATAATTTTGTTTTAACCAAATTTCAAAACCATGAGCGCCTTTACGTTTATTGCCTACGAAGTTACCAGCGGTGTTGCAACGATTACCCTAAACAGACCAGACGTTTATAATGCCCTGAATGATGAAATTACTTTCGAGTTGCAGGACGCTCTGAAACTGGTAAGCAAAGACGACCAGGTGCGCGTGGTTGTGCTCACCGGAAATGGCAAGGCGTTTTGTTCAGGCCAGGATCTGAAGGCTGCTCAAGGCAACCAGAAGAGGTCATTTCTTCAATCGTTATATAAACGCTATAATCCTATCATTCGTGCCATGCGTTCCTTGCCGAAACCCATCATTTGCAAACTTAATGGTGTTGCTGCGGGTGCAGGCTGCTCCCTTGCTCTTGCCTGCGATATGATTGTTGCATCGGAAGAGGCCACCTTAATAGAAGTGTTTATAAACATTGGACTGGTTCCTGATTCTGGATCCTCCTACTTTTTGCCGCGACTGACCGGAACGGCTAAAGCTTTTGAAATGTGTGCTCTCGGAAACCGGATTAAGGCCGGGGAGGCTCTTGAACTCGGTTTGGTAAATAAAGTTGTTCCCCCCGCGGCACTTGATCAAGCCGTGAAAGAATACACCGATTACTTTGCAACTGCACCCACGCGGGCCATCGGACTCATCAAGAAGATGCTGGCCAAGTCGGCTACATCATCGTTGGAAGAAATGCTGGATTACGAAGCGTACTGCCAGGAAATAGCCGGCAGCACAGAGGATTATCGGGAGGGGGTAAATGCATTTCTTGAAAAACGCAAACCCAATTTTACCGGCAAGTAAATTAAAAGCTGGCCAGCGAAAGCGTTAAGGTGTAGTTGGAGGTAGTTGTGCCACCTGGACCCCTGCCTTCCTTGAACATGTCGTTGAAATTGTAATAGAATGATAAGTAAACATTACCCACACCAATGCGGGCAAAGGCTCCATACCGGAACTGATTTAGGTTAAAATCTTGCCGGTCTTTTAATTTTTTGGTTTCTCCGTTCTCCTGGTATTTTAGTTTAGTTTGGGCATTCATCAATACTCCGAAGCGCCCACCGAGTGCTGCCTTAAAGCTTTTGGCCGGATCGTTGGGGTTGGTAGTGAAGCGAAACTCAACAGGTACGTCAATATAATTTGTAATGAACATCGACTTGGTTGCTGACTTGGTCGTATCGCCATAGAGAACAGCGCCAGAACTGGTAAATATGGTTTTACCTGACCCATCCAAAATAAGTGTGGGTGTATTAACCTTCAGAACGGTGTCGGCAAAGGGTTGTTTATAGTAGAGAAGTTTGTAGCGTTCCAGCGCCAGCCCAAGACCGGAGTGTACGCTCCACTTCGATGAACCAAATTGCTTATCGTACTGATAGTAGAAATTAATGGTTCGCGACCCCCAGAAACCCTTGCTTAGTCCTTGCGGAGGGGCCGAAAACCAATTGAATCCATACTCCACCATAAACGTTCCGGGAATATCCGGCATTCCTTTACGTTTCGTTTCGGCTTCTAACTGGGCGAAGGCAATCACCGTTGTTGCGCAAAGCAGGAGGGTTAATCCGGGTTTCCTTGGTATCTGCATCATTTTAAACAAACCCCAAAATTAGGTTTTTTGCGGTGCAGAGCAAACGCATGTGTTTGGCCTGGCCATATATTTTTATACATTTGCACTCCGTTTTTTATCGCACTCGTAGCTCAACTGAATAGAGCACTTGACTACGGATCAAGAGGTTCGGGGTTTGAATCCCTGCGAGTGCACTCACATCCCGGTTATCAACGATGGCCGGGATTTTTTATTTTAACTTCGATGTATTTCGTTTACGTTATTAAAAGTTCTGTTGACGGCCGGTTGTATAAGAGTTTATACCCGTAACCCAATGCCCCGTTTAAAGTCACTTTTACGGTTCAGGTTTTCAGTAGACTGTGGGTTTGACTTGTGTGGCTGTTTTCCTTCCCAACGTAAAACAATAAGTAACAGGATAAGCAAAAAGAGAATGATGAGGAAATAGGTAAACACCCGCAAAACACGTTTTAGTCTTACTTCCTTATCGTGCTGGCGCATCAATTCCGAGTAGTTGCGGTGGTGTGCAATCCGCCCGCTGCTGATCATATGTCTCCGTAACCGTATTTCATTTTTTCCCATCGTACTTAATGCTAAGGTTAAAATTTTTGCGGAGCCTGTCTAATGCCCGGTATGTTCGCATTTTTGCCCCGCTTTCGGTGATGTTTAAAATGAAAGCTATTTCCCCGAAGTCCCTGTCTTCGAAGAACCGCAGCTCAAGCACTTCCAGCATATCGGTAGGTAGTTCTTTCAGGTAATTGAGTAACCGCTGAATGAGTTCTTCATCCATTACGTCATCGCTCATCTCTATCAATTCGCGAACCCTGGTCTCCTCAATAGAAAAGACGCGCATTTTTTTTTCTTTCCGGTAATGCTTATTTACTTCATTGGCGGCAATCCGATAAAACCAGCTCGATACCGGTACGCCCCGGAATTCAAACCGTTGGCAGTTTTTGAGTGCATTTAAAAAGGTTTGAGAGCATAAGTCGGCTGTCAGGTCCTCATCATCGGTTTGGCGGTAAATAAAATGAAAGATCTTATCGTAGTACTTCTCGTACAGTTCGCCAAATGCCTCTGGGTTTCTTCCCGATTGTTCGAGAATGGCGTATTCCTGCCGTATTTCGTCTTCCGATAACAAAGCCTGGAACTTTACAGGGGTAATCCCACACGGTGGTTTTGGTCACACTGCACTATTCGTGAATATGCATTTTATTTTGTTGCTTATTATACTAATTTGAAACAAAGTTTACCTGCCGTGTTGTGACTTTCCGCTTTAACGTATTGGTTCTTTTTTTAGTTCTGACTGCATGTCATTCGGACGACAGCAATGAGACATTACGGCTGCAAGTGCTTGAAGTTGATAAAGACTTTAACCGCATGGCGCAGGAAAAGGGAATTGCCGAAGCATTTGTTTTTTATGCAGATGAAAATGTTGTGAAGCCAACGGAAGGGGGGCATCCTATTGTTGGAAAGTTTGCTTTGATGGAGTCATTTAAGAACAACCCCTTTAGTGCAGCAACACTTACCTGGACTCCATTAAAGGCCGAGGCCAGCGGCAACCTGGGCTACACATTTGGCAGTTACACACTGCGAACAAAAACCCGGAGCGGTTTGCGCGATACGGTGCTGTATGGAACCTATATTTCAATCTGGAAACGCAAGCGTGATGGAAGCTGGCGCTATGTATTTGACGCAGGTAACCCAACGCCTGGTCCGGCAGAGTTGAAATAATCCAGCTTCTTGCCTAAATACTAGTTAGATTTTTTTCGGGCACCAACACTGCCAGTGAAGCCGGATCGATCCGGATATCAAAATGAGAGGCAACCCCACCGGGTTCCCCATCAATGTGGAAGGCAACAGGATTATCCGTTTTAATCACCAACTGACTTGCAGCACGGAAGTGATAGAGTGCGTTATTTCTCAATCTTTTGGTAAAAAGCATCCGGGCAAATGCAATTCCCTTTAGCAGGGAAATTTTTTTTATATGAACAAGGTTTAGTTCACCATCCGTAACCGATGAAGCGGGCGATACCCAGGCGTTGTTTCCATATTGTGAAGAGTTGGCAATTGCAAGAATAAAACTGTCTTTTAATGGGGTTTCGTTTGTGCCTTGAACAAGGCGTGCCTCGAACCCGGTTGAGGCTGTGTATTCCTTAATTACATGTCGTGCATATCCCCAAAACCCTCTTTTCTGACCTTTACCGAAAAGGTTGGCTATATGGCCGTCAAATCCAATTCCGGATACATTCACGGAGAGACCTCCATTCAGATGAAACGTGTCCATTTTTAAAACCTTGCTGTTGAACATTGTGGTCAGAGCTGCCGCTGTATCCATAGGTATGCCCAGGTGACGTGCCAGACCATTGCCTGAACCCCTGGGCAATATACCAAGTGGTGTTTCTGAGTGAAGCAATCCCCGTGCTGTTTCGTTTACTGTGCCGTCTCCTCCCACAGCGATTACTGCATCAAATTTTCCGATGGCATTTCTGGCGATGGTAGTGGCATGACCGCGGTCAACTGTAAATTCAATGGTGCATTCGGCTTGGTGTTGTTCGCAGGCGTTAAGTATCCTACCTTCAAGTTTTGGCCTAAAACCCGTACCTGAAAATTTATTGATAATGAATTGCAGCTTCTTAAATTCGCTCATCGGTAAAGTCGGCTAAATTAAATCAAATGAAGGAATTTCAGCCCCGTGTTTTCAAATTTAAAGCGTGGAACAACGAAGCACGGTTGCTGGTGAAACTGAGTACAATTGATTTTAGAAAAGGAGAGTTGTTCAAGAAGGACCATGTCCTGCTTCAGTTTACCGGTTTGTTTGATTTGCATGAAGAGGAGATCTACGAGATGGACATTCTTCTGAAACAGGATGAGAAATACCTGGTTCGGTGGCATGAAAAGCACAATGGATGGTACATTCTGCCGTTGCCTGGGCAAACTTCATTTGAACCCCTGCACAAGGAAATGGCCAGCCGCATGAGGCGCTTATGCAATTATTTTGAGTCGGAATTGAATGTAAAGAAGGATGGATGAGGCTATGCTTTGGCCTTTAGCTTTTCTTCGATATACCCGATTGCCGCGCCAATTGTGGAAAGTTTTTCAGCATCTTCATCCGGTATTTTGATGTCGAATGTTTGTTCAAAATCCATAACAATTTCGGCATAATCGAGTGAATCAATGCCCAGGTCTTTTACCAGGTTAGTATCGGGATTAATTTCAGATTCGGCAACGCCCAGCTTTTCAATCAGGATACGGGCAACTTCTTCAGAAACGTTTGGCATAGCAGCATTAAAAGGTGGTCAAAGGTATTAAATGAGGATATGTACTCCAAGCCACCACCTTAAAACCGCATCATAAACTCAGTTCCTTGTCCGGGGGTTGATTTCACGGTAAGCGTTCCCTGGTGTTGGCGCATGATCTGCCGTGACAGGCTTAAACCAATGCCGGAGCCTGATTTTTTTGTGGTAAAAAATGGAATGAAGATTTTTTCCATTGCTTCGGGATCAATGCCTGTGCCAGTATCCCGCACGGTAATAACCGGGCGCAACTTCTGGTTACAATAGGCACGTAGTACAATCTGCCTGTCGGTTTGGTCGTCAAACGCCTGAATGGCATTCTTAATCAGGTTGATGAGCACCTGTTCAATCATTCCTTTATCTGCCATTATGGTCAGGTCGGCAGGCTCAACAGCAACTTGAAGGTTGATCTTTTTTTCAGCCAGTTCGTTTTTGTGAAGGGTAACGAGTTCTTCCAGTAAAGGTTGAACCGGCACCGATTGGGGTTTTGGTTTTGGAATGTGTGTAAGGCTTCTGAATTCCTTAACAAAGTGAATAAGGTTTGCACTTCGCTTACTGATGGTTTGAAGGGAGAGCTGAATATCCGACAGCTGCTCGGCCTCCAGCGGTTCGTTTGCCTTGGTTTTTAGGTGGGTGGTCAGTTCATCCTCCAGGGTTCCGGCAAGTGAAGAAATGGGGGTAACCGAGTTCATAATTTCGTGGGTAAGCACGCGCACCAGGTTTTGCCAGGCTTCCATTTCTTTTTCTTCGAGTTCGCTTTGAATGTTTTGCAGGGAAATTAACTTGAGCGATTCACCCCTAAGGGTAAGTTCAATGGCATATACGGATAATTGAATGAATTCTTCACCAACCTGGAGCCGGATTAGTTCGCGTCCGCCAGTTTTGAGGCGTGTGAATGAGTGAACCAGTTGTTCATTCACCTCTTTCAGATCCTGAAGCGAATCGGCTTTATTTACCCGCAACAATTTCCGTGCGGCACTGTTAAATATTTCGATTTTGCCGTCCCGTACCCGGAAGATGATGAGCCCGATAGCAACGTGCATTACAATATTCTTGTAAAACAGGTACTCGGTATCTTTCTCCTGCCGGGCGTTACGGATTTTTCCAAGGGCTTCATTTAACTGGCGTTCCAGTTGCAGGGCATCGGCATCAGTGCTTTCTGTTTTAAACGAGGCGGTTACTTCATCGAAACGCAGTTGCTGCAATAATGAACCGATGACTGGACTTGGTTTTTCAATCAGGTCAAGCAGTTGTTTTACCTGAAACACGCAGGCCGCCAGAAGAATCAGTGCAATGGTGTAGTTATTCTTATCGAACAGAAAAAAGCCGAACAATAGTATGCAAACTGCCAGAATAGCGATGCGGGTTATATAAGGCGATTTCCAGTTAATCAGCACAGGCAGTGGTTACAAACCGTATTTTTCCATTCTTCGGTAAAGCGAGGCACGGGTAAGTCCGAGTTCATCCGCTGCTTTTGAAATATTTCCGCTGTGAATGCTCAGGGCTTTTACGATCGCTGATTTCTCCACTTCGTCCAGGTTCAGAGTTTCAGGAGCCATGGCCGTTACGGGCCGGCTGAGCAAAAAGTCAGTTTCCTGTAATGAAGCCGAGTCTGTCATTATTACTGCACGTTCAATGGCGTGTTGCAGTTCACGAATATTTCCAGGCCAGGCATAGCGCTTAAGCTTGTCGGTGGCTCCTGGCGAAATGGCATTGACTTGTTTGTGGTATTTGCGGGCATAGTAGTTCAGGTAATGATCGGCCAGCAAAGGAATATCTTCAATCCGGTCGCAAAGCGGGGGCACACTGATTTCAACTGTATTAATCCGGTAAAGCAGATCCTGCCGAAACGTACCGTCTTTTACCATTTGGTGCAAAGGCATGTTGGTGGCGCAAATCAACCGGATATCAACCGGTATCGGTTGGTTGGATCCTACACGGGTAACCTGCCGCGATTGAAGGGCACTGAGCAATTTGCTTTGCAGGCTTAAGCTAAGGTTTCCGATTTCATCAAGAAAGAGGGTTCCTCCGTTGGCTAATTCAAAGCGGCCGGGGCGATCCTCACGGGCATCGGTAAAGGCTCCCTTCTTGTGGCCGAAGAGTTCGCTTTCAAATAAGGTCTCGGTTATGGCTCCCATATCCACGGCTACAAAACTGCTGTTGTTGCGCAGCGAACGTTGGTGGATTGCCCGTGCGATGAGTTCCTTGCCGGTTCCGTTTTCACCAAGTATAAGTATGTTAGCCTCGGTTTTGGCTACCTTTTCAATCAGTCCGAAAACTTCTTTAATAGCCGGACTTTGGCCGATAATTTCTCCAAAGGGTTTGCTGATTTGCTCTTCGAGCATTTCTTTCGCTTTACGAAGTTTATCAACTTCGTTGTAGGATTGTTTTAACCGGATGGCTGTGGAAATAGTGGCGATGAGTTTTTCGTTTTGCCAGGGCTTAAGGATAAAATCAGTGGCGCCCTGCTTCAGTGCCTTCACGGCCATCTCCACATCGCCAAATGCTGTGATGAGAATTACTACGGCATTGGGATCTTTTTCAAGAATCTTTTCCAACCAATAGAATCCTTCTTTGCCGCTGGTGATGTCTTTGCTGAAATTCATATCCAGCAGGATCACGTCATACGTATCGTTATTAAGCAGAAACGGAATCTTATTGGGATTCTTTTCGATGATAACGTGATGATTTTGTTTTTTGAGCAGCATTTTGGCTGCCAGTAAAACATCCTCATCGTCATCAATCATTAAGATTTTAGCCTGGCGTTCGGCCTGGCGGGCGCTTTCACTACTCATTTTTTCGGTTAGGGTTGGTATGGTTGTCGAATTTCATGCCACAGGCAATTGGCGCATAGACAGCCAGATTTTTGGGTCTTGCTGTTCTCCAATGTACAAATATGTTCATTACTGAACACTGTCTTTGTCCGGGTTCATACATCCTCCATTAACGGGCCCTGAAAATCATTGCCTTATCGGGATATACTGCAAAGCGGGCTTCGTCCGTAAGCAATACAAATCGGGAGCCTGCCTCAGCCGGTTCCTGCCGCTGTGTGCTGTCAAATAAATCATAGAAGTGCAGCACTCCGTTATCTGTATAATACAGTTCCTCTCCGATGAAATTGAAAAAGCGGATATCGTGTCCGGTAATGCTTCTCAACAACTTACCCATGCCGCTAAAAATCAGAATGCGTGTTTGTCCATAAAGAAGAAAGAGGTAACCCTGGTATTCCCGCATACTCACAATGTTTCCATGAATGTCCATGGGCAAAGGAAATTCAACGTCAACCTTCGATCGGGCAAGGTTAACACGTTTAAGGCTGTAATCGGCCCTGTCGAGAATCCAAATGCCCTGGTCGCCTGCCGAGCAAACCAACATTGGTTCAACCGCATACTCTTCGTTCAGGCGTGTGGTTGGCTCCATGCCAAAATGGATAAAGCCTGCGAGGTTGCGTGTTCGATAGTAAGCAAATGTGCGTGAACCATCGCGCGGTTCAAATACCGTGGGTATATCGGTTAGCTTAAATTCATGCAGGAGTTTACCTTCTTTTGAGTATTTGATCAGGCGTCTGGTGTCCAGCAAAATGTATAGATCGCCAGGCCTGTCAACGTACGCACCGATAACTTCGCTGGTAAATGGAATCTGGATGGCTGCCTGCTGAGAGAAAGCCTGAAACTTCCAGCCGTATAAAATCAGCATGAGTAAGCCGACCTTACAATTCAAACGATTTGAGTTCAACGTTTTTTCCATCGTATACAGCATAGGTATTGAAGTGAACCCACTCGCCAAGGTTTATGTAGCGGCTGTGTGCCCCGACTTTCAAATCGAGGGGAAGATGCCGATGCCCGAAAATGTAGAAGTCGTGGTGCGTAGTTTTCTCCACCTCGTTGCAATGGGTTAGCAGGTACTCCTTCGCTTCACCCTGAAATTTTTCTTCCCGTTTCGTATTGCTGATCCTGCTTTTCCTGGACCAGTAATGGGCAATTGCAATGCCAAGATTAGGATGGATGCGTGCAAAAAGCCACTGGCAGATTTTACTGTTGAAGATTTTTTTCAGGAGTTTATAGGTGTGATCACCAGGCCCCAGTCCGTCTCCGTGGCCGATCATGAGCTTTTGCTCTGCAACCGAAAGGATGATCGGTTTGCGATAGACCGGTATTCCCAATTCGGTGGGGAAGTAATCAAACATCCACATATCATGGTTGCCGGTAAAAAAATAAATGGGGATACCGGAATCGCGCAATTCAGCCAGCTTGCCTTGAAGCCGGATGAATCCTTTGGGTATAGTTTTTTTGTATTCGAACCAAAAATCAAAGATATCGCCCATCAGGTAAATGCTATGGGCATCCTTACGGATGTGCTCCAGCCACCGCACAATCCGCTGTTCACGTTCCCGGCTTGAAGCTGCATCGGGAACACCCAGGTGAAAATCAGAAGCGAAGTAAATTTTTTTTCCGGGATGAAGGGTTTCCATCGTAAAAAAGTAACTCAGGTTTTTAGGAACCTGAGTTTAAATATAATGGGATCTTACATTGATTTACGCTTCTGATGCCTTTTGATCTTCCGGGGCGGGATTTTCAGCAGCAGCCGTGCCGTTTACCTCTTTTTTTTCAGGTTCCGGTTTTCCATTAGTAAACTGCTGGTACGTGGTGGGTTTATCAAAAGGCCGTTTTCCGATCAGGCGCTCCAAATCACTTTGAAACAGGATTTCTTTCTGCAGTAATTCGTTAGCGATTACTTCAAGGTGTTTGCGGTGCTGGCTCAGTAATCCTTTTGTGCGATCGTAACACTCATCAATAATGCGCTTAACCTCCAGATCAATCTTTTCGGCAGTGGATTCGGAGTATGGCTTTTGGAAGGCGTAGTCGTTGGCTTTGGAATCGAAGAAAGAAATGTTACCGATCTCCTTGTTCATCCCGTAAACGGTTACCATGCTATACGCCATTTTGGTTATCCGCTCAAGGTCGCTCAGTGCTCCGGTGGAGATTTTTCCAAATATCAAGTCTTCGGCAGCGCGGCCGCCAAAGGCCATACACATTTCATCAAGCAGTTGTTCGGTCTGGTAAAGAAATTGTTCCTTGGGCAAATATTGTGCATACCCCAGGGCAGCCACTCCGCGCGGCACGATACTTACTTTCACCAACGGATCGGCATGCTCGAGAAACCATCCGGCAACGGCATGACCGGCCTCGTGGTAGGCCACGATCTTTTTTTCTTCCGGTGAAATGATTTTGGTTTTCTTCTCGAGTCCGCCAATCACCCGGTCAATGGCATCCTGGAAGTCCTGCATCTCAACAGCCTTTTTATCTCTGCGTGCTGCAATCAGTGCGGCTTCGTTACACACATTGGCAATTTCAGCGCCCGCAAAGCCAGGCGTTTGCGCAGAGAGTTTTTTGATGTCCACGCCCGGATCAAGTTTGATGGGTTTAAGATGTACTTTAAAAATAGCTTCGCGCCCGGTAATGTCCGGTTTATCAATGCTGATCTGCCGGTCGAAACGGCCGGGGCGCAACAAGGCAGAGTCAAGCACATCCGGGCGGTTGGTAGCGGCAAGAATAATTACTCCTGAATCGGTAGCGAAGCCATCCATCTCCACAAGCAGGGAGTTGAGCGTGTTTTCCCGCTCATCGTTAGCACCGGGCATCTGGCCGCGGCCTCGTGAACGACCGATTGCGTCTATCTCATCTATGAATACAATGCAGGGCGCCTTTTCTTTGGCTTGCTTGAACAGATCGCGAACACGGGCTGCGCCCACACCAACAAACATTTCAACAAAGTCGGAACCTGAAAGCGAAAAGAAGGGAACTGCGGCTTCACCAGCCACCGCCTTTGCCAATAAGGTTTTGCCGGTTCCCGGAGGGCCAACCAGCAGCGCACCTTTTGGTATTTTACCACCCAGCTTGGTAAACTTGGATGGGTTTTTCAAAAATTCAACAATTTCCTGAATCTCTTCTTTGGCTTCGTCCAGGCCGGCAACATCTTCAAACGTAATTTTTACTTTGTTCTCGGCATCGAATAATGCTGCCTTTGATTTGCCGATATTGAAGATCTGACCACCGGGACCACCGCCTCCGGTCATTCTACGCATGAGCATCCAAAAACCGAAAAGCAGCAGAAACAGAAATCCCCATTGCACCAGCACACTGAAGTAGTCGCTGCGCTCTTCAAACTGCAAGTCCACTTGTTCGGAACGGGGAACATCTTTATTCAGTTCCTTGTATTCACTTATGAAGGATTCGATGGTACCCACTTTCATTTTAAAGTGTGGGCCGTTGGCATTCGTGCCCAGGCGACTGCTGTTTTCTATCCGTTCCTTATACTTGGCATTTTGTAACGCATTGGCCGTTAAGGTAATCTCCAGCATGTCCATGTTTTTAATAAGCACGACCCGCTTCAGGTCACGGCTCCTTATCATGGACTCAAACTCACTTTTGCTTATTTCGGGTAAGGCGGTTGAGTTGCTGAAGTACATTACCCCTAAAACCACGGCTACGGTAACCAGTATTACCCAAAGCTGATAGTTGCCCCTGGGCTGTTTAGGGGGTAATAGCTTGTTGTTGTCTTTTTTAAGGTCTGACATTTCTTTGTTCACTAAAGGGTTACCTGATTTTGTTCTCTGGTGGTTAGCTCACTTCAATCATTTTGGCATCGCCCCAAAGCTTTTCAAGGGCAAAATACTCCCTGCGTTCATGACGGAAAATGTGGGCAACCACATCAAAGTAGTCGAGTAGCATCCATTCTTTATTGTTTTTTCCTTCGATGTGCCAGGGGTTTTCCTTAACGAGTTTGTAAACTTCCTGGTCCACAGAGTCGGCAATCGCATCCAGCTGTTTATCCGAGCTGCCTGAGCAGATCACAAAGAAATCAGCAACAGCGTTGGTTACTTTCCGAAGGTCCATAATCAGGATGTCAGCGGCTTTTTTTTCCTGCATTCCTTTAACGATGGCATCACACAGTATTTCCGAACTGCCACCCTTTCTTTTTTTCGCCATTCAGCTATCTTAGATTTCCGTGCAAAACTACAACAAATCCCTGTATAAAATCCCTGCCAATACTGTTTTCATGGGCAAACAGGTCATTTTTGTGCCAGAATGTCACTCCACCAATGACGAGGTACAACGGCTTCTGCAACAAAGTGGTTCGCCTGAAGGTTTAGTGGTGATAACCGCAAATCAAACTGCCGGACGTGGCCAGCGCGGTAACGCCTGGGAAAGTGAGCCCGGTAAAAACCTTACATTCTCCATCGGCTTAAAGCCGCACTTTCTTGATCCGAAGAGGCAGTTTTATCTCAGCATGGCTGTTTCGTTGGGTTTGTTCGATTGTATTTCAACTGTGCTGCCTGAGTTGGAGGTAAAAATTAAATGGCCTAACGACATTATGTTGAATGGCAAAAAGACCTGTGGCATTTTAATAGAAAATCAATTGGCGGGGCAGGTGTTCGATCGCTCCGTGGTGGGGATTGGCCTGAATGTAAACCAGGTTTTGTTCTCCATACCAACAGCAACATCCTTTGCTAAAGAAGCGGGAGAAATTTTTGAGCTGAACAGGCTGCTTCCACTTTTGCTGGAAAAATTCGAAGCGCGCTATTTGCAATTGAAAGCCGGAGAGTTTGATCGTATCAGGTATGATTATGAACAACACCTGTTTTGGCGCGATGAGGTTCATGATTTTGTTGTGGATGAGCATCCCGTTTCAGGAATACTAACTGGTGTTTCGGAAGAAGGGAAGTTGGACGTTTTGATTAACGGCAGGCAAAAGCAATTTGCCTTTAAAGAGATCAGTTACGGGTATGCTAAATGAGAATTACAGAATTTTTAAGCGGAAGGCCCATGCCTGCGAAATCCGGGATGAATTTAATGAGGCAGTGAAGGAGTAGCGATTTACCAACGGAGTTGGTTTGCGGAATGATGCAAAATAATATCTCCGCTCATGTAACCTCATGGCCTGTCTGTCAAAAAATAAACGCTTTTCAAACAAGTACTCGTAATCGCTCTACGGAACGACTTACCTTCACACCATAAAACCTGAAACATGAAACGAATACTATTCCCTTTGCTGCTTAAACTGGTGATTGCCCCGGTTCTTGCACAAAAGCTCGACATGGACAAACTTAAAGGAATGAAACCCCGTGCCATTGGCCCTGCTGCCATGAGCGGAAGGATAACCGCCATTGATGCGGTTATCAGTAATCCCGATATCATTTATGCCGGTGCAGCCTCCGGTGGCGTGTGGCTATCCACCAGCGGTGGCGTAACCTGGGAGCCGATCTTTGATAAGGAAACAACGCTTTCCATTGGCGCTATTGCCATTCAGCAAGATAATCCCTCTGTTGTATGGGTTGGTACCGGAGAGGGTAATCCGCGCAACAGCTTGAACGGTGGCGATGGCATTTACAAATCCCTCGATGGCGGGAAGACGTGGAAGAAAATGGGCCTTGAAAGAACGCGTCACATTCACCGTATCATCATTGATCCTAAAAACTCCAACACGATTTATGTGGGTGCCATCGGCTCACCCTGGGGCGAACATCCGGAGCGGGGCGTTTACAAAACTACCGATGGCGGAGTAACCTGGGAACGTATTCTGTTTGTTGATAACAAAACCGGTTGTGCCGAATTGGTGATGGATCCATCCAACCCCAACAAGCTATTCGCCAACATGTGGGAGCACCGCAGAATGCCGTGGACGTTTAAATCGGGAGGGCCGTCTTCCGGATTGCACGTAACGTATGATGGCGGCAAGACCTGGAAGAAACTCACCAGTAAAGATGGACTTCCTGAAGGAGAAGTTGGACGGATGGGGCTGGCCATTGCGCGAAGCAAGCCCAGCGTAGTGTATGCGTTAATAGAAGCAAAAAAGAATGCACTTTATCGCTCGGAAGACGGTGGCGAAAAGTGGACGAAAGTAAACGACAAGGAGGAAATCGGTGATCGCCCGTTCTACTATTATGAAATCTACGTTGATCCGAAAAATGAAAATCGGCTGTACTCCATTTACTCTCGGGTTGGAGTAAGTGAAGATGGTGGAAAATCATTTCGTCAATTGCTTCAGTACTCCGGTGTGCACCCCGATCACCATGCCTGGTGGATTCATCCCGAAAACCCAAGCCTGATTATTGATGGAAACGATGGGGGGTTGAACATTTCACGCGATATGGGGAATACATGGGTATTTGCCGATAACATACCGGTAGGTCAGTTCTACCATATCAATGTGGATATGGAGCATCCCTATAATGTATATGGAGGCATGCAGGACAATGGCTCGTGGGTAGGGCCCGCCTATGTCTGGCGAAGCGGAGGAATTCGGAATTCG
>JBBINY010000056.1:0-16839 GCA_037443645.1 Cytophagales bacterium
CCTGCGCGAAATGCTGGACGCGCATATTCCGATAATTACCAACCAGGTGCAGTACTCTGTACTGGATCATCGCCCTGAAACAGATTTACTGGACACGGTAACAGCACATCGTATTCACTTGCTGTGCTACGGAACCGTAGCCGGAGGATTTTTGAGTGCCCGGTATGTTAACACGCCCGAACCTTCAGCCCCGCTAGAAAACCGATCACTGATAAAGTATAAACTGATTATCGATGAGTTTGGAGGATATGGTTTGTTTCAACGGCTGCTCCTGGTACTTCACCGAATCGCTGATAAGCATAGCGTAGGTATTGCTGAAGTAGCTTCGCGTTACGTTCTGCAAAAGCCTTGTGTGTCGGGTGTAATTATTGGTTCGCGCAATCAAAACCACCTGGTTGGTTTGCAAAAACTTAACCGGTTTCACCTGGATGATGACGACCTGAATGCGATACAGGAAATAACAGCCAAAGCAAAAGGTCCCGGGGGAACTGTGTATGAACTGGAAAGTGATAAGGAAGGCGTACACGGAAGAATTATGCGGTACAACTTAAACGAGCAGCGGAGTGGAAACTGATCTGAAGAAATCCGGAACGACTGTTTCATTTTATGCGGGTGCAGTGGGTGCCATGTTACCTTTTCTGGTATTTATTGCGGGAGTTGTTTCACTGTCACTTTCCGGGGCTCCGGATGAGCGGGGCTTTTGGCCGATTTTAATTTTGTCGCTGTCCCTTGGGCTGATCCTGGCGAAGGACAAAAACTCTTTTTGTGAAGCAGCGATTGAAGGGATGTCGCAAAAAATTGTGATGATCATGATCACCGCCTGGATACTGGCTTCCATGATCGGGGTGCTGATGAGCATTACCGGTTTTGTTGAGGCGTTGATCTGGCTGGCGCAGAAAATCAGTTTAGGGCCGGTGGGTTTTGTTGTAGCCACGTTCGTAATCTGTAGTGTCGTATCCCTGTCCACCGGGTCCAGTTTTGCTACCATATTGATTTGCGGCCCCATTCTCTTTCCGGCCGGAGGCCTGATGGGTGCGCATGTACCAACCCTTGCCGGTGCAATAATCGGGGGGGCCACAGTGGGCGATTTTACTGCACCCATTTCAGATACCACCATTGCCAGTGCCATCAGTCAGAATGTTCAGATCGGTCCAACGGTGCGCAGCCGGTTAAAGTATATCATTCCGGCTGCAGTTGTGGCTATGCTGGGGTACCTGATAAGCGCGGATTTTTCAGAAAGCTCAGTTACGGCCGCGCAAACTTCAATGAACGGACATCCGCGCGGGCTGCCCATGCTGCTGGTGCCTGTGCTCATTATTTATTTATTCATACAAGGGAAGCACGTATTGCATGGGTTGTTGCTGGGCCTCACCTTTGCAATAATTCTCGGGCTCTCGCTCGGGTTGCTTCCGCCAGAAAAGCTGATTTCGTTGGACCTTACTCATTTCACCGCTCAAAGCTTTATCATTGACGGAATCAACCGGGCTGTGGGCATAAGTTTCTTTACCATTTTACTGATGGGCCTTGTTGCAACGATAAAAGCCAGCGGACTTATTACACGGCTGGTGGAGTTTGCTGAAAAGCGAAGCCGCTCGAAACAACATTCGGAATATTGGATTGCCGGCACTGCAACAGTTGCCGTCTTGCTCATTACACACAGCGTGGCGGCCATCTTAACAATAGCAGAATTTGCAAATAAAACGGGCGAGCGGTCGGGGATTAATGGGCTGAGGCGGGCGAATTTGTTAAGCCTTGTCGGCTGCGTCTTTCCATTCATCCTTCCATACTTTATCCCGGTTATCCTTATGGCCAATACAACCCTGACAGGCCAGGACTATGGAATACAAGCCGTTTCGCCCCTTCAGGTTGGTTTGTATAATTTTGTCTCGTGGGCTTTGCTGGGCATGCTGATTTTTGGTTTACTTGGCTACGGACGAAATGAAGGGATAAATAGCAACAACCCCAACGACTGAATTATGGCTGACAAAGAAATGCGAACCGATCAATTTGAACTCTACGACCTTACGGTTATTGTTGAAAAAATTGACGGCCGGTGCACGTGTGACATGAACGTAGGCGATTGCTTTTATTTGAAAGGAGGGAAGATTTCTTTGCCCGAACAATCCAGTTTTTGTGTGTTTGCCCTGCAGTCAACCTTACCGTTGTTACCGGCCAAGCAGCGAAAGAATAACCCTGCCGATTGGATGGAAACCGATTCACGTGTTGTGTGTCCCGACCCGGCCTGTAAACTTGTTATGCGGATTGACCGCACGGCCACACGGGTGCTCAACCATGATGACGTTAGCGCGGTACCGCTCTCAAAAAAATGAGATTTTTCCTCTCCTTTCTCAAGGGCGTAACTTTAGTTTAATCGGATGATGTACCCCAGGCCGAACCGGACTGCAAATTCCCGTTCAAAGTAGTAGTCTCCCATAAGTTCCAGGCGCCAGTTGCTGCTTAGCGGAATGGCACCTCCGGCTCCAAGCGAAAAATCATTCTCACCGATCAGGGCCCGGCCGCGCATGAAAAAATTATTTGCAAAATAATAGCGGCTTCCGAACACAAAGCTTTCATCGCGCCTGGTCCAGATCTCAGCACCCGCAGTGAGGGTGAATTTGCGAATAACAAAATAGTTTGCTTCAAAGCCGATTTGTGCCTTGTCAAAAAGCTTGTCGTTATCGGTTTTCAGAAGGTCGATAGCCCCGCCCAACATAAGATCGTTGGAGCTTTGTGTAAAGGATGGGATGGCTACGCAGAGAAAAATGGAGAACGCAACATATCTCGTCATTAAAAAGTGGTTTTACAAATATACTCCTTCAACGACTATTTACGTTCATCAATTAGTTTTTGAAGCGCCAGGTATTCATCGCGCAGTCGGGCTGCTTCTATAAACTCCAGCTCCTTGGCTGCCTTCTCCATGGCTTTGCGGGTGCGGTCGGCCATTTTCACCAACTCCTCCTTGCTGAGGTAAGCAACCACCGGATCGGCCGCCAGGCTCTTCTCTTCATTTTCAATGTAGTATTTCCTTGCCGACTTCTTTGAATCAGCCACTTTGGTCTGCCTCAAGATGGAATCGCGCGATTTGATGACGGTCTGAGGAACAATGCCGTTGGCCAGGTTATAGTCCATCTGCACGTTTCGTCTTCGGTTCGTTTCGTCAATGGCTGTCTGCATGGATTCGGTTACTACATCGGCATACATGATTACCCGACCGTTTACGTTACGTGCCGCCCGGCCTATTGTTTGCACAAGCGATCGCTGGTTCCTTAAAAATCCTTCTTTGTCAGCATCGAGAATGGCAACAAGCGAAACTTCCGGAAGATCAAGGCCTTCGCGCAGCAGGTTTACACCCACCAGCACATCGAACACACCCAATCTCAGTTCGCGAAGTATTTCAACACGATCAAGGGTGGTTACTTCAGCGTGAATATACCGGCACTTTACGCCAGCCCGGTCGAGGAACTTTGTCAGTTCTTCGGCCATGCGCTTGGTGAGTGTGGTTACCAGCACGCGCTCGTTTTTCTTTACGCGTTCGTCAATCTCTTCCAGCAGGTCATCAATCTGGTTGCGGCTGGGGCGAACGTCAATTTCAGGGTCGAGCAGTCCGGTAGGGCGAATGAGTTGTTCCACCACCACTCCTTCTGATTTTCGCAGCTCATATTCACCGGGTGTTGCGCTTACATAGACAACCTGATTCACCAGCGACTCGAATTCATTAAACGTAAGCGGACGGTTATCCAGCGCAGCCGGAAGCCGGAATCCGTAATCCACCAGGTTAACTTTGCGCGACCGATCGCCACCCCACATGGCCCTGATTTGAGGAATAGTAACATGGCTTTCGTCAATGATCATCAGAAAGTCATCGGGGAAATAATCAATCAGGCAAAAGGGCCTGGCCCCGGGTTTTCTTTGGTCGAAGTAGCGCGAGTAATTTTCGATACCGGAGCAGTAGCCCAGTTCGCGCATCATTTCAAGATCAAACTCAGTGCGTTCCTTTAGGCGCTTGGCCTCGAGGTGGCGTTTTTCCGATTCGAACATATTCACCTGCACCACCAGGTCGTTCTGAATTTCTTTAATGGCATGGTGCAATGATTCCTTACCCGTTACAAATAAGTTGGCCGGGAAAATGGTCACGATCTTTTCATCGGATATTTTTTTTCCGGTAACCGGATCAATGCGTTGGATGCTCTCAATCTCGTCTCCAAAAAAATAAATGCGCAATGCATAGTCGGCATAGGCGAGGAAGATGTCAACCGTATCGCCTTTTACCCGAAAGGTTCCGCGTTTGAATTCAGCTTCGGTGCGGTTGTACAATATATCAACCAGGGCAAAGAGCAGCCGGTTACGTGCGATTGATTCACCCGCGGTAAGTTTGATTATATTTTGCCCAAAATCATCCGGATTGCCGATGCCGTAAATGCAGGAGACGGACGCCACCACCAGCACATCTCTGCGGCCGGTAAGCAGCGAAGAGGAGGCACTTAACCGGAGTTTCTCAATCTCTTCATTGATGGAAAGGTCTTTTTCAATGTACAGGTTTGAGGAAGGAATGTAAGCTTCGGGTTGATAATAATCATAATAGGAGATGAAATACTCTACGGCATTTTCAGGAAAGAAGTTTTTAAACTCACCATACAGTTGGGCGGCCAATGTTTTATTGTGGCTTAGCACCAGGGTTGGTTTGTTCACCTGGGCAACCACGTTGGCCATGGTAAAGGTTTTGCCGGAACCGGTAACACCCAACAGGGTTTGGTGGGGTTCGCCTCGGTGAAGCCCGTCTACCAATTGGCGGATGGCATGAGGCTGGTCACCGGTAGGTTGATATTCGCTGGAAAGTTTGAAATCCAAAATTGTTGGTGTTAGCCGGATTTCGAAATATAGAATCCGCGTAAACGCCAACCAACTTGAATCGGAGTTAGTTGTTCCAGATTTGCCACGATTTTTCAGCCTGAACGTGAAGCATTTCGAGCCCGTTTTTGATGGTGGCTCCTCGTATTTCGGCTTTCTGCAGGAACTGAGTACGTGCCGGGTTGTAAATCAGGTCGTATACGTAATGGTCTTTTGAAATATTTTCGTAGGCGATAGGAGGAAGGCTGTCGGTATTGGGGTACATGCCCAGCGGTGTGGTGTTAATGATGAGTTTGTTTTCTTTGATGATTTTCGGAGTAAGCTCGTTATAGGTAAAATCAGCTTTTCCTTCGCTGCGCGAAACGGTTTTATGAGCAATACCAAGTCGGGTTAACGCCTGTTGCACCGCTTTCGATGAGCCACCGGTACCCAGAATGAGGGCGCTTGGTTTCCTGTCTTTAGGCAGCCACTTCGCAACGGTTTCATAAAAGGCTTCGCTGTCGGTATTGTAGCCGATCAGTTTGCCATCCTTCACCTTAATTACATTAACTGCCCCGATTTTCCGGGCTTCTGCGTCCATCTCGTCAAGATATGTAAGCACTTGTTCTTTGTAGGGCAGGGTAACGTTAAGTCCGGTTAGCCCTTTGGTGTCGCTAACAAGCTTTTTAAATTCCTGAATGGTGGTTAGCGGGTACAGTTCGTAGCGGTGATCGCGGAGGCCTTCCCTGAAAAATTTTTCATCGAAATACGATTTAGAGAATGAATGACTGACGGTTAAACCGATCAGTCCGAAGACTTTTTCCATATTCAGCTTTTGGTTTTTAGTCGGGTTGTAATTTTATCAATACTCACAACAAGCAATACGCCCAGTGCCATCATTACCATAGCCTGGAATAGTTGAGGATCTTTGCCCGTCAGCACGAGGTAGTCCCAAGGTAATACACTTTTATCAAATACCGATATCTGTTCACCCGATGCCGAGGTCTGGTACTCCAGCACCTCGCGCCAGGGCCAAACTTTGTTGAGTGAGCCAATCATGAAGCCAGCCAGCAAGGCAACAGTTACACCATGGTAGTGGAGGAGAATCCACGAAAGCAAGCGCGAAAAGGAAAGGATGCCCGCTACACATCCCATTGCAAAAATGGCCATCACGAGCACATTCATGTCGAGCAGGGCGTTAACCATGAAGTGGTACTTGCCGAGCAACAGCAGGATGAATGCACCTGAAATACCCGGCAGGATCATGGCACAAATGGCGAGCATCCCTGAAAGAAAAATAAACCAAAGGGTGTCGGGCGATTCGGTGGGTGTAAGCACCGTAATCAGGTAGGCCATAACTGCTCCCAGGATGAAGGCGATGATTACTCCCGTTTTTTTGATTTTGATTTCGCGCATAACCAGTGGGGCCGAAATCAGGATTAATCCAAAGAAAAATGACCAGATCAGGATGGGTTGGTTTTTCAACAGGTAATTCATTACTCCGGCCAGCATCAACAGGCTGGTGAGTATGCCGGCTAACACGGTTGCCAGGAAGTTGCCGTTTATCTTTTTCCAGAACGCTGAAAAGTGAAGTTGACGCAGCAGCTTTACCGATGCAACATCAATTGATTTTATGGAGTTGATCAGTTCGTCATAAATTCCAGTGATGAGGGCAACGGTGCCTCCGGAAACTCCGGGGATCACATCTGCCGCGCCCATGCATGCTCCTTTCAGGTAGAGTAACATATAGTCGACCGGTCGTCTCAAGGATCAGCGATTAGTCAACTTCGAACGGAGGTGCGGTATTGGTCTTTTTCTTCTCGATGCCCAGGAAGTGGAGGAACGTATCGCCCCGTAAACCCAGCCGGATTGTCTCCAGCGGGATCACCTCGTTGGGTGCAATGTTGCCGAGGTTTACATTGGCGCCAAGCAATTTTATAAACCATACCTGCTGGGCCTTTTGGGGGGCCTCCCAGATTATTTTCTCGAACGGTATTTTGGTGAGGATTTCCTGAACGAGGCCTGACCTAACTTCACCGGTGGACCGGAACAACCCAACGTTACCGCTTTCACGGGCTTCACCAATTACTTTCCAAGCACCTGCATCCAGTTCTTTTTGCATCAGGTCAATCCACATGTAAGGAGGAATGATCTTGTCGGCATCTTTTGATCCTACTTCCGAAAGCACGGTTACCTGTTCCGATAACCTGGTGATGTAGTCGCACTTCTTGTCGTGATCAAGATCAATGGAGCCGTCTGAAACTTCGGCAAACGACATGTTGAATTTATCCAACACTTTACGGTAATCTTCAAACTGATCACGGATAATAAACGCCTCAAACAGAGTTCCCCCGAAATAGGTAGGAATGCCGGCATCTTTGTAGACTTTGAGTTTATCTTTAAGATTAGGGGTTACAAAAGAGGTAGCCCATCCCAACTTGATGATATCCAAATGATCGGCACACGTATTTACAAAATCTTCTGCTTCGCGAACGCTAAGGCCTTTATCCATAGCCATGGTGAAACCGTATTGCCTGGGCTTGCGTGTGCGCTCAGGCAGGTTTTTTAACTCGTAATTCATTACTTGTTTTCTTTTCTAAATTGTTCAATGATTTTGAACAACGCCTTCTGTGTTTCGAGCTGAGGGAAGAACTCATACAAGGTAGCGTGTCCTTCAAAATTCAAAATTAATGCATTTTCGAGATAATTAAAGGCTTCCTTAAACTTGCCGGCTTCAATCAGGTAAACGGTCATCCGATAATACAATTCGGGGTCATCGGGCAGTGCATCAAATCCTTCCAGCAGCACGTTAACGGCTTTTTGATAATCGCCTTGCTCGTAATAAATGAACGACCAGTTCAACCAGATTTCCTTGTCTTTCGGGTCAAGGCGTGATGCTTCTTCGTAGGCATCAATGCTTGAGACAATATTTCCAACCTTGAATTCGGCATGGGCAATGGCCCTCCAGTATTCGGGATTTTCGGCATGAAGCTTCAGGGCTTTGTTATAAAAGTGAAGTGCCTGGTACCACTTTTCCTGTTTTTCAAGGCATACCCCGGCACCAAACCAGGCTTCATCGTACATGGGATCAAGTTTGGCGGCTTTCTGGTAATACTTTAATCCCAATTCAAATTGCTCCAGGCTTTCATAGGCGGCACCAATGGAACAATACACTTCGGCACTGGGTCCTTCCAACTCAATGGTTTTCTTGAAGGAATCGAGTGCTTTGGTATACTGACCCAGGTTCATGCACGTGTTGCCCAGGTTAAAGTAGGCGGAGGCAAATGTGTCGTCAATTGTTAGCGCGTAATCGTAAGCATGCAGCGCTTCTTCAAACTGACCGAGTTTATTGTGAACAATACCCAGGTTATACCAGGCTGCTGCCGAGTAAGGATCTTCATCAATAAATTTCTTGTAATACGAAACGCTGCTCTCCAGTTGGCCGGTCAGGTCAAGGCAATAGGCCAGCTCATACAATGCCCCCTCGTGATTAATGTTGTACTCAACCGCTTGCTTGTAGGCCCGGATAGCCTCTTCATACTTTTCCATCGTTTGGTAGGCCAAACCGATGTTGTAATGGATTTCGTCCTTTTCTTCTGAGAAATCCAGGGCGCGTTCAAAGCACTCAATGGCCTTCGTATGGTTGCTTTGTGCAGAATACAGTGAGCCCTTCGAAAGCAGAATTTCCGGATCGTTGGGCTGAAGGTTCTCAGCCTGCTCCAACAGGTCAAGGGCTTCTGAAAATTCCTCCAGGTGGGTTAATACCTGAGCCTTGGCAATTAGCAGCCCGGTGGAGTATGGAAACTGGGAGATAGCCAGGTTAACAGCTTGAAGTGCTTTGTTGTATTTGGTGCGCAGCAGGTAGAATTCAATAATCTCCTCAAAGGCTTCCAGGTCAAAATAATCGGCTTTCTTTTTACGAAGATGGTCTTCAAAGCGTTTGATCAGATCGTTCCCCTCATCCTCCCGCCTGCGGAATTCTTTGGCCATGTGCTTACGGGTTTGCCCAAGTTAAAAAAATCTATGGCAAAAGTATTCTAAATATTTCATTTTTTGATGGCCAGTGTTTTATACCAGCTACAACACCAGTCAAGGCTTTCTTCAAGCGGTTTAAACTGAGCATTGAGTGCGGTGGTAACCTTTTGGTTAGAGTAGAAAAAGCGCGCTTCGGCCAGTCGGGCGGTTTCGGGTGTGATTAGCGGGTTGGCTCCTGTAAGTGCCGCCCGAACCTGTTCGATCCGGGCAAGCCAGGTGAGCATTCCTTTTGTTAGTTTGATGTGGGGAGGCTTACGGTTTAACCGTTGGGCCACTGCCTGGAAAAACCCGTGGTAGGAAATTACCCCAGCATTGACGATAAAGCGCTCGCCTTCGTAATCTGATTTATAAAGTTTGAGCATGATGCCACTCAGGTCGCGAACATCAACGTAGTTAAGCGAGCCGTCAATGAAAAACGGGTTTTGTTTCCACACGTATTTGAACAGCTGTGAGCTGCTTCGGTCCCAGTTGCTCCGCGAAAGGATAATGGAAGGATTTACCATCAGGGTTTGTAGTCCTTCTTCCTGCCCCCGGAATACTTCCAGTTCGGCCAGGTATTTTGATTCGGCATACACGCTGTTCAGGGCGCTGCTGGTCCATTTATTTTCTTCAGTAATTATTTCCTGGTTATTCAGACGCCCCAGTGCAGCAACTGAGCTCACATGCAGCAAGCGCCTGATTCCTAAAAGCAAGCAAGCATCAACTACATTTTTTGTGCCCTCTGTATTTGTAGCAAGCAATCTTTTTTTGTCGCGAGGGTTAAAGGAAACGCTGGCGGCTGAGTGAATGATGCCGGTAACATCGCGCAGAGCCTCATGGAGAGAAACCGGGTCAAGGAGATCGGCATTACGCCAGGTTATTCGCTCGTTCACATCGTTAAGGATAGACGTGTCGCTACCGGGGCGCTTTAAGGCAACAAAGGGCATATCTTCGTGGAGGAGTTGCCGCACCACGTAACTTCCCAGTAAACCGTTTGCTCCGCTTACAGCAATCATGCGTGTTGATTATGTCAACGAATTGTTGAGGAGCGGTAAAGATAAAACTTTTTGACAGAGGCTTGTGGGAAGGGTTTGCCGCATGAGTTGCAGATGAGATGCATGATGGCAATCGCTACCTACAAAATGAACCCACTTGTTTTCGATAAGCTTCCGGGCAAGGGTTTGTGCGGGTTTGGAATAATAGCCTGACAGTGAATTGAGGTTAAGTTGAAATAAAACGCCCCGGTTAATCAGGTCTTCGAGTTTATCCGGATTTTGTTGAAGAAATACAGATCGCTCAGGGTGAGCCAATACGGGTTTGTAGCCCTGGGTGGTAAGCATAAAAATAAACTCTTTCAGGTTCAGCGGCTCAACCATGAAGTTGGTTTCAATCAGCAGGTACCTGGAGCCAAACGTGAGCATTGGAGCATTGTGCTTTACCTGTTGCACTAATTCTTCATCCAGGTAATATTCTGCGGCAGCTTCAACCTGTATGGTAACTTCCTTTTGTGCAAGGTAGGTTTGTAATTCAGCCAGTTTGGTTTGAATAGTTTCCGGGGTATTCCGGTAGCTAGCGCTTATCACATGGGGTGTGGTGATGAGTTTTTTGTATCCCAGGGATTGAAATTCCCGGATGATTCCTTCGGCCTCTTCAAAGGATTTTACACCATCATCCAGCCCCGGCAGCAAGTGTGAATGAATGTCAACACGTATCGGATTTTCCTGTGAGGCTTTCTTCCTGAAGAACCAACTAAACACTTCGCTTGAAAATTGATGTTAGCAGGTTGCTTTTACGGTCTTCATAATATCCATAACCATAGGCGGTTTCTGAAGTGGGTGGCAAAGCATTTACAACAGCCGTGATATTATTGAATTTATTAATTCGCACAATTCGCTGGAGGTTATGAATAAACTCTTTGCGCGAGTAATTGGCCCTGAATACATACACTGAAATATCGGCATGCTTCATGGCCATAATGCCATCGGTAACTAGCCCGACAGGCGGTGTGTCCAGTATAATGAAGTCGTACGTTTCCTTCAGTTCATTCAGCATGGCAGTAAACTCACCATTCAGCAGGAGTTCGGCCGGGTTTGGCGGATGAGGTCCTGAAGGGATAAAATCAAAGTTTTCGATGGGGGTTTTAATGATGCATTCCTGCCATGTGGTTTTGCGGATCAGGGTGGTGCTAACGCCCTTGTTGAGATCAGAGCCGTTGGCCGGCAGGTTTGATTTTGGCTTTCGCATGTCAAGATCCAGTAACACAACTTTCTTCCTTGAGAGGGCAACAATGCCTCCAAGGTTCATGGCTAAAAACGATTTCCCTTCTCCGGAAACCGTAGAGGATATGGCAACTATTTTTCGCGTGGCTGCCGGGTTGAAAAAATCCAGGTTAGTACGGAGTGTTCGGATGGCCTCACTCACCATCGACTTGGGATGATTCATGATGAATACCCCTGTAGTTTCAGTACCCCTGAAGGCAGGCACAACACCCAGCAAAGGTACTCCGGCTGAGCGCTCCACTTCGTATACATTCGTAATTTTATCATTCACCAGGTATAACACGCCAACAAAAACAAACGAGAGCACAATTCCGGCAACAAACCCGACACCGTAAATAAGCAGCCGTTGCGGTGAAATAGGTTTTTGGGGCAGGTCGGCTGTTGACAGAATTTTGAAATCAGGGGTACTTCCGGCTTTGGCAATTTCAAACTCTGATTTGCGCTGCATCAGCGTGAGGTACAGCTCTTCATAGAGTTTATAATACCTTGCTTTTTTGCTGAATTGGGTGTTCTTGTCCGGCATGCTGGCAAATTCGTTTTCCAGTGATGTTTTTGATTTGGTCAGGTCTTGCATCCGTTTTAACAGGTCAACCTTCAATTCAGAAAGTTCTGTATAGACCTTTTTTCGAAGACTTTCAATCTCTGCTCCCTTCTGGCGGAATGCGAATGTATTCTCACTGTAGGAGAGTTTCATTTTGTCCATATCCAGGTAAAGCTCCTGCAGTTTTTCAATATTTTTATTGACATAATCCGGAAAGAGTGCCCGCTGTGAGACGCTTACGTAGAATTCATTACCGCCAAGTCCGTCCATTAACCGGTTCACTTCGCCTATCCGCCTGTTGGTTTCAAAACGTTGCGAATCAATCTTGTTGATCAGCGTAATCGTTCGCTTAAGGTCATCATTCAGGTTGCTGGTTTTATTCTTTAGTGTAAAGTTTTCAAAATAATCTTCGAACTGCCCCATCTGTTGTTCAATCTGGCTGAGCTCGTTGTTCAGCCAGTTAATCTTTTGCAGATTGGCCAGGTTCTTTTGTTCATTGCTGTAAAGTAGGTAAATGGAGTCAATTCCATTAACCAGGTCCTGTGCTTTAAACGGATTGCTGTCACGGAACGACACCCGGATGGTATTGGCGTTTATATTCAGTGGCTCAACGGTAAGGTTGTTCAAAATGGATTCCAGCAAAGCCCGTTTGCTGTTAACAACAAAGGAGTATTGGTTGTCAGGATCAAAACCCGGAGATGTTTTTTTTCTGATCGTGAAGGAAAAATCTGGAGTAACCAATGGTTTGTCGAACTCGCCCTCGTAGGCAGTTGCAAAGGACGGTAGCCGCAGGCGGTAGCCGGTGCCATTGGTTGGTTCGATGAGGAAAAGATTGTCGTAATAAGCTGGGTTGGTGATGCGGTGCTCTACAACAAACGGGGAGCTGGTGTGTAACTCGGTGTTTAGAATTTTACCAATGCTGAAATAACTTACATACAGATTCAGTGAGTCAATTACACTGCTTAAGAATAATTTTGATTTGATGGTTTCAATTTCGGCTGAGATCAGGTTAACGTTTTGCCGTTCGGGTGCCAGTTCGCGGATACCCAATTCGGTGGCATCCTGCTTTACGTCCAGTTTTATTTCTGAAGCCGATTCATACAGGTCTTTGGTGTACCGGAGGTAGAAATAGGCTGTTGCGTTAGCCAGTAGAATAATCAGAATAATCCAGGCCAGGTTCGCCCTTGCAATGATTCTAAGTTTGTTAAAATCAATGGCATCGGCTGAGGTTTGGGATATGTTCTTTTCCGGACTCACGGTAAAGCTACTACAAGGTTGATATGACAAGGATTAACGTGCTAAGGCTGGTAACGAGCGATATCAGGCTCACATAATCGCTAAGAGCTTCACTTACCGGCCTTCTGATCGGCTCCACATACACAATGTCTCCTGGTTGCAGAATCATATTGGTGCGTGTATAGCCTTCAAGGGTGCTCAGGTCGGCTACAAAAAATTCCTGGCCCCTCAACACCCGGATGTTGTGTGCCTTGGAATTGCGGTCAAGTCCACCGGCTAAAGCAATGGCCTCCACCAGTGACACATTGTCGTTTTCCAGCGGAACAACTTTACTAACCGGCAAACCCAGTACAATTACCCTTTTGTTGGTAAAGGTGAGGGTGACAAACGGACTTGTATAAAACTCAGCGTATGCTTTTTGAAGGATTTCTTCCGTCTGGCGGATGGTGAGACCGGTTACTTTCAACTCACCAACCATCGGGAATTTGGCTATGCCATTAACATCAACGAGGTAACTTGGATCAGGCCGGAGTTGGGTGGTTTGTGTGGGCAGTTCGCGCAACAGATTATAGTCCGGGTCGATGATCAACTCGCCTTTGTTGGTGTACACCCTGAGTTTCAGCAGGTCATTCGGTTGAATTACATAGTTGCGCTCAACCGCAGCAGCTTGTTGTTGCAAGGTTGTGGTGTCATCATACTTAAACATAACGTTTTGTCTGTATGAGGCGCAGGAAGACAGGAGCACGCCTGGTACAAGCAACAGAAAGATCCCTTTAAAAGACTTTTTAGTCACAGTAAACGCAGTTAAGCCCGCGAAATTACAGATTTTCCCAACAAATCAGCCAGCGTGGGGAGGTTGCTGTCTTTGGCAGACAGGATGGGGTTATCAAAGGGCCAGGGTATGGCAAGTTGAGGATCGTTCCAGATAATGCCTGCTTCGGAAGCCGGCTGGTAACTTGACGTACTCTTATAAATAAAAAGTGAATCGTCAAGCGCTGCAAAGCCATGTGCAAACCCTTCCGGCACCAGCAGCATATTATGGCGATGTGAATCAAGTGTGCAGCTGTGCCACTTGCCAAACGTGGAAGAACCTTTTCGTAAATCAACGACTACATCCTGCACGTTGCCCTGTAGCACGCAAACTAATTTAGCCTGCTGGTGCGGGGCGCGCTGAAAATGCAGGCCCCGTACCACACCTTTTTTAGAGAATGATATATTTTCTTGTGTGAAGTTTTCTGTTATCCCGGCTTTGGCGAAATCATTTTTCTTAAATAATTCAAAAAACCATCCCCGGTTATCTGTGTGAACCTCCGGGATGATTTCAATCAGTCCACCAATTCCTGTTTCGAGTATTTGCATGTTGGCTCTTAAGAACCGGGTTCGATTTCCGAAAGAGCTTCAAGGTATTTATTTATGACGAGAGATTCGTCATATTGGGTTTCCATTTTCTTTCTGCCATTCCGCCCGAGTTGAATGAGCACATCTTCGCTGAGGGTTGTAATGTGGCGCATCTTATCGGCCAGGTCATTTGAATCTTTCAGGTTACACAAGAAACCGTTCACCTGGTCATCCACTACCTGGTTGCAACCAGGCACATTCGTGGCAATAATCGGTCTGGAAATGCTGGCGGCTTCAAGCAGGGTTCGGGGGGTTCCTTCGCGATAGGAGGGAAGCACTACGCAGTCGGCCTGTTGAATGAAATTTCGGACGTCTTCGGTGGTGCCTAAGTACTCAATAGTTCCTGACTGGATCCATTGGTCAATAAGCGTTTTACTGATGCCCCGCTTATGTTCCTGGTCAATTGCCCCAAGCACCTGGAACCTGGCATCAAGCCCCTCGGATTTAAGTTTCTTAACCGCATCAACATATTCCAACACACCTTTATCGGTAATTAGTCTGGAGATTAAAAGAAACGTAAAGGTACTGTTGCGGTTGACGGGGGCAGGAGTAAATCGCTTCAGGTCAATACCCGAACCCGGCACAAGGTCTACCGCGTTTTGGGCAACCAGTTTTCTGTTCAGGAACAGGTTCAGGTCGTCAGGGTTTTGAAAGAATACCTTATTGGCAAAGCGAAAACTAAGGCGGTACAGGAAAACAGCAACGCGTGAAATGAAATCATTCTTAAGGAATACGGTTCCTAATCCGCACACATTATTGATAACCGGAATGCGTAACCATGCTGCAGCCAGTGTTCCATATACATTCGGCTTAATCGTATAATGGAGAATAACATCGGGTTTTATTCGTTTGTAAATTGACCGCAATTCAAAAGTAAGAGCAATGTCTTTAAGCGGGTTGGCACCCCGGCTGTCCATTGTAACCTGATGATGGAGGCAGCCGATTTCAGTTAGGCGGGGTGTATAGTCGTCAATCGGGGCAACGGTATGAACTTCATGGCCTTTGGCCTGCAAGGATTTGATCAGATTCATCCTGAAATTGAAGATATTCCAGGATGTATTGAGCACAACGGCAACTCGCATAGGTTAAGATTAAAGCAACCCGCTTCGCCAAAGGCTTAAATCGGTCGGTCCAGTGGTTCAGCCAAGCGTTGAATGGACAAAAGTAAAAAAAAGTAACCGGCCCGGAAATGACAACCGCACATTCTTGTAAACTTGCCGGATAAGATAATGAGAAGTAAGGAAGCTATACTTGTCGCATTGGGGAATACCCGGCAGCCAGAAGTAACAGATGAGCACCTGAACGAACTGGCCTTTTTGGCACAAACAGCAGGCATTGCTACTGCGGGCAGGCTTGTACAAAATCTGGTCAGGCCTGATGGCCGAACATTTATCGGTAAGGGAAAGTTGGCAGAACTGAAGGAATTGGTTAGGGTTAAAAAGGCAGAAAATATCATTTTTGACGAGGACCTCTCACCCACGCAACTGCGCAATCTGGAGCGCGAGTTTAACCCAAAGGATAGCGAGGCCACGATTCGCATTTACGATCGAAGCCTGCTGATTCTTGATATCTTTTTGTTACGGGCAAAAACGGCACAGGCCCGAACCCAGGTTGAGTTGGCCCGTAATCAATACCTGTTACCCCGCCTTACCCGCATGTGGACGCACCTGGAACGGCAACGGGGCGGAACGGGCACCCGGGGAGGAGCCGGTGAAAAGGAAATCGAAACCGACCGCAGGAATATCCGCAATCAAATTAGTGTGCTGAAAGACCGGCTTAAGAAAATTGAAAAGCAACGGGTTACACAACGCAAGGCCCGGCAACATGAAGTGCGGGTTGCCCTGGTTGGCTACACCAATGCCGGCAAGTCAACGTTAATGAACCTGCTTTCCGGTTCTGCTGTGTTGGCTGAAAACAGGTTGTTTGCTACCGTTGATTCAACCGTGCGCAAAGTAACGTATGGAAATATCCAGTTTTTATTAAGCGATACGGTAGGTTTTATCCGCAAGTTACCGCACCACCTCATCGAATCCTTTAAATCAACCCTGGACGAAGTACGCGAAGCAGATTTGCTGCTGCACGTAGTTGACAGCTCCCATCCGTACCACGACAACCAGATTGCTGTGGTGAATCAAACCCTTGCTGATATTGATGCGGGCAATAAGCCCACTGTGTTGATATTAAATAAAGTAGATGCTATGCGAGCGCTACACCCCGAAGCCAGCCTGGAAGAGATGAAAGGATATTACAGGCATCAAGGTTTTGAGAAAGTAATTTTTGTTTCGGCTGCTACCGGTGAGGGTGTAGCCGGCTTGCAGCAACTTTTGTTCGATGAAGTGAAAGCAATTTTTCTGACAATCTACCCGAACTATCTGAAGGATGGATCTGCTTTTTCACCCTTTCAAACTGAGGATGTTTGAGTTTTCCGGGCAATGGCCGGAGTGATTGGTTTTTACTGAAGATAAGAAGCAGTAGCCCCGACAGGAATCGAACCTGTATCAAAAGTTTAGGAAACTTCTATTCTATCCATTGAACTACGGGGCC
>JBBINY010000057.1:0-16419 GCA_037443645.1 Cytophagales bacterium
CTCACCTACTTTTGGAGCTGACGATTTTCGGGTGGCCAGGCAGTACGGCATTCCCCCGCTTACCGTCAAGGATGAAGCCGGCAATGAAGTGCCCACCGTTGACCGGAAAGGAAAGTTTGTGAAAGAAATTGGTGCCCGGCTAAAGGAGGGTGTTGAACGATACACCATAAAAACTCACAAGCCTTTTACCGAAAACGACTTCTACGTAAAAAACTATACCGATGAAGATGAGGCCCATCCGGATTACAAATCCACCGATGTCATCATCTCCATTATTCTCAAAGAAGAAAATAAAGCCTTTAAGGTAGAGAAGTACGAACACACCTACCCGCATTGCTGGCGCACCGATAAGCCGGTGTTGTACTACCCGCTCGATTCATGGTTTATTAAAACTACCGCGCTGAAAGTCCGTCTCGCAGAACTGAATAAGACCATTAACTGGAAACCCGAGTCCACCGGCACGGGCCGCTTTGGCAACTGGCTTGAGAACCTGGTGGATTGGAATTTATCCCGGTCGCGGTATTGGGGCACACCGCTGCCGATCTGGCGGACAAAAGACGGTAAGGCCGAAAAATGCATCGGGTCAGTGCCAGAGCTACAGGAAGAGATCAAAAAAGCCGCCAACGCAGGAATCAAAAACCCCGCAGTAAAAACCCCAAACCTCCACAGGCCTTATGTCGATGACCTTGTACTGGTAAGCGATTCGGGCCAGCCCATGTACCGTGAACCCGACCTGATAGACGTTTGGTTCGATTCAGGGGCCATGCCGTACGCACAGTGGGGGCTGAATCATGACCTGTTGAAAGCCGGCCACACCATGCCCTTCAATGACGGATGGAACGGAGCCTTCCCGGCCGATTTTATTTCGGAGGGGGTTGACCAAACCCGCGGCTGGTTTTTTACCCTGCATGCCATTGCAGGGCTGCTGTACGACAGCGTGGCGTTTAAAAATGTTGTCTCTACGGGTTTGTTGCTCGATAAGGAAGGCAACAAAATGTCGAAACGGCTTGGCAATGTGATCAATCCCTTTGAGACCCTTGAAAAATTCGGACCTGACCTGGTGCGGTGGTACATGGTTGAAAACGCACCCCCCTGGGAAAACCTGAAGTTCGACCTGAATGGTATTGTTGAAGTGCAGCGCAGGTTTTTTGGCACGTTGCTCAATACGTATTCGTTTTTTGCCTTGTACGCCAACATTGATGGCTTTATCAAGGACGAGATGAACAACGTGCCTCCTGAAAAGCTTACACACCTTGACCGGTGGATTATCTCCAGGCTTCAATCCCTGATTGTTGACGTAACAAACGCCTATTCCGATTACGAGCCAACCCGGGCTGCGCGCGTCATACAGGAGTTCGTCAATGATCACCTGTCGAACTGGTATGTGCGATTAAACCGGAAGCGCTTCTGGGAACCGGCAAGCCGTGGTGAACTTTCTGAAAGCAAACGCGCTGCCTACGAAACCCTGTATCAATGCCTGCTTGTCACGGCTCAACTCATGTCGCCCGTTGCACCATTTTTTTCTGAGTGGTTATACAAAAACCTTACGGATAACATCCGCGAAAAAGCGCGCAAAAACAAAACCCCGCTGCGGCATGAGTCTGTTCACCTGACCGACCTGGTAATGCCTGAAAAAAAGTTCCTTGATGCTGATCTTGAAAAATCCATGGAGTTTGCTCAGCGGATTTGCTCCCTGGTTCACGCGTTGCGAAAGAACAGTAAAATAAAAGTGCGAACACCCCTCCAGAAAATATTGCTTCCCGTTTTGGATGAACAGTTTGCCGCCTGGATCAGGAGCGTGGAAGAAATCATCAAGTCTGAAGTGAACATTAAAACAATCGAATACATTGATGATGCATCCGGACTTCTTGTAAAGAGAGCGAAACCGAACTTTGCCAGGCTGGGCAAACAGTACGGACCGAAGATGAAGGAGGTTTCAGCACTAATCAACTCCTTTACGCAAGCCGACATTAAGGCCATTGAAAAACAGGGATCGCTTTCCAAAGGCGGTTTTGACCTGGTGGCAGAAGACATCGTGATCTCCTCCGAGGATGTGCCGGGTTGGTCGGTGGCCAGTGAAGGTGGCGTTACGGTTGCCCTTGACATAACGGTTACCGAAGAACTGAAACGGGAGGGCATTGCCCGCGACTTTGTAAACCGTATTCAGAACCTGAGGAAAGACATGGGCTTTGCCATACTCGATAAGATCACCATTGAAGTGGAGCAAAATGGGGAATCACTGACTTCGGCCCTGACACAGTACCGCGACTACATCCAGCGCGAGACACAGGCTACCACCCTAGAGTTAAAAGAATCTGTCCGGGATACCGTGGAAGTAGATATGGATGAGTTTACACTTCACGTTAAAATAAGCGTCATCAAATAAATGAAAGCTCTCAAATACTTCCTTCTTGCATTCCTGATTATCCTGATTGACCAGACTTCTAAAATGCTGGTGTATAACAACATGCACCTGCACCAGGAAATTAACGTGATTGGCGATTGGTTCCGGCTTCATTACCTGCTCAACCCCGGCATGGCTTTCGGCATCCGCTGGGACAATGAGTTTGGCAAACTGGCACTCACTATTTTTCGGATCGGAGCCACAATCGGCATCGGGTATTATCTCTTGAAGATGGCGAAGCGCAATGCACACCCGGGATTTCTGTGGTGTATGGGCCTGATTCTGGGTGGTGCGGTGGGCAATGTAATCGACAGCACTTTCTTTGGTGTGCTGCTCAACAACGCACCGGCCAATGCCCCTACGCCCTGGTTTCACGGACAGGTTATTGATATGCTTTTCTTTCCTCTCTTTGAATTCTTTTGGCCGGAATGGATTCCGGTTGTCGGGGGAGAGCATTTCCTGTTTTTCAGCCCCGTGTTTAACATAGCCGACTCTTCCATTTTTATCGGTGTTGTGACCATACTCGTCATGCAGAAGCGGTTCTTCAAACACAACGAGGAAACAGAGAGTACTCCCACGGCCGGCCTTTCATCCACCCCACAAGCCATTGATCAGCCTGCCAAAGAATCTACCAACAATACGCCCCCTGCTGCTTAGACAAAATTACCGTTGACGGCCCTCCCGATTATTCAAATTGAATAATCTTGCTACTTTTAGGCATTACAACCAAACCTAAAAAGAGCACCAATGGCTAATCCATTATTCACCAAAAAGCCCATGGAAATTCTGATGAAAGAAGCCTCGGGTGAATCAGCACACGGATTAAAACGAACACTCGGTAAAGTCAACCTTATCGCGCTTGGCATTGGTGCTGTAATCGGTGCCGGTATTTTTGTGCTTACCGGCCAGGCGGCTGCCCAGTATGCCGGACCGGCAGTGGCTTTATCTTTTGTTGTTTCGGCTTTAGCCTGTGCGTTTGCCGGATTGTGCTATGCAGAATTTGCAGCGATGATCCCGATCGCAGGAAGTGCGTACACCTACGCGTATGCCACCATGGGCCGTGGAGTAGCCTGGATTATTGGATGGGCCCTTGTGCTGGAGTACTTGTTTGCAGGTTCAACCGTGGCCGTAGGATGGTCTAGTTACATGGTAAATTTTCTCGACTCCATCGGTCTGCATATTCCGGCTGAACTGGCCAATGCGCCCTACACGTTCGATGAAAACCACAACCTGGTTGCAACAGGTGCCGTGTTCAATTTACCCGCAGCATTTATTGTCACCCTGGTAACTGTACTGTTGTTTCGCGGAATAAAAGAGTCGGCCACCTTCAACAACATTGTTGTACTGATCAAGCTAACGGTTATTTTTCTGTTCATCGTTTTCGGCTGGCACTATGTGGTGAGCGACAACTGGGTTCCGTTCATTCCTGAAAACACCGGAACATTTGGACAGTTCGGGGTAAGTGGAATACTCCGGGCCTCAGCGGTGATCTTCTTCGCCTACATCGGGTTTGATGCCGTTTCCACTGCAGCGCAGGAGGCAAAGAATCCGCAGAAAGATATGCCTTGGGGAATTTTAGGATCGCTGTTTATCTGCACCATAGTTTACATCCTTGTTTCCTTGGTGATGACCGGCATTGCTCCTTACACCGAATTGAATACGGCCGCTCCGATTGCCGTGGCCATCGACAAGGCTGGCAGCGGTTTGCAGTGGCTGAGCCCGTTTATTAAAATTGGTGCAATTGCCGGGTTAACCTCCGTAATCCTGGTGATGTTGATGGGGCAGACCCGAATCTTTTATTCCATGGCCAACGATGGGTTGTTCTTCACTCCGTTTTCGAAGGTGCACTCAAAATTCGGAACACCCCATGTTTCAACACTGGTAACTGGAACCATTGCCCTGATCGCTTCCGGCTTTCTTCCGATAAGTGTTCTGGGTGAACTGGTTTCCATTGGAACCTTGCTGGCGTTCATCATTGTGTGCCTGGGCGTGTTGATCCTCCGGTATAAAAGCCCGGATTTACCCAGGCCGTTTAAAACTCCGTTGTTCCCCGTTGTGCCGGCATTGGGTGTGATTTGCTGTGCACTGGTTATGTCGTTCCTGAATCAGTTGACCTTCATTATTTGCGGCATCTGGCTGGTGATTGGCGTGCTGATATACCTGGCTTACGGACGAAACCATGCGCGGTATTAATCTACCGTCATGCCAGCAAAGTGAAGGATCTCCTGAGGTTTACAGGAAATCTTAAAAGATCCTTTGCTTCGCTCAGGATAACCCGGTCCTAGGTCTCCTGCTCCTTCTCCTTCATCTTATTAAACTCGCGGTATCTCCGCGTAAGCGCTACGCCAAAGCCCGTCATCAGCACGAGCGTGCCTAGCCACAGCACATTGACCAATGGCTTTTCAATGGCCTTGATCACTACCCAATCTTTCTGGCGCGTCTCAACACCCAGTGTAAGTTCATCGGTTTGGGGGTGCACGTTCAGCAATGTAAACCGCAGGCCCAGTTCAGGTATCTCTTCGGGGATAAGCCCCCCGCGTGATTGCGTCCCAAGAATCAGGATGGGTTCAGCGGTGTAATCTTCACGCTCACCCTGTACCTTTATTTTCGCCCGGATGCCGATGAAGGCGGAGTCGAGGGCTGTGCCGGCTACCTCATGGATGCGCGAAAGTGCTTCTACCCGTGCAACATAATCGTTTGCAAAAAACTCGCTTGTCCGTTTCACGGTCATTTCCTCCCGTTCTCCCCAATCCGATTTTGCCTCCTCCGTCATCGGGGCCGATACGTGCGTGTACAAATCAAGCGAGGCTTTTCGGTTAATGTCGGGCGAAGCCATGTTGCCAAAGCGCGGGTTTACCTGCACCCTCGGATACTGGATGAATTTAACGTTACCCCCTTTCCGAAATTCAATTTCATAGAACGTATTCTCGGAGTAGATCAGGAACCGTTCTCCGGCACTGTAAAGTTTTCGGCCTTTAAAATATATGTCGTTACGGGCAATAACCGTGTTTGGATCACCGGTCAGGTAGATGTCGCGCTTGCTCACATAACCCCGTTTGTGCCGTGGCTCCACCCGCTCACCACGGTATTCAATTTCATACCCGAACATGTCGCGGGGCTCATTCACAAACAGCAACAGGTTTTCGCGGTTGAACTCCTCCGAAAGTTGTTTGCTGATAAGCATGCCGGTATTGTTAAGCGAAACTACCGTTGAGTAACCCGATGAAAACATAACACCCAGCAGCATCAGGCCTACCCCAATGTGTGCAATGGCTCCTCCTGAAAGGGTAGGACTGTTCCGGAATACCGTGTAAAGTATTTTGGCGTTGGCCACGATAGTAAAGGTGCCGGCCAGCGTGAGCAGGATGTAGGATGGTTTGAATACCCGTCCGGCAGTGATAATGATCGCAAATAAGATTAGCGTAACGACAGCCGGGCCATACAGTTGCCGCTTCAGTTCGTTTTTGTCAACCTTCTTCCACCAGAAAAACTGGCCGATGGCGGAGAGCAACCCAATTCCAACGGCAAACCACACTTGTATCCGCGAATAGAATCCCACCTGGTCAGCCGGTGGTGCAATATTGCTTGAGAGGCCCAACAGGGAGGCCACATTGTTGAAAACCGGAAACGAGGTTGGCACCAATACCTGAAAGCCCATCAGGCAAAGCAAGGCAGCGCCAACAAAAATCCAGAACTCACGCGAGTAAACAGAGGCTTCCTTTTCGGAAGAGGGAATTTCCTTCCAGCGTACGCTTGCCAGCAGAACGGCCACGAGCAAAAAAAACAAAAGATAGAGCAGCAGTTGTCCGCTAAGCCCCAGGTCGGTGAAGGAATGAACCGAGGCATCGCCCAGCACACCGCTGCGGGTTAAAAACGTAGAGTATAAAATCAGGATGAAAACGGCAATCACCAGCACAATGGAAGCCTTCAAAGCTGTTTCACTGTTTTTGTAGGTGATCATGGTGTGAATGGAGGCAATAAGGATGAGCCACGGAACATACACGGCATTTTCAACCGGATCCCAATTCCAATAGCCGCCAAAGTTCAACGTCTCGTACGCCCAATAGCCGCCCATCAAAATACCCAGACCCAGCACGGCCCCGGCAAAAAGTGCCCATGGCAACGCAGGCCTTACCCACTCACGATATTTTTTTTGCCACAAGCCTGCAAGGCAAAATGAGAAAGGAACCAGCGTAGCGGCAAACCCCAGAAATAAAGTAGGCGGGTGGATCACCATCCAGTAATTCTGCAATAACGGATTCAGGCCTTGTCCGTCAGCCGGAATGAAATCGGGTTGAACGGTGAAGATCGGTTCAGGCAGGGCTTCGCGAAGAAGAATAAACGGTGAACTGCCGATTTTAAAATCAATCAGCGGCAGCACAACCCCCAGGATCATGGAAGCAAGAAAAGCCTGCACTGCTGCAAACACAGTCATTACCGGAGCTTCCCAGAATTTGTTGGTTTGGATGAGCACCAGTCCCAGGATGGCATGCCAGAACATCCAAAGCAGAAAACTTCCTTCCTGGCCATTCCAGAAGGTGGAGAACAGGTAATGAGTCGGCAGGTTCCGGTCGGAATAACTGTACGCGTAATGGTATTCGAAATAGTGGTTGTAAATAATCAGGAAAAGCGTAACCACAACCCCCAGCACAGCAAGGGCATGCACGTAAAAGCCAACGCGGCCGGTAAGGAGCCATCCGTTTTTTAGGACCAGGTCGTTAACCGATGCAGCCCTGAAGTACGAGTAGGTGGTGGCCAATGCCGCCACAAACGAGGTGATAACAAAAAAATGGCCGAGGTTTCCGATCAGGTAATGCATGATGCCAGGCAACTAAATGCTTTCCATTCTCCGGTGCGAAGGTACACCGGGCCGGCAAAATACGTTAACCGGCTTACACATTAACGGTCTGTTCCTGGTATTTGGAGGGGCATTTCAAAAGAATTTTCTCAGCAAAGAAATCTTCGCCTTTGTAGCGGCCGATTACCACTACCTTCTCCGAGCGGGTGAAATCCTGCGGCATGGGCTGGCTATAATATACTTTTTGCTCCCTGCTGTTTTCATCAATCATGATAAATGAAAACGACACTTTATCCATACCCGCCTCAATGCCCACCACCTCACCGGCTTCATTCTTCTTCAACTCACCCACCACATGGATGGGTTTGCTGTTGCCCGATGAGGCCATCTGGTAGGCTTCCGAAAAGGTTACATACGTGCTGGCATCTTCAGCCGTGGAAATAATGATGGCCACGGCTGCCGCAATGATTACGATAAGGAAGATGTGTGATTTTTTCATTACCTGTTTCTTCTTTCAAGCGTTTAAAGTTACTGAAACACAGCAGGATTACTTATTTAAAAGCTTCTCTGCCTTCGTTATTTTCCTGTCCAGTAAAAAAAGGTAAACAAACAGTCCTGCCAGCACGATTAAAATAATCGCCACAATCACATAAATCTTTCCCTCAGCGCGCATCGCATCGGCCATTTCAACTTCCTGAGCTAAAACCTGTGGCACCACTGCCAGCAATACCGCGAGGGTCATCATCGCCTGTACAACGTGTTTCATCGTTCCGAAATTTTTTCTATCAAAAGTTTATAACGCAGTCGCAGGCTGGCTATCCACACACCCACTAAAAACCATCCTGCCACGGCCGGATAAAAAACCAACCGCATGCGGCTGTCAAGGTCGTACACATTAAACCCCGGGTTACCACCGCTGCCGGGATGCATGCTGCTGGTTAGTCGCGGAATGATGAAGATGAGCGGTACCATGGCGGCAAAGGCAAATACATTATACACCGCGCTGAGCCGCGCCCGTTGCTCCCGGTTTTCAACCGAACCGCGCAACACAAAATAGGCCAGGTACACCAGCAACGCAATGGCGGCCCCATTTTGTTTCGGATCACCATGCCAGGGCGTACCCCACGTGTAGTTGGCCCACAGCATGCCGGTGAGCATCCCCAGGATGCCAAAGGCGGTGCCTGCATGGGCAAAGGCTTCCGATTGCATATCGGTTTTTTGAAGAGGATTACGCAAATACCGAAAGGCAAAGTACACCGAGCCTCCGTAAAGCAATACCATCCCAAACCACATGGGCACATGAAAATACAGGGCGCGAACGGTCTCGTTTAAAATATTGAGGCGGGGCACTTCCATCAGCAGGCCGGCCGTGTGCACATACACCAGCAAAACAACAGCGGCTATCTTCAACCAATTTTTCATCAACTCCGCCAAATATACGGGAAGAGAATATATGCGAGCACTCCGGCTATGCAATTAATTGCCAGCAGGTTGAGCAGTTCGTCAACACTTGCTGAACGTTCCAACCCGTTCAGGATATTTCCCGTGGCACGCACCGCCATCAGCAGGATAGAGATAACCACCGGAAAACTGAGCACGGCCATAAGCACATTGCTGTTGCCGGCTTTAGAAGCAATTCCCGAAATCAGGCTCAGCGAAAATGAAAAACCTGTTGAGACAAGCAGCAACAACACAACAAATAGAAAAGGGTCACTCACCGGATTGAAAATGAACACAGAAAATAGCAGGTATCCGGCCAGGGCAATCAAAAATGCCAGCAGGCTGTTGTACAGCATCTTCGAAAGAATAATGTGCTGCGGACCGGCTACGGAATACAGGTAGTGGTAAACTCCTCGCGGTTCTCCGATGAAACTCTTAGCCACACTGTTTACTACCGAGAACAGAATAACAAGCCAGAATAAGGCCGACCAGGTAGCTTCCGTAATGGCTTGCTGCCGCAAACCAAACGTGAGGTAACAAATAAAAATCAAACTAAACAGGTAAAGGCCTAACCCGGCCACAACCGATTTGCGCCTCAATTCAAGGATAAATTCCTTACGCAGCAGGATGAGTATTGGCTTCACGTCAAATTAACTTACCGATTCCTATTTAAGCCCAAAATAGCGCTTCCAGCCCATAAATTATTAGCTTTGCTCTCTTTTTAACAAGCAAATGGCCTCACAAAAAAGGGTTTTGGTTACCGGGGCGGCCGGCTTCATCGGGTTTCACCTTTCACACCGGCTGCTGCATGACGGGTATGCGGTAACCGGCATCGATAACATGAACGCCTACTATGACGTGCGTCTTAAACAATCCCGGCTCGATATTCTTTTAAAGCTGCCTGCGTTCCGCTTCGAAGCCATGGACCTGTGTGATAAAAAAACCATTGACCGCCTTTTTGAATCAAACCGGTTTGATTACGTGGTGAACCTGGCAGCACAAGCCGGTGTGCGGTACTCGCTCATCAATCCGTACGCTTACCTGGAGAGCAACATGCATGGTTTTCTGAATATCCTGGAGGCCTGCCGCCATACAAAGGTTAATCACCTTGTCTACGCTTCCTCCAGCTCGGTATACGGAGCCAACACCCGCATGCCGTTCTCAGTTCACGACAATGTGGATCACCCCATTTCGCTCTATGCCGCCTCAAAAAAGTCGAACGAGTTAATGGCTCATACGTATTCGGCCTTGTATAACCTGCCTACCACGGGACTGCGTTTCTTTACCGTTTACGGTCCGTATGGCCGGCCGGATATGGCCCTGTTCATATTCACAAAGGCCATTCTGAAAGGCAAGCCCATTGACGTGTACAACAACGGCAACATGAAACGCGACTTCACCTATATTGACGACATCGTAGAGGGCATTGTGAGGTTACTGCCGCGCACACCTGTACCCGATAGCACATGGAGTGGAGACAATCCTGATCCATCCACCAGTTTTGCACCCTACCGGGTGTACAACATCGGCAACAACAAGCCTGTGAACCTGCTGCACTTTATTGCCGTGCTCGAAGAAAAACTTCAACGAAAAGCGGTAAAGAATTTTATGCCTATTCAGGATGGCGATGTGCCCGAAACGTTTGCCGATGTTGACGACCTGATGCGCGATGCGGGCTTTAAGCCGGATACCTCCATAGAAGTGGGAGTTGAAAAATTTGTAACCTGGTATAAGCAGTACTATAACATTACATGAAATGGACAAAATCGGAATCATAGGCCTGGGCTATGTAGGCCTTCCGCTGGCGGTAGAGTTTGGAAAAACAATAGATGTGGTGGGCTTCGACATCAACCGAGAGCGGATTGAGGAGTTGACATCCGGTCATGACCGCACCCGCGAAGTGGAGCCGCAGGAGTTGAAACAAGCTTCTAAACTGAAGTACAGTCACGCCATCAGTGATCTGAAATCCGCAAACTATTTTATCGTAACCGTGCCCACTCCGGTTGACGAATACAAAAAGCCCGACCTGCATCCACTCATCAGCGCCAGTAAAACCGTTGGTAGCGTGTTGAAAAAAGGAGATATCGTTATCTATGAATCAACGGTTTACCCCGGCTGCACTGAAGAAGACTGCGTGCCGGTGCTGGAAAAAGAAAGCGGATTGAAATTCAACGTGGATTTTTTCTGCGGCTATTCACCCGAACGGATAAATCCGGGCGACAAGCAGCATCGGGTTACAACCATCAAAAAAATTACCAGCGGCAGTACACCTGAAGTGGCCGAGAAAGTGGATCAGCTTTACCGGAAGATTATACAGGCAGGCACGCACAAGGCCTCGTCCATTAAAGTTGCCGAAGCCGCCAAAGTAATTGAAAATGCCCAGCGCGACATCAACATTGCGTTTGTTAATGAGCTTGCCCTGATTTTTGAAAAAATGGGCATTGATACCCACGAAGTACTGGAAGCGGCAGGCACGAAATGGAATTTCCTCAATTTTAAACCCGGCCTGGTGGGCGGGCATTGCATTGGTGTTGATCCTTACTATTTAACGCACAAGGCAGAAAGCCTGGGCTACCACCCGGAAGTGATCAATGCGGGCAGACGAATTAATGACAACATGGGCGCCCATGTGGCCAACAGTGTGATTAAACTCATGGCGCAAAATAAATTACCCATACATGGCAGCAACATCCTTGTATTGGGTATCACGTTCAAGGAAAATTGCCCGGATATCCGAAACAGTAAAGTGGTGGATGTAATTAACGAACTGAAAAGTTTTGGCACCAACGTAGATGTGTTCGACCCGCAGGCTGATGCCGCAGAAGTTAAGCACGAATATGGCTTCCATCTTACTGGTTCGCTGTCAAAAAAATATCATGCCATTGTGCTCACGGTTAGCCATAACGAATTCAAAACAATGGACTGGGAAACGCTAAAAAGCCCTGGCGCTGTTGTGTACGATGTAAAGGGCTTCCTGGATAAATCCGTTGTAACCGAACGACTCTGATTATGAGCGGCTCAAAAAAAGTGCTTGTTACCGGAGGTGCCGGATACATCGGGGCACACACCCTGGTAGAACTAAGCCATGCAGGGTTTGAAACGGTTGTGGTGGATAACCTGATGAGCAGCGACCTTACCCTGATCAGGGGCATTGAAAAAATTACGGGTAAACCAGTAAACTTTCATAAAGGCGATTGTCGGGATAGGAAATTTCTTACCGATTTATTCAAAACGGAAGGGCCGATCGGCAGCGTGATGCATTTTGCCGCTTTGAAATCGGTTGGTGAATCGGTACAGAAACCCCTGGAGTATCACGAGAACAATATCGGCTCACTGCTAACCGTGTTGCAGGTAATGCGTGAACAGGATGTGACTGATTTTATTTTCTCGTCATCGTGCACGGTGTATGGCCAGCCCGACACCATACCCGTTGATGAACAGGCCCCGTTCAAAAAAGCAGAGTCTCCTTATGGCTTAACCAAGCAACTGTGCGAGAAAATCCTGGAGGACGTGTACAAAACCGGCTTCCGGATTATTTCGCTGCGCTATTTCAATCCGATTGGTGCACATCCTTCGGCACACATCGGTGAAATGCCCATCGGTATACCAGACAACCTGGTGCCTTTTATTACGCAAACGGCTGCCGGCTGGCGCGATCAACTCATTGTATTCGGCAATGACTACCAAACACCGGACGGATCGTGTCTCCGCGATTTCATTCATGTGGTTGATCTGGGCGAAGCGCACGTTAAGGCATTGACTTACCTGGAAACCATTCGCATACCCAACCTGTATGAGGCCTATAATGTGGGCACAGGCACTGGTGTATCGGTGCTGCAGTTGGTCAACGCGTTTATCAAAAAAACAGGAGCACGGCTTCCGTTCCGGATAGGCCCCCGCAGACCGGGCGATGTGGAAAGGGTGTATGCCGACCCTTCTAAAATCAACCGGGTAATGACCTGGAAACCGCGCTATACGCCCGAAGATGCGTTGGTACATGCGTGGGCCTGGCAACAGAAACTTAGTCGCTGACATGCCTATTCCGTTTTTCGATCTGCAACGGCAATACCAATCCATCAGGCCCGAAATCGATGAAGCCATTAACCGTGTATTCATCCGATCTCAGTTTATTGGCGGGGAGGTTGTGAGCAATTTCGAAAAGCAGTTTGCTGCCCGGATCGGAGCACCTCATTGCATCAGTACGGGTAATGGAACTGATGCGTTATACCTTATCCTGAAGGCCCTCGACTTACCACCTGGCAGTGAAGTAATTGTGCCCGCATGGGGTTGTATTGCTTCGGCTGAACCCGTTTCATTGGCAGGCTTAACGCCTGTTTTCTGCGATGTTGATCCGCACGACTATACCCTCCATCCGGAAGCAGCCGAAAAAGAAATCACTTCGAATACAAAAGCCATCCTTGCGGTGCATCTGTACGGACAAGCCGCACCGGTAACCGAACTAAAGGCCTTGTGTGAACGCCATGGCCTGCACCTGATTGAGGATTGCGCCCAGGCACACCTTACACGGGTAAACGAAAAGCCGGTTGGTAATTTTGGAGTTGCTGCTGCTTTTAGTTTTTATCCTACAAAAAACCTGGGTGCCTATGGCGATGCCGGTTGTGTGATTACCCACAGCACACACCTTGCCGAACAAATCAGGCGGTTGGCCAATCATGGCGCCCTTCAAAAAGACGATCACCTGCTGGCCGGTACAAACAGCCGGATGGATGCGCTTCAGGCAGCCATTCTTTCCGTAAAACTTAATCACCTGGATGAATGGATCACCCGCAGAAAAAAAATTGCTTCACACTATGGGCAAGCACTCGCAGGCATTAAAGGATTAACTATTCCCAATGTGAGGCCCGCAACAAACCATACGTTTCACATCTATTGCATCCGCACGTCAAGGCGGGACGAACTCCGCACATTTCTCGCCAAAAATGAAATTGATACATCCGTTCATTATCCCTATGGCATACCCTTTACAACGGCCTATAGGGATGGTGCAGCTTCTGAGTTGGATTACCCGGTAACAGCCTCACTCCAGCGCGAGGTATTATCCCTTCCGGTATTCCCCGAACTTACATCCGAAGAAGTAACCTGTATCTGCACAACAATAAAGGATTTTTTTAGCCGCTGAAGCCGGATGTGCCTGCGATTTAATCCTTACTTTTGAACGAAGACCCGGAATTCGTATGGCCATTCTGCTGGCTGCCGCCATCACTTCATTTGTTGTTTGCTTTTTAATCATCCCCGTGATTATCAAATACTCTCTTGAAAAAAACCTTGTGGATATTCCGGGGAGGCGAAAAATTCATAAAAAAATAACACCCTCCATGGGAGGCATTGCCATCTTTCTTGGATTCTCCATTGCCTCACTGATATGGATTGATATCACCCAATGGAAGGATATCCGGTACATTCTGATCGCCCAGTTTGTAATTTTTTTCATCGGAGTACGTGATGATCTTGTTCCGCTTAAACCCTATATGAAGTTACTGGGTCAGGTGCTGGCTGCAGGCATCCTGGTATTTCTGCTCGACTTGCGGTTAACCTCGTTGTATGGACTTCTGGGAATATATACCATTCCACTGGTGGTAAGCTACGTGATCACTGTTTTCACCGTTATCGTGATCACAAATTCATTTAACCTGATTGACGGCCTCGATGGGCTGGCCGGACTTATCGCGGCCATTGCGTTATTGGCATTTGGAGTTTTGTTTTTCCTGGCAGGTGATTCCGTTTATGCCATCCTTGCATTCGGCATGTTAGGATCCATCATTGCCTTTCTGATTTTTAACTGGGAACCCTCGGAAGTTTTTATGGGCGACACCGGTGCCTTGGTTATCGGCATAACGCTGGCCATTTTTGCCATCCATTTCATTAACTACAACTTTAACCTGCCGGTCTCAAACCCGGTACGGTTTACCGGCTCGGTTTCTATTGCCATCAGCATTTTAATTATTCCACTGGTTGATACCCTGCGCATTTTTCTCATTCGCATTGCCAGAAAACAGTCGCCTTTTATGCCCGACAAAAGCCACATTCATCACAGCATTATGCGGTTAGGCCTTTCGCACCGGAGAACCACCATGCTTCTTGGCCTGGTGCAGTGTGTGTTCATTTCTGCCTGTATCATCTTTAGAACCAGCAACGACAACTACGTGCTGTTGGGCATTATTGCGGCCGCTGTTTTTCTGAGCATCCTGCTGGATCGGCTGATCCTAAAAAGGATAGGCGGTAAAGAGGAGCATGAAGATGATCCGTTGAAGACTTCTTCCTGAAAAGTGTACTTTTGAACCATTGTTTTGAACATGGAAGACCGCATTAAAAAATTGCTCCAGGAAGTTCAGCAGTTTGCAGGCACGGGCCGGGAAGCTGCAGAAAGCTTCCGGTTGAAATTTGTAAGCAAGAAGGGGGCAGTCAGTGAACTGTTTGAGGAACTGAAGAAAGTACCTGCTGAAGAGAAAAAGAAGGTTGGGAAAATTTTGAATGAACTAAAGCAGGCTGCCGAAGCAAAACTTGCTGCGCTGGCCAGTGGAATACATGCCACCAGGCAAACCGAAGTACTTCCTGATCTTACACTCCCACCCATCCCCAACAAAACCGGCAACCTTCATCCGTTAACGCTTACCCGCAACCGCATTATTGAAATATTCGAACGCCTTGGATTTATTGTAGCCGATGGCCCCGAAGTTGAGGATGACTGGCACAACTTCACCGCATTGAACTTCCCGGAGAATCACCCGGCCCGCGAGATGCAGGATACCTTCTTCGTTGCGAAAAATCCGGATATGCTCCTGCGCACACATACATCAAATGTTCAGATCCGGTTGATGAGTCGACAGAAGCCACCCCTTAGGGCAATAATGCCCGGCCGTGTGTACCGCAACGAAGCCATTTCGGCCAGGGCCCACTGCTTTTTCCACCAGGTTGAAGGCCTTTATGTTGACCGGAATGTAAGCTTTTCCGATCTCAAGCAAACACTCTATCACTTCGCCAAAGAAATGTATGGCAAGGATATACAGATCCGGTTCCGTCCTTCCTTCTTTCCATTTACCGAGCCCAGTGCTGAGATCGACATCTCCTGCCTGATTTGCAAAGGTAGCGGCTGCACCGTATGCAAGCACACGGGTTGGGTAGAGATTGCCGGTTCAGGGATGGTCCATCCCAATGTACTTCGCAACTGCAACATCGACCCGGAAGAATTTACCGGATTTGCGTTCGGCATGGGCATTGAACGCGTAACCATGCTGCGTTATGGAATCAACGATCTTCGGTTGTTTTCTGAAAACGACATTCGCTTTTTGAGGCAATTTATACCGGTAATCTGATGGATCATAAAACCATTCACACCATTGGCATTGCCGGTGCCGGCACCATGGGACAAGGCATTGCCCAACTGTGTGCGCGTTCAGGTTTTAACGTATTGCTGTTCGACATTTCACCGGTACTGGCAACTGATGGAAAGAAGGCCATCGCCCGTGTGCTCGATACATTGATAGAAAAAAACAAGCTTACCCCGCAGCAGAAAAATGAGGCTATTGAAAAACTTCAGGAAGGGTTCAGTCAGCTTATCAATCAATTACAGAATATTAATCACAATCTAAACCGCCAGATGGTTCACAACCAGCAGCTTATGGACCGCTTGGATAAATTGCCGAGTCTTTTCGACGGAATTGGGCCGTCTCTCGAAGGCCAGCAAAAGCTGATTGAGCAGATGCTCAGGCAGATTAATGAATCCAATACGAAAAATCAGCAATTTTTAGATGCTGTA
>JBBINY010000058.1:0-15512 GCA_037443645.1 Cytophagales bacterium
GTAACTAAAAAAGAAGGCGTTGATTGGATCGAAATTCAGGATACCATTAAAAATCACATCATCGGCTTTCTCGAGTCAGGAAGGTTTATCATCGAAGCCAGCGATGCCGAGCAATCCCTGAACGAAGTGGAAACTGAAACGGTAAAAAAAATAAAAACCATTCTGGAAGAATACATCCGTCCGGCAGTTGAGCAGGATGGCGGAGCCATCACCTATCACTCATTTACCGATGGCGTTGTGAAAGTGAAGTTGCAAGGTTCGTGCAGCGGCTGCCCTTCCTCGATGATCACCCTGAAGTCAGGCATCGAAAACCTGTTTACCCGCCTGATGCCGGGGGAAGTAAAAGCAGTGGAAGCATTTTAGAATACAGGGGAAAGAAATACGAATGAGTAAACTGACTCTACTATTACTGGTATGGGTTTACCAGATGGCATGTGCTCAATCCGTAACGGTCATGTCGTACAACATCCGGTACGACAATCCGGGGGATGGTGAGAATGCCTGGCCTAACCGGATTCAAAAGGTTGCTGCGATTATCCAGAAGCACAACCCAGACGTCATCGGCATCCAGGAGGCACTCCATCATCAACTTCAGGATCTTCTGCGTGTATTGCCCGAATATGCCTTTGTTGGTGTTGGCCGCGATGATGGAAAGGACAAGGGCGAATACTGCGCTATTGTATATCGGAGTGCACGGTTTGGATTGCTGGATCAGAGAACCGCGTGGCTTTAAGAAACCCCGGAAGTACCCGGAAGCAAAAGCTGGGATGCCGCCATTACCCGCATTGTAACCTCTGCAAAACTTTACGACAAGGAAACAAAGTCCGACTTCGTGATTCTAAACACCCATTTCGACCACGCTGGCACGGAGGCCCGGATGCACAGCGCAGGATTTATTGCGGGGACAGTGGCAGGTATTCGGATCAAAACAGAAAACCTTCCGATCATTCTAACCGGTGATTTCAACCTGGAACGAACCGAACGCGCTTACAAAGCTTTAGCAACCGGAGAATTGATTGATTCAAAACCAGAAAACGACCAGACAGGAACATTTTGTGGATTTGAGGTAGGCGGCCTGGAGTGCAGGGCAATTGATTTTATTTTCTATTCGAAAGAGTGGGTACTTCGGCATTATGAAGTACTCCGGAACAACGATGGCAAGCATTATCCTTCCGATCATTTACCGGTACTCACCGTATTTCAGCTCAGCAAGGGCAATTAAAGGGTTTCTTAACGTGCTCAGCGGATTGTAAATTTATCCGCATCCAGGTAAGCCGGAAATTTTTCGCGGTAGCCGCGAAGTTCGTCAGCATCCAGCGCCAGCGTTTTAATAACCTCTTTGTCAGGTTCGAAAAACAACGCTTCACCTTTGGGTGAATACACAGCCGAATGACCGTTGTAGCCGATGCCGTTGCCATCGGCCCCCACCCGGTTTACACCCGCTGCATAGCAGAGATTCTCAACGGCCCTTGCCCGCAGCAAAGAATCCCATGCCTCAATTCTTGCGGATGGCCAGTTGGCTACGTACACCAGCAGATCATAGTCCATTCGTCCGGCAGCAGCATCCCAGCCGTTGCGCGACCAAACCGGAAAGCGCAGGTCGTAACACACCAACGGGAAAATACGCCAGCCCTTCCACTCCCCAATAAGGCGCTGATTGCCGGCTGCGTATGTTTCGTGCTCAGCCGCCATGCGAAACAGATGGCGCTTATCGTAGGTCTTAAAGGCACCATCCGGTTCCATCCACAACAACCGGTTATAGTACCTGCCGTTTTCCGTTACAATGTAACTGCCCAGCATCAACGCCCCCGTTTGCCGGGCCATTTGTTTCATCCACTTAAAAGTAGTCATGTTCATGTGTTCGGCCAGTCTGGCGGCACTCATGGTGAAACCGGTAGTGAACATTTCAGGCAGCACGATCACATCGGTATCCTGGCCGATCTGCCAGATCTTTTCCTCCATGGAAGAAAGATTAGACCCGACTTTCTCCCAATACAGGGCCGTTTGAACAAGGGTGATATTCAGGTTTTGCATGGATGCTTTGAAATCACTGTTTCTGAAATAATCATTCTTCTTGCTAGAGTTTTCTCAAAATCTCCATCGCCTGATCCAGCGTTTGTTCCTTTTTAGCAAAGCAAAAGCGCAGCAGGTTGTTATCGGTTTTGTCGTTATAAAATACTGAAACAGGAATGGAAGCCACTTTATGGTTGATGGTTAATGCTTCGGCCATCTGCCGGTCGGGCAGTGAAGAAATGTGTTTATACGAAAGCAACTGAAAATAGGATCCATAACATGGCATTGGCTCAAACGATGAACCCTTTATACCCTGTAGGAAGTAATCCCGTTTCTGCTGATAGAACGCTCCCAGATTCTGATAGTGAACCGGATTTCTCATGTATTCGGCCAGCGCCAGTTGCACCGGTGTATTCACCGAAAACGTAATGAACTGATGTGTTTTTCGGATTTCGCGGGTCAGTGCTTCGGGTGCAATGGTATACCCCACCTTCCATCCGGTAGCATGAAATGTTTTTCCAAACGAAAATACAGCAACACTTCGCTTTGAAAGCCGGGGATAACGAAGTACACTCTCGTGACGGATGTTATCGAAAATTAACCGCTCATACACTTCATCACTAAGTACAATCAAATCATTTTCTTCCGCCAGCATTTCAAGTTGCTTCAAATCCCGATCGGAGAGAACACCACCGCTTGGGTTTTGAGGGGTGTTTACCATAATCAGCCGGGTACGGGAAGTTATCCGTGATCTCACTTCTTCCCAATCAATAGAAAAATCGGGGAAGCGCAGGTTAATGTGTACCGGTACGCCTCCGTTTAACCGGATAGCCGGATTATACGAATCATAGGCCGGGTCAAAAACAATCACCTCATCGCCCGGGTGAATGAATGCGGCAAGCGAGGCAAACAGCGCCTGGGTTCCTCCTGCCGTAATGGTTACTTCTGCCTCCGCATCAACTATGCGGTTATAGGTTGACGAAAGTACTTCGGCAATTATGGCCCGCAATGCAGGTGCCCCCGGCATAGGCGCATACTGATTGTTACCGTTTTTCATATACCGCTGAACCAGGTTAATCAACACCGGGTCAACCTGAAAATCCGGAAAGCCCTGCGAAAGATTAATGGCATCATGATCGGTCGCCATCTTTGACATGATGGCGAAGATGGACGTGGTGATATCCGGGATGCGGGACTGTATGTTCATGGAAGCCAGGGCAACTGCAAATTAACACTTACGGTTGACTGACTGTTGCCAACGTTCTATTTTCTTAGAGGCGCTGCGATACGGTATTCCGTATCCACTGTTCCCTTGCTGATGTCGGTGAGCTTTCCTTTAAGCAGCCGTTTCTTCAGGGGCGACAGGTAGTCGATGAACAGTTTTCCTTCAAGGTGATCGTATTCATGCTGAATAATCCGGGCCTTCATCCCGTCATACGTCTCTTCTTTCAGATTCCAGTTTTCATCGTAATAGCGGATGCGCAGCGTGTCTTTCCGTGAAACTTTTTCCCTGATATTCGGTATGCTGAGGCATCCCTCCTCAAATTCCCACGGAGTGCCCAACTCCTCCACCATCACCGGATTAAGGAATGCTTTCTTAAAGTCTTCCATACCCGGTTCGGATTCATCATCATCTTTGCTGAGGGTGGTGCCGTCAACTACAAAAAGGCGTACGCTTTTACCCACCTGCGGGGCAGCCAGCCCGATGCCGTTGGCTGCATGCATGGTTTCAAAAAGGTCGGCAATCAACCCGTTGATATCTGCTCCCGGCTCGATTTCGCGTGCCCGTTGCCGGAGCACCGGGTCTCCATAAACTATAATCGGATAAACCATGTTTGGCTAATAATATGCAAAGGTAAAAAAATGATGTTGGAACTTGTTGTTATTGAATCCGACACCTGGTATTCAGTATGCGATACCTGGATTAACGTTTCGGTCGCCCCATGTACGACTGAAGAATGAGTACGGCACTGATCTTGTCGACATTGCCCTTTACCTGCCGATCCTTCTTTTTCATTCCACCTTCAATCATTGCCCGCTGGGCTATTGAACTGGTGAATCGTTCGTCTGCTTCATGAACCGGCTTTTCAGGAAATTGCCCCAGCAAAACCGCCACAAACTTTCTGATGGCCGGAGCCAGGGCTGAGTCTTCGTTATTCAGGGTTTTGGGCATGCCAATTACAAATGCGTCAACGGGTTCTCTTGCACAATACGTCTTCAAATAATCCAGTAACGAGGACGTTGGCACGGTTTCCAGTGCGGTGGCGATAATCTGGTTGGGGTCGGTAACCGCAAGACCGGTGCGTTTCAACCCGTAGTCAATAGCCAGGATTCTGCCCATCAGTTTAGACGGATACGATCGGCAACCTGTTGCTTTACCTGTGCTTCCAGGACCATGGCTTTAGGGAATAGAATTTCATTCTCAATGCGCGCATGGGTTATCAGGCTTTTTTCAAATTGCTTTAATTCGTTGTAAATAACTTTTACATGAAGCGGTGCCTGCGCTGGCAGGTCGTATCCATTGGTAATCTTGCGGATCCCCTCCATCTCATCATCGTGGACTTCATGTTCAATGGCAAACTTTTGAACCGAATGCTTTTCAAGCAGGTAGTAAAGCCGGGTAGGTATGAAATTTCCTTTTGAAGCCCGGTCAAGTGCTGATATGTACCGAAACAGGGTATCCTCTTCTTTGTATATGTGAAGGATAAAATCTTCAACAAATAACGGAAATACCATTTTAAGGTCACGCTCAACGGCCCGGTAATCATCGTGTTGAGCCCTGAAGTCATTCACAAGGCGTGTGATATACGGTAATTTATGTTTTATAAATATAAAGTGGGCATGTTTCAGGTACTCCACAATCAGATCCACCGGACAGGAAATCAGCGGGACAGATTCCTCATGCAAACTGTGGGGGTTTTCCAATTCGCGCACCACCTGCTCCAGATTCAACCCCTTTTCAGCACACACCTTTTCCAGTGTATACTCCGGATAATCACCGAACAGAATGCCGAAATAATACAACACATAGGCATGAACATGGTTTTCCTCCACCAGTTGGGTTATCCGCTTCGTTCGCAATGCCGATGTGCTCATACGGCCTCAAATATAGCCATATACCAATAATACCATTTCTTAAAAATCCGGCACGTTCAATCGATTTTTATCATTTTTGCAACCAGAGGGCCGGTCAACCATTCGGCTGGCCATACGTTTATCGAAGTGATTCCATCAAACCATGAGCGAACCCATTAAAAATACTCCAAATCAAATCCGGTTACCCTTTGTATTAATGCTGGGCCTCGCAGCCGGCATATTTCTGGGCGCCAGTTTTGGCTACCGCAAACCCTCAGGTGATGTGGGCAAGGATGTTCAGAAACTCCGTGAGGTACTCACCTATATTCAGAATGAGTATGTAGATGACATAAAAACCGACCGGCTGGTTGACGAATCCATTAAGCATTTGCTCACCAAACTTGATCCGCACTCGGCTTTTATCCCTGCTACCGACCGGGTGGCGGCCAATGAAGACCTGCGGGGAAATTTTGATGGCATCGGGATTGAGTTTAATATTTTTCAGGACACCATTGTGGTGGTTGCTCCTTTGAGCGGGGGGCCTTCAGAGGCCATTGGCATCCGGTCGGGCGATAAAATCATTGAGGTGGACCAGAAAAGTGTTGCAGGCATCGGCATAACTAATACTGAAGTGATGAAACTGCTGAAAGGCCCCAGGGGCACCGAAGTAAACGTACGCATTAATCGAAGCGGAGTCAACGAACCGTTAACGTTTAAGATCATTCGGGATAAAATTCCGCAAAACTCAGTAGATGTAGCCTACCTGGTAGACGCAGAAACCGGGTACATAAAAATCAGCCGGTTTGCAGCCACCACCTACGATGAATTTGCAAAAGCCTTTAAAGAATTGCGCCAGGCCGGCATGAAAAAACTGGTGCTCGACCTGCAGGGTAACCCCGGTGGGTACATGAATGTGGCCATTGAAATGGCCGATGATTTTCTGAAAGAAGGAAAAAAGATTGTGTACACAAACGGTAAAGACAAGCGGCTAAACACCAACGCCACCTCAACCAGCCGGGGAAGTTTTGAAGAAGGTGCGCTGATTGTGCTGGTTAATGAGGGCAGTGCCTCTGCCTCCGAAATTCTGGCCGGTGCCCTTCAGGACAACGACCGCGCACTGATTGTGGGGCGCAGAACGTTCGGCAAAGGGCTTGTGCAGCACCCCTTCGACCTGAGCGATGGCTCTGAGCTGCGACTTACCATATCACGCTATTACACACCCAGCGGGCGAAGCATTCAGAAACCGTATACTGATGAAGACGAATATGCGCTTGACATCATGGAGCGCTACAAGAAAGGGGAGTTCTTCCATGCTGACAGCATCAGGTTTAACGACTCGCTAAAATACACAACCGTCAACGGCCGTTCGGTATATGGAGGAGGCGGCATAATGCCCGACTACTTTGTTCCGTTGGATACCACGTTGAACAGCCACTACCTGAATGAGCTCTATACCTCAACGTCCATTCAGGAATATACATTTACGTATGCTGAGCAAAACAAGGATGCTCTTGAAAAGAGGGGGTTCGATCACTTCTACGCCAACTTTAAAGTAACCGACCAGATGTTGAATGACCTTGTAAAAGTTGGACAGCGAAACAAGGTAAAACCTGACTTGAAAGAACTGAATGCGAAAAAGAAACTTTTTCAGATCCATGTAAAGGCACAGATCGCACGCAAGCTGTGGAATAACAAAGGACTTTACCCAATCCTGAACGAGACCAACGAAATTTTTCTGCAGGCACTGAAGCTGTTTGAACGGATTCCGGAACTGGACCGAACGAAGTTGTAGGAGAATTGCAATGCCCTCCACTACAGGTTACCGTGTTCGGTGCTCCCAATTTTATTAACTTGTCAACACTAAATCTGCGCTGCTATGTATTATCACAAGCTTGGAACCATCCCGCCTAAACGCCACACCCAATTCCGGCAGCCGGATGGAAGTTTATATAAAGAAGAATTGGTGAGCTCGGAGGGCTTCTCGGGCATTTACTCCAACCTCTATCACATCAATCCGCCTACCCGCATAAAACAGCTCAAAGATCCGGTAAAATACGGGCCGCACATTGTGGAGGATTACAGCCTCCGCCAAACTCATCTTAATACATCAAAAGTCGGTACTACCGGGAAAGATTACCTGGATGCCCGCAAAGTGCTTTTGAAAAATGCCGATTGCTCCATCGCCATCTGTTCACCTGAAAAACGAAAGATGGATTTCTTCTACAAAAATGCCGAAGGCGATGAGGTGATCTTTATCCATGATGGCAAAGGAGTTCTTATTTCACAATTCGGCAAACTCGACATCAAGCAAGGCGACTATGTGGTGATTCCTCGCACAGTAATCTACAAACTTGAATTTGAAGAGCAAGGCCCGCTGCGCTTGCTGATCGTTGAAGCCGCCTCCCCCGTAGAAACCGTAAAGCGCTACCGCAACGACCTGGGCCAGTTGCTGGAACACTCGCCTTATTGCGAACGCGACATCCGCCCTCCGCACGAACTGGTAACCGATACCAGCAAGGGTGAATTTTTGATGAAGATAAAAAAACAGGGGTATCTGCATCAGTATGTGTATGATTACAGTCCGCTTGACCTGGTGGGTTGGGACGGGTTTTTGTGGCCCTATGCATTTTCCATCCACGATTTTGAGCCCATAACCGGCCGCATCCATATGCCTCCACCGATTCATCAAACCTTTCAGGCGCACAACTTTGTAATTTGCTCGTTTGTGCCTCGCCTGTTCGATTATCATCCCCTGGCCATACCCGCCCCTTACAATCACAGCAACATTGATAGTGATGAAGTGCTGTACTATGCCGAAGGAAATTTTATGAGCCGAAGGGGTATTGAGCGTGGATCCTTCACCCTTCACCCGGGAGGCTTGCCGCACGGCCCCCATCCCGGTACGGTTGAGAAAAGCATTGGTGCCAAAGAAACGCATGAGCTTGCCGTAATGATCGACACCTTCAAGCCATTATACCTGACTACCGATGCCCTGGAGTTTATGGATAAAAACTACCCGATGAGTTGGACGGATGTAAACCCGAACGATGGGTTTAATGAAGTGAATACACCGTAACGAAGCGACTAACGTTTTTTTTTGCTTCAATAACACGAGGTGACACAGACAGTTAGCAGCATGACCTTCCGAACAATCTTTTCCTTGGGATACTCATTGCAGCTTTGTTAGTGGCTTATCTCAATAAGCGCACCCGGATAACCCTTTGCGGAAAGACTTTCTCAGTGCCGAATTCATGTTCAGCAAAAATCTCCAACTTCCATCACTTGTTCCGACTTTGAATTAAGCTGGTTACATGTGGATGAACGCACACACGATTACATTGCCCGGGACCTCCTTCATAAACGCGAGAAAGAAAAACAGTACAAAAAGGAAGAAACCATTGCTTCATTATGGGTACGGAGGCAATGGGATACAAGCTAACGTCTTCCGAAAAATCGTGCATCTTGATTGTTCACGGAAAAGCAAACGAACAAGCGATTGTTGTCACTACAATCCGTCCGTTTGAACCCCGGTCAACAAAAGAACTTCCCGGGTTTGTAAGGCAGATTGTGCAACTAAGCGATTGATCTTACAACCGCTGAAGCACCTGCCCACGGTGTGCATCCAGTTTCAACAGAATAAAGAGCAGTACGGTAAAACCCCACAAGGCTGAGCCACCATAACTGAAAAAGGGCAACGGAATTCCGATTACCGGGAATAGCCCGATGGTCATGCCGATGTTAATGGCAAAATGAAAGAAGAAAATACCGGCCACACCGTATCCATACACCCGGGCAAAGCGGTTCTTCTGGCGTTCTGCCAGAAAAATGATTCGCAGCAAGAGTGTTACAAACAAACCCACAACCACCAGGCTGCCGATCCATCCGTGTTCCTCACCAATGGTGCAAAAAATAAAATCCGTGCTCTGCTCGGGCACAAAGTCAAACTTTGTTTGAGTGCCTTCAAGAAAACCCTTGCCTGAAAATCCCCCGCTTCCGATTGCGATCTTCGATTGCGTTACATTCCAGCCATACCCCAGCGGGTCGGCCTCCGGGTTGATGAGTGCCCGCACCCGGTTTTGCTGGTGAGGCTTAAGGATATCAGTGATGACGTAATCAACACTTTGAATGACTCCGGCTACAACCAGGGCACCGACCGTAAGAAGCGCAATACGCTTGAAATTCTTTTTGCCTGTCAAAATGGTAATGATCAGGATTACAGCAACCCCACCGTAGAGGTAAAGTTCATTTTCAACCAGCAGTGTAAGGATGAAAATGAAAGCTGAAGCAATGCCCACAATCATCAGGAAAGGCGACATGCCTTCGCGGAAAAAAACAAGCACAAACGCAGTAAACACCAGGGCCGTGCCGGTATCTTTTTGTGCAAGTATAATCAGCATAGGAATACCCATCATGACAAACAAAATCATCTGGTTACGCAGGTTATCCATCCGAAAGCCGACAGAACCAATAAACTTTGCCACAACAAGCGCGGTTGCAAATTTGGCGAACTCCGAAGGTTGCACACCAAATGAACCGATTCCGAGCCACGCCTTATTGCCCCCCACTTCCTTCCCGATAACCAGCACCAGCAGCATCAAAAAAAGAATACTGCCATAAATCAGGTAAGCGGCAGCTTCATAAAACCGCATGTCCACAATAAGGATGGCAAGGATGATAACGGCCGCGGCAGCAATAAAAATCAATTGCCTGCCGCTGTTGAGTGACAGATCGAAAATGCTCTGGTGCATGGTTTCATCATACACAGCGGCATAAATATTCAGCCAGCCCAACACCACCATCACCAGGTAGATAACCACCGTGAGCCAATCCATATTTTCTGTTATGTCAGTGTACCTCCTCATATTACTCCGTTGATGGCGCGGTTAGCAATATTTTGTCAAGGAACTCACCCTTCAGTACATAGTCCTGCAGCGAAAGCCGTTTCACTTCACCGGTAAGGTATCGTTCAATCATCAGGCTGGCAATGGAGGCAGCCGCCCGCCCACCCCAGCCGGCATTCTCTACATATACTGCAATGGCAATTTTTGGATCGTCCTTCGGGGCAAAGGCCATGAACACAGAATGGTCGTAACCATGCGGATTTTGTGCTGTGCCGGTCTTTCCGCACAGTTCAATTCCGGGAATAATGGCACGTTGAGCCGTTCCATAAATGGCATCGCTCATCGCATCACGCACAAACGCAAAGTGCTTCGCCTCAATGCCTGTTTCATGCCGGACTACCACCGGCAGCTGGTTGCTTCCGCGGATTTCTTTTACCAGGTGTGGCGTATAGTAATATCCTTTGTTTGCCATGATGGATGCCAGGTTGGCCATTTGCACAGGAGTGATCAGCATCTCGCCCTGCCCGATAGCCAGCGAATAGATGGTTGAAAACTTCCAGCGGCCTTCGCCATAGATGCGATTATACAGCCCACTGGAAGGCATCTGGCCACCCTTCTCGCTCGGCAAGTCAACGCCCAGTGGCTTGCCCAAGCCAAAGCGCGAAACATAGGTATGCCAGTTTTCCAGCCCGATGCGCGAATCGATAAATGTATTTGGAGACTTATTTTGATTAATGATCCGCCTGAAGGCCTGATGAAAATAAGGGTTGCAGGAATACTGAACCGCCATGTGCAGATTGCATGGATTGGGGTGATTATGACAATTCACTACGGTGCGGTCGCACGGAAAGCGGGTATCCTCGTGCAACACACCCTCCTGAAGCCCGATTAACGTTTGAACAATTTTAAATATGGAGCCGGGCGGATACATGGCCATGAGCGGTCGTGTAAACAGCGGCTTGGTGCTATCGCTGCTTACCAGCATAAAATTCGAACTGAATGTTCGTCCTGTAAGCATAGTGGGATCGTATGAGGGTCCCGAGATCATCGAGAGAATTTCGCCCGTTGCAGGCTCAATGGCAACCAGGCTACCCACCTTTCCCTTCAGCAACCGTTCACCGTACTCCTGCAAATCCAAATCAATGGTGGTGATCAGGTCCTGACCAGGAACAGACAGCGTATCAAATTCACCGTTCTTAAAGGATCCCTTTTCAATGCCGCTTACGTTGCGCAACTTATACCGGATGCCGCGCTTGCCCCGTAGCAGGCTCTCGTACTGAGCCTCTATTCCACTCTGCCCAATGTAGTCGCCCTGGCGATAGGTTTTTGTAGAATCCCTGTCAAGTTGTGCTTTACTGACCTCGCTCACATACCCAAGCGCATTCGCCAGGGTGCCGGTTGTATATGCGCGCGTAGTTCTTGGCTGAATGTAAAATCCCGGAAACTCATCAATCCGTTCCTGAATTTTTGCAAAATCGTAATTAGAGAGTTGACGGATGAACAAGGTGGGTTTTACCGGTGAGTACTCTTTTCTTGCCTTTAGCTCCTTGAACCTGAGCCGGAGTTCTTCACGGCTTATATTCAGTGCTTCACAGAAAGCCGCTGAATCAAAGTTGATGAGTTCCTTCTTTACGATGAGCAAATCATATTCTGGCGAATTATACACAAGCAGTTTCCCGTTCCGGTCATAAATCAACCCACGAAAAGGATATTCAATCTCCTTTCTGATCGAGTTGCTGTCGGCCAGTTGTGCATAACGGTCATCCAGAATCTGAATAAAGAAAAGTTTGATCAAAAAGATCAATCCGGTAAGCACCATCATGGCGCGGATAATTTCCTTCCTCCCTTCGTTCATCGTTTGCTCCTTGTAAAGAGGACATCAACCAGGCATAGCAATACCAGTGTATACAAAGCACTGGCCCCGATTTTGCCCAGGGTAAGCCAAAAATAATCAAACCCGCCTGCTTCTGTAAAAAACAACACGGCATGATGAATAAAGACCAACGGAGCAGCATAAATCAAAAACCACTGAAACCCATACTCCGCAACTCCTGGTACTGCACCCGCATCGTACCCACCTTGCGGGGTTAGTACCGAAAGCCAGTAAGGCCGCAGATACATAATAAGCACACACGTTAGGGTGTGCAAACCCAGGCTATCGTAAAATACATCAACCAGAAATCCCATCACAAACCCTACGCCCATTGATACCATGTGGTTGGACTCAACCGGCCACCGAAGCAAATAGCCCAGGTAGATAAAGCAGAATGCAGTGTGGAAAAAAATGGCATTTTTAAAAATGACTACCTGAACCAGCAGGTAAGCCAGAAAGAGTACACCTTGAAAAATGCCAAAACGGTTCATTTAAAATTGGGTACGTGTTGTTCAAGGGAATCCAACTCATTCAACATCCGGTTCTTAATCACCGACACCCACGTCAGGCTCCGAAAGTCTTGTGCTAGTTTTACCGTTAACTGGTAAAAGGGTGCTTCCTTACTGAGTTGAATATCGGCCACGGTGCCGATGAATATGCCCGATGGAAAAACTCCGCTGTAACCCGAGGTAACCACGGTATCACCCACAACCGGTTTAACATGACGAGGGATGTACTTCAGGTTAATAAAATCCGGATCGGAACCATCCCATTGTACAGTTCCAAAATGGCCGGTGCGTTTAAGTGTACCCGAAACCATAACATCCACGTTCAACAACGAGGTAACAACGCTGTAGTGTGAGCTGGCAACCTTAACCTTGCCCACAACACCCACCTGACTGATTACGGCCATACCCGGTTCGATGCCCTCATTGCTTCCCTTGTTAATGGTTAGAAAATTTGTAAAACGGCTCACTGAGTTATTCACAACCTTTGCGCTCACAAAATCGAACTGGTTAATACGTTCCGGGTCAACGGGTATTTTATGCGCATTTTCCAATTGCCGGTTTCGCTTTTCCAGTTCATACCGCAGGTACGTATTTTCTTCCGCAAGCGTGCGGTTAACCTGCCGCAGGTTAAAATAGTCAAATGTATTCTGTGAGAATGTGTGGATAGCTGCCGCTATCCGGTTGGATGAGTTGAAAAATCGGGTTCCCTGGAATTGATTGTTCTCCAGGAAAATCCAAACAGCAAACAATTCCAGTACAAGAAAAGTAAAGAAGGCGCGGTATTGATAAATAAATAAAAAAATCCGCTCCATGGAATCACGTCATGAGCACCGACCGGTAATGGTGTAAGTTTTTCAACGCAGCGCCCGTACCGCGAACAACCGCACGCAGCGGATCATCAGCAACATGAATAGGCAGTTTGGTTTTCAGTGCCAGGCGTTTATCCAAACCACGCAGCAGGGCTCCTCCACCGGTTAAGTAAATTCCCCGTTCGTAAATATCGGCCGACAATTCCGGGGGTGAAGTTTCCAGCGCTTTAAGAACAGCTTCTTCCAGTTTTGATACCGACTTATCCAAAGCAAAGGCCACTTCCGAATAAGAAATGCGAATTGTTTTGGGTATACCTGTCATCAGGTCGCGACCGCGAATCTCATAATCATCAGGGCCGTCATCCAGCTCCGTAAGAGCTGAACCTACTTCAATTTTAACCTTTTCAGCCGAACGCTCGCCAATTAACAAGTTGTGTTGCCTGCGCATGTAATCCAGGATATCGCGGTTAAACGTATCACCGGCTACCCGTATGGACTGGTCAGAGACAATTCCGGACAAAGCGATAACGGCTACTTCGGTTGTGCCTCCCCCGATGTCAACCACCATGTTGCCAACAGGTTGCTCAATATCAATACCAATGCCGATGGCAGCTGCTATGGGCTCGTGAATCATATACACTTCTTTAGCACCGGCATGCTCAGCGCTGTCGCGCACGGCCCGCTTCTCTACTTCGGTGATTCCCGAAGGAATGCAGATTACCATGCGGTATGATGGCGGAAATAGCCTGCGACCTGTGTCAATCATTTTGATGAGGCCGCGGATCATCATTTCAGCCGCCTGGAAATCAGCGATCACACCTTCTTTCAGGGGGCGGATCGTTTTGATGTGCTCATGCGTTTTCTCGTGCATTTGCATGGCCTCGCGCCCGATGGCCAGCACCTTGTTATGTTGCTTGTCGATGGCAATAATGGAAGGTTCATCCACTACGATCTTGTCTTTATAAATGATCAATGTGTTCGCGGTGCCAAGGTCTATAGCCACATCGGAAGTGAAGAAGTCAAAAAGCGCCATCAGAAAATATTAATGAGTGTAATTTATTTCGGGCTGAATTTACCAAAATATTGGGTTGAACCCCCAAGCCTGTAATATTTTGGGTGGTTTTGATCTCAATGTTTAAAGTGCCGTGTACCGGTAAACACCATTGCCATGTTGCGGGCATCGCAAAAGGCAATGGAGTCCTGGTCGCGCACCGACCCTCCCGGTTGGATAACCGCCCGGATACCGGCCTGATGGGCAATCTCCACACAATCGGAAAACGGGAAAAAAGCATCCGATGCCATTACGGCTCCAGGTAAGGCGAATCCAAATGCCTTCGCCTTCTCAATCGCCTGCTTTAACGCATCCACCCGAGAGGTTTGGCCAACACCGCTGGCCAGCAACTGACCGTTAACAGCCAATACAATCGTATTGGATTTAGTGTGCTTGGCAATTTTTGCGGCAAACAAGAGAGACTCCACTTCATCTGCCGTGGGGGCCCGTTTGGTCACCACCTTCAGGTCAGCCGTTGAATCGGTTTTCAGATCCGCATCCTGCTCAATAACCCCGTTCAATAAACTTTTGAATTGCTTTTCCCCGGCCAGTTGTTTTTTCTGAAGCAGAATGATCCGGTTCTTTTTTGCTTTCAGCAACTCCAGTGCATCGGCATCATACGCAGGAGCTACCAGAATTTCGAAAAAGAGCTTGTTGATTTCCTCCGCGGCATCTTTGTCAACCGTACGGTTTGTAATAAGTACACCGCCAAATGCAGAAGTCGTATCGGCCTGGTAGGCCTTCAGGTAAGCTTGCTTTACCGTTAACGCGGTGGCCACTCCGCACGCATTGGTGTGTTTTATAATAACAAACGTTGGCTCGCTGGTAAACTCCTGCACCAGGTTAATGGCCGCATCCACATCAACCAGATTGTTGTAAGAAAGCTCTTTACCGCTTAGTTGCTCCAGCAGGTCTTCCAGGTTGCCGTAGAATTTACCCTGCTGATGCGGGTTCTCTCCGTACCGCAACACCCTGCCCGTACGGATACTCTTTTTAAATGAGGTAACCCGATGGTCGGAATTAAACCACGAAAAGATTGCGGCATCATAGTGAGCGGTTACATCGAAAGCCAGTGTTGCAAAATGTTTCCGGTCGGCCAGATCGGATGAGCCATTTTTATCTTTCAGTAACGTGAGCAGGTCAGGGTACTGATCGCGTGAGGAGACGATGAGAACATCGATAAAATTCTTTGCTGCCGCCCGGATCAGGGAAATGCCGCCAATATCAATTTTCTCAATAGTGGTTTCTTCCGTGCCGCCACCGGCAACGGTTTCTTCAAACGGATATAAATCCACGATGACCAGGTCAATCGGCCGGATGGCAAACTCGTTGGCCTGTTGT
>JBBINY010000059.1:0-15294 GCA_037443645.1 Cytophagales bacterium
ACAGCACGGCAGCAACCGCGTCATTAACAAAAGCATGGGGCATAACGAGTACAGCCATACAAGGCGCCAATGTAAACATGGCAATGTCTGCATTTGGCGGTGGAGATTTGGATAACGTTTACAAAAGCGGAATTGTAGGTGCGGCATCTGGATTGTTTACAGCGACTGGAGGATTTGGTATGGTGAAAGCTTGGGGTTCTCAAAGCAAAACAGCTCAATTTATAGGGAGACAATTTTATCAGGGAATAGGCACAGCGGGACGCTCAATCGGAAATAATTGGGCAGCAGGGCGAGACCCATTCTCACGCGTAACAGTTGGGGCAGGCCCAGTTAATTTAACTTTTGGTAAAGGACAGCAACTGCTTCAATGGCAAAACAACATTGGAAACATCGCAACGAATGCCTTTGGACTAACGAATCTAGCATTTGGTGGCTCAGCAAAGTTCAATTGGGAACACCTTACTCCTATGTATGGGGGCGGAATGATTGATAAACTCTTTGGCGGTACTTGGGGAGCACACTCCATTTTATATAGAACTGACCAGTATAATGAACAAGGTAATGAATTGATTGCACATGAACTCCACCATATTTGGCAATCGCGAGCACTGGGTGATGCATATCTAGCCAATTACGCGGGACAGGGATTGCTAGGTTTACTTATGGGTCGTCCTTTTAATTTCGGTTATGCGGCCTATTATCCGAATTATTTTGAAAATCAAGCCTATAACTATCAGTGGTTCAGTAGATGAAGAAAGTTTCCTACATATTTCTATTGGTATTTAGTTTTACTTTTTACAGTTGTGACAAGACAATTACCCTACCCATTGATGACGCTACTGGAAAGAAAATTGATTTCCCTTGTGGAAGTGTATCGATAAAGGCTACTAAAAGTTTCGGACCGGGTTATACGATTAGCCATCAGTTTAACTTAATCAATCAAGTAACGCTGTATTTCGATTCACTAAAAATTGAGAATAATGGAACACAGCTTGAATTTGATATAACTGATGAGACTGGCAAAAACATAGACGAAAAAATTTTAAATGTTTCTAATAAAAAGTATATCAATATACATATCAGGCAAAATCTTCAGACCGGAGATACACTTGTCGCTTATGTAAAAGGGTTTATTATTTGCAACCGTGTTTCTGTTTACAACGACAGTCTAAGGATTATATTAAATGACCATCCTTAGGAAGTCGCACACACATTGTCTGGCCACACATGCAGTCCGCATCCAAAGCCAGTCAAAGAGTGTGCTCAGTACAGTGTAAGCCGACATATTGGAAATGAAAAATGCCCAACCGCACTTCTACTAATAAAGATTGGAGTAGATTAACGTATGACAGTAATGCAGGCTACGAATGAAGTGAGGAGAAGGCCACACAGCCACCAACAAAATGCTTGTGCAATGGCCGGATTCAGTGTCCTCATAAAGTTCGGTTTCATTATATACATTTGTCACGTGGGACAGGGCGCAACTGGTCAGGCTTAACATTCCGCTTCGCTACATTTTTAAGCCTTCCTATTCCGGCCACTGCACAAGCACCAACGTTAGCGCCAATGCCCTTCAGCACCGCGGACAGTGACGACCAAGCCGACAAAGTTCGTTTCCGCAGACAAGAAAATAATTAACGGGTGACACTTTACTAACTCAAACTCTCCACGGGGACAAATCAACGTTTTTACATAGACTGATAGAAGTATTATATTCGTTACACTGTAAATTAGCAAACGATGAGACCAAAAAGTATTTTCGACCGACTACGTGAGAAAGAAACAATTTACTTTTTCCCAGCGGAGTCTCCCGCTTCGGGGACTCCGCGTTAATCATAAACATTTTATCGTAAATTGTATTTGCGAATTCAAGGACGCAAACCAACTTACTTACCAACGGCAGCACTGAACAACTTGCCCTCATGTAAAGCATAAACCCCATGGCCAGCAAATACAGTTCATTAACACCAGGACGACCAGACCGACTAGACAAATTTGAACTTTTGAGACTTTGGACTTGTTAACTTTTAAGTTAACTTTGTCAAGTGGAGAAAATCCGACAGATTATATTCTACAAAGACTATTTTCTTGACTTCTATAACGACCAGACTGAGAAAGTAAAGGACAAAATTGAACACGTATTATTCGTGATTTCAGTTGCCGAGAGAATTCCGGCAAAGTTTTTCCAACACTTGACAGGGACTGACGGACTTTATGAAGTCAGAGTTGAATATCAAGGAAATATTTATCGGATTTTTTCATGCTTTGACGAGGGGAACTTAGTTGTGTTATTTAACGGATTCCAAAAGAAATCACAGAAGACACCGACAGGAGAAATTGAAAAAGCACTGAAAATTAAGACAGCGTATTTTATTGAAAAGGTTAAATCAAAAGGACATGGAAAGAAAAACTAAAAGAAAGAAAACGGTGACGACTTTTGATGAACTCATTGAAAAGCGCCACGGAAAAATTGGGACCAAAAAAAGGACTGAGTTTGAAATTAAGGCTAAGTCCTTTGCGATTGGAGAAATTATCAAAGAAGAAAGACGACTTGCTAACATGACTCAGGACGAATTAGCCGACAAGACTGGGACGAAGAAGAGTTTTATTTCAAGAATTGAGAATGGACATAGTGATATTCAACTCTCAACTTTGTTCAAGTTAATTGAACTTGGCCTCGGGAGAAAAGTGTCTTTGACAATTGAGTAAAGTGTAAGGGCACGGGCTACACCAACGTTACTTCCCGTTCAACACCGTCTCATACGCCTGCTTGTACTGCTTAATCAAACTCTGCCAGTCAAAAACGGCTGAATTGTTTTCCACATTATTCCGCTGCATGATGCGCTCGCGCCTGGTTTGCTTTAAAAAATTGTAGATCACCGTGGCTAACTGGTTAGCCGACCAATCGTAGGAGCGCTTGCCCCGTTCAATCACAAACAACCCCGACTTTTCGTAATCCGGAATGTTGTGCAGCACAAAGTCGCCAAATCCCGAGAGGTCGCTCGTTATGGAAGGCACACCGCTGGCCATACACTCCAGGGGCGTATAGCCCCACGGCTCATAGTAGCTCGGAAATATCCCGAGGTGGCAACCCCTCACAAACTGCGCATACTCAATTCCAAAAAGCGGGTTGGTGGCCGTTATGAAATCGGCATGGTACACAAACTTTACCTTATCGGTAGGGTGATTAAGTAAGTTTTTGGAATAGAGGTACTGCAGGATCGGGTCGCTTTGTTCATCGACCAGCTTATGCGTATAGACCAAAGGCGGGTTCTTTGTTTTCCACGATTGGATGGTTCTGCGGTAGCGAAGCTTCCAGTATTCATCCACAAACCGGTTCAGGTCGGGCAGCCGGTTGTCCATGCTGGTGGTGCTGTCGTAAAACAACCGCCTGCCTACCTGCTTTTGAATGGACTCGCACGTTTGCCGGATCTCCTCCATAACCGCCCGCGACTGCAATACCTCGGGCTTAATGCTGTAGTAGTCGCGTTTGGTTACGAAAAACATCACCACCGTAAGGTCGGCATTCTCCTTTTTCAGCTGACGGTTCAGCCGGTTCAATGCTTCCAGAGTCAGATCAAAACCTTTGTTTTTGTATTCGAACCGACCGGAGGTAAACAGGTAAATGGTTTTATCCAGATCGAAGGAGTACGACTGAAAGAAATGTCCCATCACAAACTGATGGATCTCCTCCTTGTAAATGGCATGCAGGTTCTGAAATTCATGCAGGGCAACGAACCGCTCGATGTTCAGCCCGTTTGGCAAAATCACTTCCGGCTTGCGCTTGAGCAGGTGTTTGCATTCGCGCGCGGTAACTTCACTAACTGTACTCAGCAGGTCGGCAGCATTGGAGCAGGCAAACTCGATACGGGCTTCAGGTTCAATCCAGAATTTTTTCGCTTCCGTTTCCCAATCAAAGAATGGCAGGTGCGAATAGAACTGTGGTGAGTTAATGGCAAGATGCCTCCCCAGTTGGGTGGCATGTGTGGTAAAAATGGTTTTGATGGAAAGTTTTTTCTTTTTGATATCAAGAATAGGTAGACCGCTCATCCACTCATGGAAGTGGGCAATTACCGGCTGGTCGGTGCCGGCAAATTTGGCGTAAGTCTCCAGAAACAAGCTGGTAAGGTGCGCAAAAGCAATTACCTGGTTAACCAGCGCATGATCTTCCGGGGTGCCGATGCCGGATTCCTTCCATAAAAGGTATTTCAATGTTCGAAGTTGTTCCTGGCTTACACTTTTCGGATTCAGCAGCACTACCCGGGGCCTGCCGGTAATAAGCCATTCGGCATAATGCGCCTCAATGCCCTGGTCGCGCAAGTGCTGAACAGCCAGGCCAAACGCATCGCTGGCATCATCCAAAGGCTCGATTTCGGCCATGATCTGCTGCGAAAGAAAAGGGCCGACCATACAATATGGTCCCGATTTGTTGGCCATCACCGCGGGAACTTTCGACCGGATCACCGTGTAGATGCCGCCCACCTGGTTGCACACTTCCCAGGCTACTTCAATTAAAGTAGCTGAAGGAAATTGATTGCTCGTTTGCTTTACCTTCTTTGGCATAGTTCAGGTCAAAATGGCTGTAAACAGGTTTTTAAATCTATTAATTAAATGACAAAAATTCTGAATTGATCAATGGATTATGTTTTGAGGCTTAGCCGGCCAGAGAACTTACAGCTATGAATTTTGAGAAATTCACTATCAAATCGCAGGAGGCACTTCAAAAGTCGGCTGAGATTGCCATGGGCTTAAACCAGCAGGCCATTGAACCCGGCCACGTGCTGAAAGCAATTTTGGAAACTGATGAGCATGTAATCGACTACCTGGTAAAAAAGCTGGCAGTTAACAAACCGGTGCTTGATTCCAAATTAGAGGAAGCACTTGCCGCCTACCCCCGTGTTTCAGGGCAACAACCCTACTTGTCAGCGGCAGCCAATTCGGTACTTCAGCAAGCCGAAAAGGAACTGCGTGAATTTAAAGACGACTACATAGCGGTAGAACATTTGCTGCTGGCTATCCTGTCGTCAAAAGATAAAGCCTCCACCCTGTTGCGCGATGCCGGATTTGAACGGACCTCGCTGATTAAAGCCATCAAAGAGCTACGCGGAGGATCGAAAGTAACCGACCAGAATGCCGAGGCCAAATACAAATCGCTGGAGCGTTATTCCAAAAACCTGAACGAACTGGCCAAACAGGGAAAAATTGATCCCGTTATCGGGCGCGATGAAGAAATCCGCAGGGTTCTTCAGATTCTTTCGCGCAGAACCAAGAACAACCCGATCCTTCTGGGTGAGCCCGGAGTTGGCAAAACCGCCATCGTTGAAGGCATGGCCCAGCGCATTGTAAATGGCGATGTGCCGGAAAACCTGAAAGACAAGATCATCGTGTCGCTCGATATGGGTCTGCTGGTGGCCGGTGCAAAATACAAAGGTGAGTTTGAAGAACGATTGAAAGCCGTTATAAAAGAAGTAACCGACTCCAACGGACAAATTATCCTGTTCATTGACGAGATCCACACGTTGATAGGCGCTGGCGGTGGCGGAGAGGGCGCCATGGATGCTGCGAATTTATTGAAGCCTGCACTTGCCAGAGGCGAACTGCATGCCATTGGAGCCACCACACTGAAAGAGTATCAGAAATACATTGAGAAAGACAAAGCGCTGGAACGCAGGTTCCAGTCTGTGATGGTTGATGAACCATCCGTGGAAGATTCCATCTCCATCCTGCGTGGAATTAAAGATAAGTATGAACTGCACCATGGTGTTCGTATTAAAGACGATGCGGTGATCTCGGCCGTTGAACTCTCAAGCCGGTATATCAGCGACCGCTTTTTGCCCGACAAGGCCATTGACCTGATGGACGAAGCAGCATCAAAACTTCGGCTGGAGATGGACTCCCTCCCCGAAGAACTGGATGAGTTGAACCGCAAGATCATGCAACTGGAAATTGAACGGGAGGCCATCCGCAGGGAAAAGGACAAAGAGAAGGAAGCCATATTGAGTAAAGAAATTGCAGAACTCAGTGACGAACGAAACGCCCTTAAAGCGAAATGGGAAAGCGAAAAGGAAGTGGTTCACGGCATTCAACGGATAAAGGAAACGATTGACCGGCTGAAATTTGAGGCCGAGCAAGCCGAAAAAGCCGGGGATTACGGTAAAGTGGCTGAAATACGGTATGGAAAAATTACCGAGGCAGAAAAAAAACTCGATCGGTTTCAACAGGAAATGAAGGCTATGCAGGGCGAGAAGTCGCTGCTCAAAGAAGAGGTTGACAGCGAAGATATTGCCGAAGTGGTGGCAAAATGGACGGGCATTCCGGTTTCGAAAATGCTGCAAAGCGAACGGGAGAAACTGTTGCACCTGGAACAGGAGTTAAGCAAACGTGTAGCCGGCCAGGAAGAAGCCATCCACGCACTGAGCGATGCCGTAAGGCGAAGCCGTGCCGGATTGCAGGACCCCAAACGGCCCATCGGCTCATTCATTTTTATGGGAACCACCGGTGTGGGAAAAACCGAACTCTCTAAAGCATTGGCCGAATACCTGTTCAATGACGAACACGCCATGGTGCGCATTGACATGAGCGAGTACCAGGAACGCCACAGCGTGAGCCGGCTTATCGGTGCGCCCCCGGGCTATGTAGGTTATGATGAAGGCGGTCAGCTTACCGAGGCCATTCGCAGAAAACCCTATTCGGTTATTTTGCTGGACGAAATCGAAAAGGCCCATCCCGATGTGTTCAATATCCTGCTCCAGGTGCTGGATGACGGACGTTTAACGGATAATAAAGGCCGGGTTGCCAACTTCAAAAACACGATTATTATTATGACGACCAACATCGGTTCGCACATCATTCAGGAAAATTTTGAAAAAATAACAGACCAGAATTATTTCGAGGTAATTGAAACAACAAAAGATGAAGTAGTGGCGTTATTAAAAAAATCGGTACGGCCTGAATTTGTAAACCGGATTGACGAAATCATTATGTTCAGACCGCTTTCGAAGAAGGACATTCGCAAGATTGTTGACATTCAGATCAACCTGATTTGCAAACGGCTGGAGGAGAGCGGGGTAAAACTGGAAGTTTCCGATGCCGCACGAAACCGATTGGCAAAATTAGGGTACGATCCGCAGTTCGGAGCCCGTCCATTAAAACGGGTATTGCAGCGGGAAATCCTTAACGAGCTCTCAAAACAGATTCTGGCCGGAAAAGTTCAAAAAGATTCTTTGATCCTGGTGGATATAAAAAATGACGTGGAGTTTATTTTCGAGAACCTTGCCGATGCAGAAATTGTTAATTGAATAGGTTTAAGGATTGGTTAATCTCCGTTCCGGTTTTAATTGCTTAGCCAACAGCAGGCAAAATCGGAGGGCCCCTCGCGGAGAAGCCCCCGGCTCAAACGGGGGATGAGGGTTTGGTTTGAGGGGCCATAATAGAATGCCTCGCTCCCGCCCGGGACGGGGCATTCGCTTTTTCATTACTGATGTAAATCCTTTTTTTACATTTAAACTTTTTAAATCTTAGCACTTTGGTCTTAATCCAAACCGCTATGCCCTTTTACTGTGTCAACAAATTGCATCGGTGGGCTGGCATCATCTCGATCATGCTCTTCTATACGCTGGGAAACCCGGCCAGCAGCCAAAACATATCCCCGTCTCCCTACTTCACATTCGGCAAAGGCCTGGGCATCATTTCGCCTGACAGCCTGTTTATGCTGAACATCCGGTTCAGGATGCAAAACCAGGTAGCCTTAAGCACCAACAGCGATACAGACCTTTCCATTGATCAGGTTGAAGCCCGGGTTAGGAGATTGCGTCTCCGCTTTGATGGATTTATCTACACACCGAAATTATACTACCTCATTCAACTTGCTTTTACCCGTGCCGACATGGATTATGACGACACAAACTTTCCCAACATTGTGCGTGACGCTATGATCATTTACAGTTTCAACAGGCACTTTTCCATCGGGCTGGGGCAATCCAAGTTACCGGGCAACCGCCAGCGCGTAAATTCCTCTGGTGACCTTCAACTTGTCGATCGGTCAATCGTGAATTCTATTTTTAACATTGACCGTGATTTTGGCGCACAACTCTACTACAATAATAACCCGGATGGGCTGCACTATGTGTTGCGGGGATCTGTTTCTACCGGAGAAGGCCGGAACATTTCGTCATCCGACCGCGGACTGGCTTATACAGGCCGGGTTGAACTACTCCCGTTTGGTGCGTTTACTAATGGTGGCGACTATTTTGAAGGGGATCTGGTAAGGGAAGCAAAACCAAAACTATCCATCGGTACAACGTTATCCACCAATCAAAACACCCTGCGCACTGGCGGCCAGATTGGCAGGTTCCTGTATCAACCCCGCGATATGGAAACATTTATGATTGATGTGCTTTTCAAGCATCAGGGCTGGGCATTTGCTTCCGAATTCCTTCGTAGAAATACGGGCGGTCAGAATCCAATTACCGATAACGGGGCCGGTGACATCCGCTATGTTTACGTGGGCCATGGCGAGAATTACCAGGCCAGCTACTTGTTCAAAAATAACATTGAACTGGTTGGGCGCTATTCACGCGTACGACCAGATAGCGAACTACAGCTTCTTGAAGAAGAAACAAAACAATATACGCTTGGCATAAGCAAATACATCCGCGGCCATCGCCTGAAACTTCAAAGCGATCTTACCTATGAACAAAACCACTGGCTGCAGGGAGCTTCGCCCGATTATAACCGGTGGCTTTTACGGTTTCAGATTGAAGCCGGAATTTAAGATTGGATCCGATCCAGGCCAAGTCCGGGTTTATCCGAACAGTACATTATCCCGTCTTTAAGAATAAATCCTCCTTGCACCTCATCACGGGCAAGGTCAAGGCTACCATCCAAATCGATATACTTTGTATTGGCGCAGGCAAACGCTGCATGCAGGGCAGCCGTAATGCTCACCATACTCTCATCGTTACAACCCCAAAACAATTCAACTCCTTCGTGTTGGGCGATGTCGGCAATCTTCAGTGCCTGACTTACCCCTCCGCATTTCATGAGTTTGATGTTAAAGATGCCTGCGGCACGCGGTGGCTTAACCAGGTTGAATGCATCAACCGGTGATATCAGCGATTCATCAGCTGCAATTTTAACTTTGATTTCATCGGGCAATTGCTTCATCTCTTCCACTGCTTTCGCGGGCAACGGCTGTTCAATCAGCTCAACATCAAGGTGGCGGGTTTTATTGTAAAACTCAATCGTTTGCTGTACGGAATATCCCTGGTTGGCGTCAATGCGTATCGTAAAATAATTCCCGAATTTCTCACGCAGTTTCACCAACCGCTCAATGTCCTCTTCCAGGTTTATACCCAGTTTAACTTTAAGAATTTTAAAGCCTCTTTGTTTGTAGTCTTCCGCCTCCTTCAATGTCTCCTCTACATTCTTAATGCCAATGGTGTTGGAAGTGGGCATGGATTGGATTTTCTGACCGAGGTATTTTACCAAAGGAATGCCCAGCAATTTTGTAAATGCATCATATAGGGCAATGTCCAGTGCTGCACGGGCGGCAGGATGTTTCGGGAATTTCTTCCATACATCGTAGGTAAGCTGGCCTATCTCACGGATATCACGCCCGATTAAAAACTCTACATTCTTTTCCTGAAGAGCTTCAAGTGTCTGGCTCAGGTTTTCACCAACAACATACTCGCTCGGGTTGCCCGACCCGAGGCCTGTTGTGCCATTGGCTAATGTGATTTCTACAAAAGCATTCCGCACTTCATCCACTGTTTTAAAGGCAATGGTGTAGGGTTTGGTGTTGCCTAAATCAGCATTCCAGATTTTAATGTCTTTGATCTTCATTTTGTTACTTACAAGTCAATAGTTTGTCGGTCATCAGTCAACGGTTGACTGATTAATCGTGGACTGTGGCCTGTTTTCTAATCATCCTTTCAAAAACCGGCACCAATCGGTCAACACCTTCTTCCAACGGCAGCACAACCGGAATATTCAACTCCGCTTCGGTTTTACGGGCCCAGTCCCGCGCTTCGCTCTCTGCCATCTTCATCGTGTTTACGGTAACGGCAACCGTTGGCGCTCCATAAATTTTAATCAATTCAATTTCGTCTTTTACTGATGGAATATAAGCAGGATAATATTCCATGTCTTTGTATTGTTTACGCGATGGATTGTGTTGCAACACCACCGCATCCGCATCAGCAGAAACGATCCACTCGGCACCGGCCGGACCGCTGGGATTTCGAAGCGATGATTGCCCTTCAATAAAAATTATATCGGGCTTTTCGTTTTGGTAGCACTCCCAAATGGCGTGTTCCATTTCACCGGAAATGAAATCATTCAACGTTGAATCAAAGATGAACCCGTACTTAGCACCCTGCATCCAGCCGGTTTGCCCGGTATAAATCATCTCGGCTTTATAGCCCGCCTGGCGCATGGCCTGCATTAAAAAACGCGTGGTGGTGCGTTTGCCCAGCGCACAATCGGTACCCAGCACGGCAACTTTTACGCATTTCACTTCTTTAATCTTACCGTTCCAGAAATGCAGATCCTTGAATTTTTTCGGTTTACGCACATCAATGATCTCAAGCCCCTTTTTTCCGGCCAATGTGGCCAACTCTTCATGATCGGATACATAATCGTGCAGCCCGTTTACGATGCTCAGGTCATTTTCCAGTGCCTCCTTTAACAGGACTTGCAGTGACTCAGGAATTACTCCGCCTTTTGTGGCTACGCCAATGATGCAATACTTCGCTTTCCCGCGTGAGGTTTTAACGAAATCCTGAATAGAGGCGTAAACCGGAATGGTTCTTTTTTTTCCGTCCAGCACCTCACCAGCATCCTTACCGGACAACTTTTGATCAATTACCCCTAAAATGGTGAAACGTTCCGTTCCGCGGATCAGCCCGTGGGCGGTTTTTGCATTGATGGTATCGAGGTATCCCCCTGTAATAATTATGGCGTTGTCCATTGCAATCAAAAATGAAGCGCGAAAAATACGGTTTTTTAGGGTTGTCCGGGAAGGCCTCCTTATGAATTTTGGTTTTCCCAGCCTCCTATTTAACTACCTTTGCAAAAAAGGAGGTTTTATGCGGGAATCATTACTTGTCATCATCATTGCAACCCTTCTGGCCATCCAGGGGCATGGGCAGTCGCTTATCGGTAAATGGCAGGTGGTTAAGGAAAGCCACTGCCTGGGTGATGAGTCTGAGCCTGCTTCGGAAACCGAGGAAGAACTAACCGAAAAAATGGCTTCACTTTCAGGTGTAACGCCAAAAATTCTTCAGTTCAATGCCGATAATTCAGGGGAACAGAACTGGAAGTCGGTTGAAAAAAAGAAATCGGGTGTTAAAGAAAAATTTCTTTATAAAGTAGATGACGACACCTTGTATTTGCTCGATAAAAAATCGCGGTTGATTACTGATACCTACCTGATCCAGTTACGCAGTCAGCATTCATTGATTCTAATCAACAAAAGCAGGACCTGCGAACGCATGGAGCTGGTCAGGACGAACTAAGCAATGATTGAGACTACCGAAAAGAAGGATATCCGCAAGCTTTCGCTGGATGAACTTAAAAGCTTTTTCGTTCAGCATGAAGAGAAGCCTTTTCGCGCCCGGCAGGTATACGAATGGCTGTGGAAGAAATCAGCAAAAGATTTTGACCAGATGACCAATGTTTCGCTGGCATTGCGCGAGAAATTGAAGCAACATTTTACCATCAACCACATTCGGGTTGACGCCATGCAACGCAGCGAAGACGGGACTATAAAGAATGCCGTTACCCTGCACGATGGCCTCGTGGTGGAGTCGGTGCTCATTCCCACCAAAGACAGGATTACCGCATGTGTTTCATCGCAAGTAGGTTGCAGCCTGGCATGCTCATTCTGCGCTACGGCACGATTAAAACGTCAGCGAAATCTTTCAGCTGATGAAATTTACGACCAGGTTGCTGCTATCCGCCAGCAAGCCGAACTGTTCTTTAACCGGCCATTAACCAATATTGTTTTTATGGGCATGGGCGAACCGTTGCTGAACTATCCCAATGTGATGGAGGCCATCCGGAAGATTACATCCCCGGAAGGATTGAACATGGCCTCCAAACGCATAACCCTTTCAACGGTAGGTATTGCCAAGATGATTAAGAAAATGGCGGATGATGAGGTTAAATTTAACCTGGCTGTTTCACTGCACGATGCGATCAACACAACACGCTCCGCCATCATGCCTATTAACGATACCAACCCCCTGGAGGAACTGGCCGATGCATTAACGTACTGGTACTCTAAAACAAAACGCAAAGTGACTTACGAATATGTGGTATGGAAAGGGGTGAATGATTCGATGGAGCATGCACAGGCTCTTTTGAATTTCTGCAAGGTTATTCCTTCAAAGGTGAACCTCATAGAATACAACCCCATTGATGACGGACAATTTCAACAAGCTTCCCCGGAGGCTGTTGCCATGTACCAATCGTTGCTTACCCGCAACGGCATCATCGCCCGCATTCGCAAAAGCCGGGGAAAAGATATTGATGCGGCCTGCGGACAATTAGCCAATAAAACGTAATCTGAATTCAACGCATCCAGCTCCCAACCAACCGTTGCAAATTGAACCAACGCCTGCTGATAGCCCTGCTTCTCCTGATGCTCCCATTAGCCGTAATCGGGCAATCGGCCTATCGGGGCATCGTGGTCGATTCGCTAACCCTATCTGCATTACCGGGTGCCCATGTTAAAATTAAAAACACCACACAGGGTACACTCGCAAATGAACTGGGTGTGTTTCTTATCCGGGCAAAGCCTGCCGACACGCTGGTTATCTCCATGATTGGTTACCATCCTGTTGAATTACCGCTTCTTTTTGAAGAGTCGGGGATTTTGATTCGGTTGCCCGAGCGAGTTAATCTGCTGAATGAAGTAATCATTACAGGAACGCGAATAACCGAAATAACCCGGTCGTACCGAACACCCTCCCGCCCGCTTGATGCAGGCCCCGTAGCCAATCCTTTTGATTATTTCTCGCGCTGGCAGCGTGAGAAACGCAAACTGGCCAGGCTGGTTGAGGAGAATAACCGCACCATTACCTACCTGCAGGTGGTAAATGACGCTGTTGTACGGGAATCGATTATGGAAGAGCACGATTTGTCTGAACCTGAATTTTATGAACTCCTTGTAAAATTCAACCAACAGAATTCTGACGTGGTGTACTCCACCGACCGGAAACAGATCATTGACTCTATGAAAAAGTTTTTTTACCAGGCCACGCGGCAGTAAGGGTGGTTCTTCTAACTTAGCTTCATGAATCAGGAGCAGCATTTCCAGTCGTCAGAAAAAGTACGCGATTTTGTAATTGGTATGAGCGATGGACTTACCGTGCCGTTTGCCCTTGCTGCAGGATTAAGCGGTGCCGTTGATTCGAACGCCATTGTCATCACGGCCGGGCTGGCTGAGATAGCCGCGGGGTCTATAGCCATGGGGCTTGGCGGATACCTTGCCGGCCGAACAGAAATTGAACACTACGATTCGGAGGAAAAACGGGAATACGAGGAGATTGAGAAACTGCATCACGTAGAAATCCAGGAAACCAAAGACATCTTTGCCGAATATGGCCTGAATGACGAACTCCAGGAAAAAGTAGCGCATGCCATTGCTCAGGATAAAAAGAAATGGGTTGATTTTATGATGCGTTTTGAACTTGGCCTCGACAAGCCCGACAAGAACCGGGCTCATCAAAGCGCGTTTATCATTGGCATCTCCTATGTAGTTGGCGGGCTTATCCCCTTAACGGCATACTTCTTTACCGAAACCTCCAGAGAGGGGCTACTTTACTCAAGCATTATCACCTTGATTTGCCTGGTTGTTTTTGGGTTAATCAAAAGTAAACTTACCGGCCAACCGTTGTTCAAAGGCGCATTGCGGGTTACCCTGGTTGGCGCGGTGGCCGCTGCAGCCGCTTTTGGAATTGCTACGCTGATTACTGTGTAAGAGAATCCGGGCGATCAAGAAACTCCTGCGCCCAGATCAGACGATTCACCGGGAAAATCCTGGTATTTGACTCACTTCTTGCTCGCGTTGAATAGCTTCTCTTTCTCTTCCTTGGTAAGGCTTTCATATCCCCGATCAGAGATTTTATCAAGAATGGCATCAATTTCCTCCTGCGGAATCTTGCTTGCGGCTTGCCGTTTAACCGGCCGGCCTTCATCACTGCGATACGAAACTTTTACTTTGGGTTTTGCTTTGAACAAATCTTTAAACCATTCCAGGGTTGCCGTTATCCAGCCACCCCAATTCACACCTGCCTGCAACTGCTTCATGTAAACAAAGCCGATAAGTGCACCGCCAAGGTGGGCAATGTTCCCGCCAAGGTTAACCCCTTGACGTACATACAGCACCGAAAGAACTACATAAAAAAGTGCAATGTATTTGATCCGGACAGGACCGAAGAACAGCAGGTAAAAGGTGTAATTTGGAAGAAGGACAGCCGTACCTACAACTATTGCATAGATGGCCCCTGATGCACCAACCATCTCAGCCTGCCCGAAGAAGCCTGGGTTGATATTATAGAGCAACAAATAACAAATGCCACCGGTTAACCCACCAAGCAGGTAAAGGGCAATGAGTTTGTCGCTGCCCAGGTACTCCACAAACACACGGCCAAACCAGTAAAGTACCAGCATATTGAAAAGGATATGGAAAATGTCCCATACGCTGTGCGAAAACATGTAGGTGATCAACGTCCAGGGCCGGGAGAAAAATTCAGCGTAACCGGAAGGGATACTGAACTGCTGGTACACCAACTGAAAAAATTGTTCGGTGCCGGTTGCCCACGTTACCAGGTCAATGCTCAGTAAGAACAAAAACACCGTTACGTTGATGATGATCAACTGAACGTGTGCGTTGTTATACCGTTGAAATGCGTTTTTAAATTCCCCCAGCATAGGTTCCTTCACTATCAATAATATGTACCACCCTGGCTGCGCCAGAATTTAATCAAAATGTACGCCACCACAATACCGCCCAGGTGGGCAAAATGGGCAACACTGCCGCTCCGATCCATCAAAAAGGTTAAGCCCCCCATTATAAACACCAGGTACTTTGCTTTTACGGGAATGGGCGGAATAAGCAACATCACCTCCATGTTTGGAAAGAGCATCCCAAAGCCCATCAGCACGCCATAAATAGCGCCCGAAGCGCCCAGCATAGCTCCTGCCCCCCCGCCAAATATCAGGTCGATACCCACGCTAAAAACCGCAGCACCAATGCCGGTTATCAGGTAAAATAATAAAAACCGTTTC
>JBBINY010000060.1:0-14409 GCA_037443645.1 Cytophagales bacterium
GTTGAATATTGTTTTGGGTATTGTATTTCTGGTATTTGGCGGCCGCTTGCTGTTGTTTGCCGAAGATTTCAGTGGCCTCTAACTCAATCCTGCAACACATTGCTTATAAATGTAAGCTTTGTGAACAGCCACACCAGAAAAAATAAAACTGCCCAGCGTATGTAGGTTGGATAATAGTCTGCCGTATCCTTGTACCGTGTTTCCCTGATTTCCGCTTTTTCCAGTGTATCAATCTGGCTGAATACCTGCTCCAGCGCCTTGTTATCCAATACCCTGTAGAATGCCCCGTTTCCGATTTCGGCAATCTTCCTCATGGTTGTTTCGTCCACGTTGTTTTCGATCATGTTGGGTCGTCCGAAAAAATCTTTACCGAAAGGAACCATGCCTTCTTTCCCGATAACGATGGTGTAAATTTTAATGCCGTAGGCATTGGCAAGTTGGGCTGCAGTAATCGGGTCAATATTTCCTGCATTGCTGTCGCCATCGCTTAACAGGATGCATACTTTTGATTTTGAGGACGATTCGCGCATCCGGTTGGTGACAATGGCGAGTGCGCTGCCTATGGCTGTTCCCCTCGATTCGATCATGTTGAATGACATTTCAGCAATCATGGATTTCAATAGGCTATAGTCTGTGGTTAGGGGAGCCAGGGAGTAGGCATCGCCTGAGAACACAACAATGCCAATCCTGTCCTGAAACCGGCCGTCAATAAATTCATTAGCAACTTTTTTTGCTGCTTCGAGGCGATTTGGAGTAAAGTCACCGATTTCCATCGATCGGGAGATGTCAATAGCCAGCATAATGTCAATTCCTTCAGACCACTGTTCAGCCTTTTCATTGGATTTTTGCGGGCGGGCCAGGGCCATCAGAAGGAGCATGAGGCAGACCAGCAGCAACAAACCGGGCACTACCCTAACGAGGTTCCAAACGGAGCCTGAAAGGTCCTTGTGGGTAAGTGCAACCGGTAATTTTTGTGTTGCTTTTAGTTGCCATAGCCATCGGAAAAGAAACAGAAGGGGAAGGGCAGCTATACCGTATAAAAACTCAGGGTTGCTCCAGGCAAATGCACCCAGTGTTGAAGGCGAAAACCAATGCAGCGAGTACCACGGTATGGTTGTATCCACACTATCCATTCTTAATGGTATTCATTTTTCGTTGAAACCGGTGGGTGGCAATTTCACTAAGTTTGGCCATGGGCTCATTAACCTGTTTCAGATTGCCGTAGATGGCACCATCCATGGCGCTGAGTGCCTGGCCGAGTGCCGGGTCAGATTCAACAATGAGCACTTCGCGCGTAGTGAGTTTGGTATATGGTTTTTGTTCCAGCTTCTCCAGGTATTTTTTCCAGAATGAAAGAGCTTGTTCAGCCAGGCTTGCTCTGAATTGAGAGTTTAATTCATTCTGGTACTTTTTAAATGATTGAACGAAGTGCCAGTACTCCCTTTCCAATCGCCTGATCGTAAAATATTTTCGTATCCGCTTTCCAAAAAATACCCACCCCAGAAGAGTCATTAGCAGCAAGGCGCCAATACCTAGTGCAACCAATGGATAGTTGAAAAGAAACTGAACGACCCTGTAATCGGTATTGCTTTTCAGCGGTAGTTGATGAAGCGGAATGGTATCGGGCGGCAAAACGGTTGCCAGGCTGATAAGCCTTAGGGTATCCTGGCGGGGTTCAAACCGCAGGCTGTCGGTAGCTGAAGGTATAAAAACAGGAAGGGAGAGCCATTGCAGCCGATTGATTTCAAATGTACGAAGCTGGTACACTACGCTATCGTAACTGGTGCCTTTGGCAGAGCGCGTAGGATAGTAGCGTTTTGAAATGTACTCAAAGGGTGCGAAAGAAAACGTTGAGTCAGGGAAGAGTACGGTAACAGTTTCCGGATAACGTGCGGTAAGATAATATCCCACCGGCTGACCAATAGCCAGGCTGTCCTGGGTAAACCCGCCACGAACAAGCACCTGTTGGGCACGGCCATAAAAGGCTGCACCTAGCAATGTAAAAACCAATAGCCCCTTCCTCAGCATCATCGCCTGTTCATTACGAGGTCTTAACTGTTTTGTTGCGTACTTTAAACAACCTGAGCAACTTGGGCACGTAATCTTCATCTGTATCGATGGATAAGAAGTTGATCTGGTGTTTTCTGCTGAACGTTTCCAACGCGGCTACCCGGTCGTTCAGACGGTCCTTTATTGTCTGGCGGAAGTTGCCAAACGAAGTATTTACCCAAATGGTTTTGCGGGTTTCCTTATCCAAAACCGGTACAATGCCCAGCTTGGGTAATTTCGTTTCACGTTTATCGCTGATGTGAATCAGCACCAGGTCGTGCTTCCGGGCAAGTGCTTTCAGGTTATGCATGTATCCCTCATCAATAAAATCTGAAATCAGGATAACCACACTCCTTCGTTTAATGGTGTTGAGGGCAAATAGCAAAGCACGGGTGAGGCTGGTTTTCGGTGACCGGGGCTGAAGATGAACGAGGCCATGTATGATTTGGTAGGCTTGTGCTGTTCCCTTGGTGGGCTTAATGTACAGCTCGCGTTGATCCGAAAAACAGATGAGCCCAACGTGACTTGATTCTTTAACTGCTGAAAGGGCAAGTACCCCGCAAATTTCCCGGCCGATATCAACTTTTGTTTTACCTGCTGCACCAATTTCCTGCGATGAACTGACATCAAGAATGAAGAATACGGTTTGTTCTTTTTCTTCACGAAAGGTCTTTACAAAGGTACCATGCCCTTTGGCCGATACATTCCAATCGATGGTCCGGATGTCATCGCCATATTGGTAGGGCCGTACATCATCGAATTCAAGGCCTGTACCCTTGAATACCGACCGGAAATCACCCTGCATCTGGCTGTTGATTGCCTTCCGTATCCGGATTTCGTAATTGCGCAGTTTCTTAAGGAGAGTCTTCATATGCTGACATCCGCAAAAATATAGATTTGTATGTACTTTGCAGGATGAATTGGAAATCAGTAGCTGCAGCTGAACGCTTAATGGGACTACTGGCCGGCATGATCCTGTTGGGGGTGCAGTCATGTGCACCCGACCGCCCGCCCGGAGTGCTTAGTGAAGAGGAGATGGTAAGCGTATTGATGGAGATCTATCAAAGCGAGGAGAAGATTTCTCTCGCCAATATTCCTTACGATTCGGTAACAAAAATTTCACCGGTCATCCGCCAGCGCATTCTCAAACGGGTAAATATTACAGACTCTGTGTTCAGCATCTCAATGGATTATTATATGAGGCGCCCCAAAGATCTTGACCGCATTTATGGGGCTCTTACCGATTCATTAAGTTTCAGGGAACACAGGATGCCAACACCCGATGCTTTACCCCGCTGACATTGAATCTAAAATTGGCTTCGACCAGATCAGGGAAAAGTTAAAAGCCTACTGCCTGTGCCCGCTTGGTGTCTCCTGCGTTGACGCGATGGCGTTGATCTCTTCCGAGGACCGGATTTTAGGATTGCTGAAGGAAAACCTTGAGTTTAGGAATTTGCTTGAGCGCAGCGAAGATTTTCCATCGCAGCACTTTATGGACCCAACCGGGTTATTCCAATCCATAGCCCTGGAAGGTTCTTTTCTTGAGCCTGCAGATTTTCTGAAAATCGGGCGATCGCTTCAAACCGTATTTGCCTGTAAAGATTTTCTCAGTAAAAACCAGGCTGACTATCCCACATTATTCGCCCTGACGAGCCAGGTTACTGCCGGAAAGAACTTACCGGATCGCATTAACCGGATTATCAATGATGAGGGGCAGGTAAGAGACTCTTCCAGCGAGGAGTTGAAACGTATCCGGAAGGTATTGCGTGATGCCCACGGAAAGCTCCGCAAGCAAATTGAACTTGCATATCGTCAAGCCGTGGCAGAAAAATGGGTACCCGAAGGAGGACTACCTACAATCCGGCAAGGCAGGCTTGCCATTCCTGTCCTGGCTGAGTATAAGCGCAGGATGAAAGGCTTTATTTTGGATGAGTCGGCCACAGGGCAAACGGTTTACATCGAGCCGACTGAGGCATTGGAAGCAAACAACGAAATCCGCGACCTGGAGCATGCCGAAGAACGAGAGGTTATCCGGATTCTGAAAGATCTTACCGGCTATTTACGGGGTCACCTTGCCGATTTAAAGAACGCTTACCAGTTTCTCGGCTACATCGATTTTACACGGGCACGGGCAAGGTTAGCAATCACCCTTGATGCGGTTATGCCTGGTATTAGGGATGGTTCTGATTTTCATTGGATTCATGCGAGACACCCGTTGCTTCTCCTCTCCCGCTCCGAAAAGGGTGGTGTTGTGCCGCTTTCCATTGACCTTACCGATGCAGAGCGTATGCTGCTCATCAGCGGGCCCAATGCGGGAGGCAAATCGGTTTGCCTTAAAACGGTAGGACTGCTTCAATACATGCTTCAGTGTGGCTTGCTTGTTCCGGCATCGGCTGATTCAACGGTTGGTTTGGTTGAAGATTTGTTCGTGGATATAGGCGATCAGCAATCCATCGAAAATGATTTAAGTACGTACAGCAGCCACTTGAAAAATATGGCTGTATTTATCACGCGCTCAGGCCCACGTTCGATGCTCTTACTGGATGAGTTAGGCTCGGGCACTGATCCGAATTTTGGCGGTGCAATTGCTGAAGCGGTTCTTGAAGCACTTCTTGAAAGACGTGCATGGGTGGTTGCTACTACACATTACTATAACCTGAAGTTATTTGCCGGGAAGTACCCTGGCATCCGCAACGGGGCTATGCGGTTTGATGAGCAAAACCTTGTGCCCTTATTTATCCTTGATATGGGGAAGCCCGGGAGTTCATTTGCATTGGAGATCGCCCGTAAAACAGGAATTCCGGAGAAGGTACTAAACCGGGCAGAATACCTTATCGGGAAAGATTTGATGGGGTTTGACCGGATTGTCAGAAGCTTTGAGAAAGACCGCCAGGAGTTGCACACCAGGCTTGGTGAGGCAGATGCAACTCTCAGGGCTTCGGAGGATGCCCGGCAACAGTACGAAAAATTGCTGGCTGACCTGGAAAACCGGAAAAGAGAGATCGTTGAGCGCGCAAAGGAAGAAGCGGCTGAATTGCTACGACAGACCAACCGGGAAATCGAAAAAACAATCAGGCACATCCGTGAGAACCAGGCAAATCGGAGTGAAACAAGCAAAGTGCGGAAGAGCCTTCAGGAGTTGTCAAAAAAAATTGTGAAGCAGGAGGTTCGAAAAGAATCATCTGTAAAACCTGAAGTTGGAGACCGGGTAAGAATAATCGGCCAGGAGGTGAGCGGAGTTGTACTCTCCTTAAAAGGTAAATATGCAACTGTGCAGTTCGGTGAGTTGAAATCGAAAGTTGAATTGACAAAGCTGGAAAAGCCGGAAGGTATTTTACCGGTTCAAAGAAGTGTGAACGCTCCTGCAGCCACTGTAAAATTGCATGAGAAACAGGCTGCATTCACTTCGCTGCTTGACATTCGTGGGAAACGCGCAGAGGAAGTGATTCCGTTACTCGATCAGTTTCTGGATACGGCCCTGTTGTTGGGTTACCGCGAACTGAAAATTCTGCACGTCAAAGGTGAAGGTGTTTTACGCACGGTAGTTCGTACTGAATTGAAGAAGCATGCGCTGGTAGCGCATTTTGAAGATGAACATGTGGAGCGTGGGGGGGCAGGGATCACGGTTGTGGTGTTACACTAAAAAAAATCGTCCTGCCGCGTTAAACAGCAGGACGTAGAATTCTAAATAATTTACGATGGATTAATTCAGCAAAAACGTCCAGACACCATCTACCAGATCAACCCGGCTTCCGGGGTAGTTGCACCCACTGCAGGTGAACGTGATGCTGAGTTTTCCGGTTGAGTCAATAAAATAGGTCATACCAAGATCGCTTCCATCCTGAGTTCCGTTTGCATTTTCATCGCGAATTAATTGCGACTCGGGATCACCGCCAAAAAACCAGTTACCACTTGCCGGCCATGGGCTGGGGGTGGGCCTTGTTCCACTTACTGAAAAGGTATATGGGCCCTTTGGATTGCTCGAATTGTAGGTTCCGCCAATGGTAATTGTAAAGCCGGTGAAGTCAGAGCTCCGGTCGCTTGCATCCAGGGTAGCTCCGCCTGAGACGTTACTGATGATGGTCCAGGTTTTCTTCAGTTTGTCGAGCTGTATTTGTTCGGGAGTCTTCTTGGGGCTGTCATCACCGCAATGAGTGAATGCAATCAGCATACCGGCCAGAACCAGAAAGGAGAGTGTTCTTTCAATAAACTTGTTCATTTTCACGTTTTTTGAAGTGCCAATTTGGGGTTTCCTTAGCATAAAATCAAACCAAAAGAGTCCGCTAAAGGCAAAAATCAGTGGTTTATCGTATTGGATTGCAAGTTGTAACCGAAGTTTGGGCCCGAATTACCCCGTTTTTGATTTGTAGCTGGTAATCGAAATCTCCTGTGCGTTTTCCGGGTATTCGTTTTTATTGTTTGAGGCAATGATCACGAGCCTGTTTTTACAGGTCGTGTGAAGCAGGTTACAGTACCATTGAAAAGCCCGGCTATCCAGGTTGCTGCCGGGTTCGTCCAGGAATACAACCGGCACATCGGAGTAAAAAGCAAGCCCGAGTTTTAGCCGTTGTTTCATGCCCGAGGAGAAATTGCCTATGTATTTATCCGTTGCCTCATCCAGGTACAAATCATGAATAACCCGGGTTATAGTGTAATCGCGCATCAAAGGTTTTAGGCTGAAATGGAACTCAAGTTGTTCCTTTAACGTAAACTCATCAATCAAATCCATGTATGGGGCGGCAATCGCCAGGTGTTTGAAGACCGCATCTGCTTCAATGGGTTTACCTTGAATCTCGTATTGGATTGTACCAGCGGTGGGAGGCAATTGCCCCCACAGCAACTGCAATAAGGTAGATTTACCTGAACCGTTTGGACCGGTGATCGCATAGGTATTTGCTGCTCCAAAGGTGTAATTGAAGTCGCGGAAGAGCCATTCGGTATTGAATTTCTTGGCCAGGTTCCGGGCAATCAGGCGGATGGTTGGTGCAGGTTCAGCCACCAGCTTTTCAGTCGGCTGAGCCATAGCCCTTCATAATTCCGCGCTCCGAACTTTTAATGAAGTTGATGATGTAATCCCGCTCTTCGCTTTCGGGTACTGAATTTTTGATGACATCTAACGCCTTCAGGTTGTTTAAGCCTTTCAGAAAAACATAACGGTATATTTCCTGGATTTCTGAAATTTTTTCAGTGGAAAAACCTCTTCTCCGCAATCCTACAGAATTAATACCCGCATAGGCAAGCGGTTCGCGGGCTGCTTTTGTATAGGGCGGAACATCTTTACGCACCAGCGATCCGCCAGAAACCATAACGTGTGCTCCAACCTTTACAAACTGATGCAGTGCGCTGGCGCCTCCGATTATAGCCCAGTCGTCAATGGTAACATGCCCCGCTACCTGAACGGAGTTAACCAGTATGCAGTTGTTACCGATAAGGCAATCATGCGCTACGTGCACGTAAGCCATCAGCAGGCAATTTTTGCCAATAACGGTTTTTAATTTATCGGTGGTGCCCCGGCTGATGGTAACATACTCCCGGATAACGGTATTGTCACCGATGTGTGTTTCGGTTTGTTCACCCGCAAACTTCAGGTCTTGTGGAATGGACGAAACGGAAGCTCCCGGATAAACCTTCACATTTTTGCCAAGTCGTGATCCTTCCCAGATAACGGCATTCGGACCAATCCAGCAGCCGTCATCAATCACCACATTGCGTTGAAGGGTAGCGAAAGGCTCAATGGTTACATTGTTGCCTATTTTGGCTTCAGGATGGATGTTGGCTAAGGGTTGGTGGCTCATGAGTCTTTTCGTACAATACTTGCTGTCATTGTTCCTTCGCAAACCAGTGTGTTGCCCACAAATCCACGGCCGTACATTTTGGCAATACCCCGTTTAATGGGTGCTGCGAGGTCACACTGAATCACCAGGGTATCACCGGGTAGAACCATTTTCCGGAATCGGAAATTTTCAATACCCAAAAAGTAAGTCCAGTAGTTTTCGGGATCAGGCACGGTATTCAGAACCAGGATTCCGCCAATCTGGGCCATCGCTTCAACCTGGAGCACACCGGGAAATACAGGATTACCCGGAAAGTGCCCAAGGAAGAAATGTTCATTCATGGTTACGTTCTTTACACCGGCAACACTTTCATTATCGAGATAGATAATTTTATCAATGAGCAGGAAAGGATAGCGATGGGGAAGGATCTGAGAAATTTTGTTGATGTCCATCACAGGCGGGAGGTTGGGATTGTATTTTGGACGTCCAACCCGTTCAGCCTCGGCCATTGCTTTTTTAAGTTTCTTGGCGAATGCAACATTAGCTGCATGCCCCGGCCGGGCGGCCAGCACCTGCGCTTTAAGAGGCCTGCCAGCCAATGCAAGGTCTCCTACAATATCAAGCAACTTGTGCCTGGCAGGTTCATTTTTGTATCGGAGGTCGACATTATTCAGGATGCCCTCATGGCGCACTTCAACTTTTGGTTTGTTCAACATCTTGGCAATGTTGTCGAGCTCGTCATCTTTAACAACCCGGTCAACAATAACTATGGCGTTATTCAGGTCACCGCCACGAATCAGGTTGTTTTTATAAAGCATTTCAAGTTCGTGCAGAAAGCAGAATGTCCGGCAGCTTGCAATTTCTTTTGCAAACTGGCGGATGTCATTCAGGGAGGCATGCTGGCTTCCCAGTACGGGTGAGTTGTAATCAATCATCACCGTTACCCGGTAATCATCAAGGGGAAGTGCTGCAATTTCAACGTTGCGTGCAGCTTCGCGGTAGAAGAGTGGCTCCTGCACTTCAAAAAAATCGCGTATAGCGTTTTGTTCTTCGCTGCCTGCTTCCTTTAAAATATCAATAAACTGGATGGAGCTGCCATCCATTATCGGGCACTCGGGACCGTCCAATTGGATGATAACGTTGTCGATCTCCAGTCCCACAAGTGCTGCCAGGGTATGCTCGATTGTGCTTACACGGGCACCACTCTGTTCGATGGTTGTTCCTCTTGATACATCCACCACATTATCGCAGTCGGCATTGATATAGGGTGCCCCCGGTAAGTCAATACGTTGGAATTTGATGCCGTGATTGGGCTTGGCCGGTACGAACGTCATGTTGGTTTTGGCCCCGGTATGCAAGCCTACACCCGAGAGGGTGACCGATTTATGAATGGTTTGCTGCTTAATATTCAACATAAAAGGCAAAAAGTGGGCAAATTTAACCTTTAACCCCCTGATAATCCAAACGAATTATTTTTGGTAAGCCCAGCTATTCGGCTGACTCAGAAACTGTTCGCACTTCCTGTTCGGGCCTGCTTCCGTAAACCCGGTCTTCGAGTTGTTTCAGGCGCTGGCTGATAGCCGGAAGTTTTTTAAATACCGTATAGGCTCTGAAGTACTCTTTAATATCGAATGCAGGGTAACCCAGAATGCGCTGTCCCTCATCCTTAATTGATTTGGATATACCCGACTGGGCACCAATGTGTGTATTGTTGGCGATAACAAGGTGCCCCGCAATTCCAACCTGCCCCGCAATCATGTTATTCTCACCCACTTTGGTAGACCCTGAAACTCCTGCCTGAGCTGCGATTACCGTGTTCTTTCCAATCTCAACATTGTGGGCAATTTGAATAAGGTTATCCAGCTTAACGCCCTTGCGGATAATGGTGGAGTCGCCAAACAAGGTTGCACAATCAATTACCGTATTGGCTCCGATCACTACATCGTCTTCGATAACAACATTTCCCAATTGGGGTATGGTTTTGTACGAACCATCGGCCTGAGGTGCAAATCCGAATCCATCACTGCCGATAACTGTACCGGAGTGAATAACGCAATTATGCCCGATGCGGGTACCTGCGTACAGTTTAACATTGGGGTGCAAGATTACATTGTTTCCAATCTCCACGTTATCGCCAACAAACACGTGAGGGTAAATCTTAACATTATCACCAATCTTAACCTTGCTACCGATGTAGGAGAAGGCGCCACGATAAATGCCTTTCCCGGTCTGGCAATCAGCCCCGATAAAACTTGGTTCTTCAATCCCTGATTTCTGGAAACTGATGAGCTTATGATATTCTTCGAGCAAGATGGTAAAGCTGATGTAGGGATCATCAACCTGAATGAGCGTGGTGGTAAGGGCTTTGCGCGGAGTAAACTGCCTGCTTACAATAACAGCCGTTGCACCGGTTGAATAAATAAAACTTTCGTATTTGGGGTTAGAAAGAAAAGCGATTTGACCGGGTTTGGCATCCTGAATTTTGGCAAGCATATTAATCCTGCCTTTTCCATTGCCCTGCACTGTGCCACCAAGCATGGCAGCAATCTGTTCTACGGTAAATTCCATATGGGGTCAGCCGGGAGTATTATAAGCTTTCTTTAACCGGTGCAACTCCCGGAAACACACCGTAGCCTATCTTACAAAGATACATTTTTAGGCCAGCAGAGGTAATTTTTTTTAACGATTTTACTGATGGCCTTTATGCTGGGTAAATCGGAAGCCTGGGCAAGGTCAAGCAGCTCACCGGAGCGCATCAGAACATTGATTTTTTGGCCTTCGGTATAGGCTTCATTACTCACCAGCCCAGTTGAAAAAAGGTAGGGCGCATCTGACCGAAAGGTTTTGTAGCGTCTTATCACTCCTTCGCGCACGCCCATCAGCAGCGATTTTCGGATTGGCTCATTACTGAGTACAATTTGAAACAGGTTCCGCTGAAGCAGCATCTGAGAAAGTGTTTTCAGTATTCCATCGTTATGGTTTTGCCAAAGCTTGATGGCGGCCCAAATGTCCAGGTCATCAAGTTGCCCGTAGAGTTGAAGTGTTGATTTGCTCTCCTTAAAGGAGTCGACAGAAATGGTGTGTTTTAAGAAGTGCATCAGTGCATCGCTGCAAACCAATTTTTCACCCGCCTGAACCAGGGTGCGTGCCCGCTTGATCAGGTTCACTACCATACGTTCAGCACTGAGTGTGGTTTTGTGCAGGTACACCTGCCAATACATCAGCCTGCGGGCGTTCAACAAATTCTCAATGCTATAGATGCCCTTTTCTTCAACCACAAGTTGATCTTTATGCACACCCAATACTTCCAGAATACGGTCAACACCAATTGTACCTTCCGGAACTCCGGTAAAGAAGCAGTCCCGGTTCAGGTAGTCAAGCCGGTCAATATCCAGCTGGCTTGAAACCAGCTGGTTAAAAAATTTGCGCTTGTAGCTGTTTCTGAAAATTTTCATGCTCAAATCGAGCTTGCCGCTGAATTGTCGGTTTAGTTCAGTCATAAACAGGTACGAAATGCTTTCGTGCCGGGTGCCGGGCAGCAGCGTTTCTTCAAGGGCATGCGATAGCGGGCCATGGCCGATATCGTGAAGCAAAACGGCAATGGAGGCGGCTTCAAATTCTTCATCGCTGATGTTCACGCCTTTTAAGCGTAAAGTATCCAGCAGGCGTCCCATCAGGTGCATGGCGCCCAGGGCATGCTGAAAACGGGTGTGTTGGGCTCCCGGGTAAACCAGATCAGTAAGTCCAAGTTGTTTGATGTGGCGCAACCGTTGAAACCAGGGGTGTTCGATGATATCAAAAGCCAGTTCGCTTCTTATTCGGATAAATCCATAAACCGGATCGTTAATGATTTTCTTCTTGTTCAAGGATTTCGAATCAAGGTAACGGATGAGTAACTTGGTGCAAATATTAAACCATGCAAAGATATAGCATTTTGTGGGCTGATGATGAGATTGATTTGCTAAAACCGCACATCCTGTTTCTGGAACAACGGGGATATGACATTACCCCGGTAAACAACGGCTCGGATGCCGTGGAGTTATGTGATGAAAAACATTTTGATGTGGTCTTTCTTGACGAGCACATGCCCGGATTGTCTGGTCTGGAGGCATTAAATCAGATTAAGAATAGTAAGCCCAACCTGCCCGTGGTTATGATAACCAAGAATGAGGAAGAGCAGATTATGGAGGAAGCGATCGGATCAAAAATTGCCGATTACCTGATCAAGCCGCTTAACCCCAGTCAGATACTGCTTTCGGTGAAGAAGATCCTGGACAACAAGCGGCTGGTCGTTGAAAAAACAAACCTGAATTATCAGCAGGAGTTCAGAAAGATCAGCATGGCCTTTATGGATGACTTAAGTCATGAGGCATGGGCCGATATCTACAAAAAGCTGGTGCACTGGGAGCTCCAGTTGGATCAGGACGGTAACCGCGATATGGCTGAAATACTGGAGTCGCAAAAATCAGAGGCGAATGCCGGCTTCTCAAAATTCATAATCCGCAATTATGAGCGGTGGCTGAATGACGCGAATGCCGAAAAGCCGTTACTGTCGCACCAGCTTATGAAGCGAAAGGTATTTCCTGAAATCGGAAAAGGCAAACCGGTATTTCTTATCCTGATTGACAATTTGAGGTTTGATCAGTGGAAAGTGATTGAGCCTGTAGTTGCTGAGTACTTTAGCGTAAATTCCGAAGGAACGTACTACTCTATTTTACCTACTACAACGGCATATTCACGCAACGCCATCTTTTCAGGTATGCTTCCATCAGAGATGGCAAAGAGCCATCCGGAAATTTGGGTGGGAGAAGACGAGGACGAAGGAAAAAATAATTTTGAGGATGAGTTCCTTGGAAAGCAACTCCGCAGGAACAACCTCAACGTGAAGTACTCCTATCACAAAATCAAGAACCTGGAGGAAGGGAAAAGCCTCGCTGATTCAGTGAATAACTTGTTTCAGAACGACCTGAATGTGATTGTATACAATTTTGTGGACATGCTTTCTCATGCGCGTACCGACATGGCGATGATCCGTGAGCTGGCTCCGGATGAGTCGGCCTACCGCTCCATTACTAAATCGTGGTTCATCCATTCACCGTTGCTCGACATCATGAAAAAAATTGCGGATAAACCTGCCCGGATAATTATTACCACAGACCATGGCACCATTCGGGTTAAGCGGCCGTTCCGCATTGTGGGTGACCGCAGTGTTAATTCAAACCTGCGTTATAAGCAAGGTAAGAACCTCGGTTTTGAAGGTGAAAGAATTATGCATGCTTCCAAACCCGAGCGCCTCCACCTGCCTAAAACAAATGTCTCCACATCCTATGTGTTTGCCGTTGAAGACCAGTTTTTTGCTTACCCTAATAATTACAACTACTATGTGAACTTCTATAAGGATACATTTCAGCATGGCGGGGTAAGCATGGAGGAGATGATAATCCCCATTATTTTCTTAAATTCGAAAAATGCGGCCGGGTAAGGAATCCCTCGTTTATAACCATGTAAAACCGGAGGATTTGGAGAGGGTGGCTAAGGAGTTGATCGGCTTTTCCGGAAAGCATCGCGTGTATGCAATTTATGGTGAGATGGGCTCTGGTAAAACAACCTTTATAAAGGCTGTGGGCAAGGTAGTTGGGGTGAAAGACACCATGAGCAGCCCTACATTCGCGCTGGTAAATGAGTATGCACTGAATGAGGGTGGGCGGCTTGTTCATTTTGATTTTTACAGGATTGCATCGGAACGTGAAGCAGCAGCACTTGGTGTTGATGAGTATTTTGAATCAGGCGATTACTGTTTTGTGGAGTGGCCTGAACGTATTCCGAACCTGCTGCCGGAGAACCATGTTGACGTGCACCTTACGGTACAAGCTGATGATCAACGACAAGTAGAAATTTCGATTCATGGCAGATAAAAAAAAGAGCGGCTTTGAGACCCTGGCAAGAGCTGGCCTTGCCACACAGGAACAAATGCTTGCCATAAAGAAAAAGAAGGGCGCATTTTTTATCGGGCTTCCTCGCGAGATTGCCCTCCAGGAAAACCGCATTACCCTAACCCCGGATGCTGTTGCACTGCTGGTGAATAATGGTCATCAGGTTTGGGTTGAAACAAAGGCGGGTTCCGGATCGAAATTTTCCGACCAGCAATACAGCGAAGCCGGGGCAGCCATTGTACATTCTCCGCAGGAGGTGTACAAAGCCGATGTTATTTTAAAGATTGAGCCACCCACCCTGGAAGAAACCGAATACCTGAGACCCGGCCAAACCCTTATTTCAGCCATTCAACTCGGGCATTTGCAGCAGGAGTACATTCACGCGCTCATGAAAAAGAAAGTTACAGCTCTTGCCTTTGAGTTTATTGAGGATAAAGTGGGCGGCATGCCAATCATCCGGGCAATGAGTGAAATAGCTGGAAGTTCGGTTATGCTTATCGCGGCTGAATACCTGAGCACAGCCAATAATGGCCGGGGGGTAATCCTTGGCGGGATAACCGGGGTGCCTCCAACCCAGGTGGTAATTATTGGAGCCGGAACGGTTGCGGAATACTCGGCCAGGGCAGCGCTTGGCATGGGTGCTGATGTGCAGA
>JBBINY010000061.1:0-13810 GCA_037443645.1 Cytophagales bacterium
TTTCTGCTCTCGATAAGCACAATTAATTTGCGGAGCAGGTCAAAGTACAAGGCAACGAAAAAGAATACGGTCATCACCCAGATTACGGTAATGTTGAAATAATAGGTATCGAATATGCGGCCTGCGAAATGCTTGGTGGGCTGATAAAAGTTGGCTGTATAATCAAAAAAATGCTTTGGCCTGTGTTCTTCCATATAAATCGGAAAGTATTTTTGAATAAGCCGGCCCCTGTACTCTACAATGCGTTGCTGTGCGGTGGCATTTTTTACCCAATCACCCACCTCTTTGTTAGCATATTGCTTTCTAAACGATTCGAACGCTAACTCCTTCTCAGGAGTATTGATCTTTTCGCTAATGTACGCATCACGGCTTGCCGTTGCCTGGTTTAGGCGGGCGGTGTAGTAATTTCTGAGTCTGCCAAGAAACCGTTGTGTTGAATCATACGCAGCCGAATCGAATTTGCCGGTTTGAAGTTTCGAAATCTCTGGGAGTTTGTCTTCGCCTACCAGGTTAAGCTCGTTGGCAATTTCGCTGTGCAACAGTGCAAGCGTGTAGTTCAACTCGTTATGATTCCTGTTACGCCAGTTTGCCCGGTTATTCAAACAAAATGAAAGTTTCGACTCCAGTTCCGGGATCAGGTACATGCGCTTGAATTCAGATATGGCAATGGTTTTGTCCCACTCGTAAAGTTCTTTTTCATAGGGGTTGTCTCGAAACTGCGTAACCATAAAGGCTTCAAATGCCCAGCGCGAAGCCATGATATCGCCCATCAGGGGCACACCTACCGGCTCGCCTACCTGGGGGTTAAACCGGTCGAATTGAATAACAACGCCACTTAACAACAACTGTGGAATAATAAGCAGGGGTATGAGGATGTAAATGGTTACAGCCGAATTAAATGCAGAACTGATATTCAATCCAAGGATGTTTGCAAAACAGGAAGTGCTGAACAGGATGAGCCAGTAGCGCATTTCCGTCAGGGGTATTTCCAGAACCAGGTTTCCCACCACAAGGAAGAAAATGGTTTGAACAGCCGAAATACAAAACATCACCAACACTTTTGAATACAGGTAACTGGCCCGGCTCAGGTGGAGAAACTTTTCGCGCTTCAATATTTTCCGGTCTCGGAAAATCTCTTCAGCACTCATGGTCAGCCCGAAGAATAAAGCCACCACCACGCTCATGAAAAAGTAAACCGGAATATTGTTGTTGTCGTAAAACGAATAACGCGCTTCATTGCCGGAAAGGATATTGTAATACTTAACCATGAAACTGATAAAGAACGCCAGCACCGGAGCTTCGAGTAAATTAATGTACAGGTACTGCTTGTTTGAAAGCTTGGCCAGCACATCGCGTATAATGAAAATTTTTAACTGGCTGCCCTTGTCGGCAATGGATTGGGTTTCGGGCAAGGCTTCGCGGCTGTGTTCAACGCGCGGGATCTTAAGTTTCTGCTTAAAGTATTGATACCATTGCCCAGGCGAAATCTTTCGCGTGTTTGTGAGGCGGCCGTATTCATTAACAACCTTTGTTTCAATTATGTTAAACACCTGTTCCGGGTTGATGTTCCCGCACTCCGGGCATGCCCCTTGTGTTTTATTGGCAGCGTTGATGATGTCGCGAAAATAAATTACGGATTCAACCGGGTTGCCGTAGTAAATCTGAAAGCCACCCACATCCAGGATCACCAACGTGTCAAACATTTTAAAAATGTCAGAGGAAGGCTGATGTATCACCACAAAGATCATTTTGCCACGCAGTGAAAGCTCCTTGAGCAGGTCCATGATGTTCTCCGAATCACGGGAAGACAGCCCGGAAGTCGGTTCATCCACAAAGAGAATTGCCGGCTCGCGCAACAGTTCCAGGCCAATGTTCAGCCGTTTTCGCTGTCCTCCGCTGATGGTTTTTTGCAATGGCGAACCCACTTTCAGATTTCGGGTTTCGCTAAGCCCCAACTGGTTTAGTACACGCTCAACCAATTCGGCAATCTGATCTTTGGTGTACTCTCCAAAGCACAACCGCGCAGCGTAATACAGGTTTTCGAAAACAGTAAGGTCTTCAATAAGCAGGTCATCTTGTGGGATGTATCCAATGATGCCCTGCACCGTTGACGGATTTTCATGGATATCAATTCCATTGATGGCAACCCTGCCGCTAGAAGGAGTTTCGGAACCATTGAGTACACTGAGCAAGGTTGATTTGCCAGAGCCGCTGGCCCCCATTATGCCGATGAGCTTTCCGCCTTGCTCGGCAATGTTGATGTTTTGAAGTCCGGCTCTTCCCGACTTGAAATGGTAAAAGATGTGATCAGCAGTGAAGGTTATTTTTTGAGCCTGCCCGCCCGCCAGAAACCGGCCAATAATGTCGCTGTAGTAAATCGGCTCAATCTTATCGCCCCGAATGGTGCTTCCTGTAGGGAAGATGTCAACCTTCCGGCTTTTCAGCGGTATGCTGTTCAGGTAGAGAACAGAAATACCCAGGTACTTAATGAAGTACGTGTCCTCCAGTTTCAGAATGGCAACAAGTCCGTTAATGTTCTTTTCAACGATTCGCGGACCGGGGTATGGTTTATCGTCATACCCTTCATCAATCACCAGCACATTGGGTGCCGACAGCTCGTCTATATCCTGCCCCACAACAAAATTCCGAAGGGCATCAATTTCTTTTTTAGGAACTTTAAGCGCCTGACCGATATAAAAAATCAGATTCTCCTGCCGTTCGGATATTTCCCAATCGGCAAACACCAGTTCAATGATTTTGATGATGAGCACCAGCTTCTGTTGCATGGTAAGCGCCTGGTTTACCTGCTTGCTGATCTGCATAATCCGCGACCAGTCATCTACAAACTGAATGGTATCCGGGTCGAGGGCACTCAGATCCTGTGCCGATTCGATTTTGTGGTTTTTACAGAAATCATCGAATAAATTGAGGTAGTACTTGGTTGAGTCACGATTGAGGTGAATGCCCAGAAATTCCTTGATGTTATTGCGCTCGTCTTCCGTGATGCGTTCGCGCGCCACAATGGCAAAAAGCTGGATAATGGCCTTTAACAGTTCTTCACTCATGCGCAGGAAATACGGCCTAAAATAGGCTTAAAATAGTAATTAAACGAAGGGAATAACGATCCGGATGAATATACCACCGGAACGTTTGGCGTGCTGAAAATTGGGCTTAATTTGGCTGCCTGTATGTAACAAAATCGGAATTAAACCGACCAACCATCAAAACTAAATTACATTATGAAAATCAAGCTTTTAGCCATGGTTGCCTGTATGGCAATAGGTTCTGCCCTCTACGGTCAGACAGTTGACGACATCATTAAGAATTACTTTGAAAATACCGGGGGCCTTGCCAAATGGAAGGCGCTTACCGGCCTTAAAATCACTGCCAAAGTAAATCAACAGGGAATGGAAATCCCGTTGGAGATCGTACAGCTGAAAGACGGAAGGCAGTACACGTCCATCTCCTTCCAGGGAATGACCATTAAGCAGGGTGTTTATGATGGAACAACCCTTTGGTCTACAAATTTCATGAACATGAAAGCCGAACGCAGTGATGCCGAAGCTACGGAGAACTTTAAGCAGGAGATTGGCGATTTTCCAGATCCGTTCTTAAACTACAAAGAGCGGGGTCTGAAAGCGGAACTGGTAGGAAAAGAAACCATTGAAGGGACCGAATGCTATAAAATTAAACTGACTAAAAAGCCGATCAAAGTGGATGGGGTCGCTACCGACAATGTGCTGTTCTATTACTTTGACACCGAGAACTATGTTCCTGTTTTAATGGAGAGTGAAATTAAAACCGGGCAGGCCAAAGGAATGACCCAGCAGATCACCTGGAGCGATTACCAGGAAGTTGACGGACTGATGATGCCCTTCTCCATGTCGCAGGGTGTAAAGGGAGCGGGAAGTCAGCCATTAACAATAATTGCCTATCAGGTTAACCCCAAAGTGGATAATTCAATATTTAAATTCCCGGAAGGTCAGTAATTTTAACAGCTTGATTATTAACTAGTTATTTGATAATTAAAAAGGCTTGATGCAGTAATGTCTTCAGGCCTTTTCCTTTTATAAACCGTTTCATTCAAAATCTTTACACATGAAAAAAACACTACTTCTACTGATGCTGGTTGTTGCCCTTGAGGCACCAACCAGGGGCCAGGATGCTATTTCGAGGGGCAAGGAATTGTTTGGCGACCTGAAGGCACGGCATATCGGGCCGGCAATTATGAGCGGCCGGATTACCGATCTTGAACTTCACCCGGTGAATGCCCGGATAATCTATGCAGGTACAGCCGGTGGTGGTGTGTGGAAAAGCAGCAATGGCGGGGCTACTTTCAATCCTATTTTTGATGATTACTGCCAATCCATTGGGGCCGTTGAAATTGACCCTTCCGATCCTGACAACGTAGTCTGGGTGGGCACCGGAGAAGTTTGGACGCGCAACAGTGTTTCGGTTGGCGATGGGTTGTATAAAACGACCGATGGTGGAGCCACCTGGCAGAAAATGGGATTTGAGAAATCTGAGCGCATTGCCGGAATCCAGGTAAATCCCAAAAAACCCAATGAAATTTATGTGGCCGTGCTCGGACCCCTGTGGAGCGACAGTGATGAGCGAGGATTGTATAAAACCACCGATGGCGGAAAGACATGGACCAAGATTCTGTTTATCAATAAAACCACCGGTGCCAGCGACCTGCTGCTCGACCCGAAAGACCCAAACATTGTATATGCCGCATTCTGGGAGGTTCGCAGAACACCCTGGTCGTTCAGCTCAGGTGGAGAGAACAGTGCACTTTATAAATCGACTGATGGCGGCAAAACCTTCGCAAAAATTCACAATGGCTTTCCGAAAGGTAAGTTGGGCCGCCTGGCCATTGCCGTAGCCCCGTCCAGCACCAACATTTTGTACACGGTAATCGAATCGGAGCAGGACAAGGACAAAGGCCTGTACCGAAGTGATGATGCAGGTGCAAGTTGGAAACAGCTAAACAATGATTTTGAATTACTGGTGCGTCCTTTTTACTTCTCAAGGATTGAGGTTGATCCGCGCAACCCTGACGTTGTGGTAAAAGCCGGATTGATGGGGTCCATCTCCCGCGATGGCGGCAAGACTTTTAAAAACCTGGGGCCCAATCACTCTGACGTTCACGACATTGTATTTGATATTAAAGATTCCGACCGCATGCACATCGCCACCGATGGAGGAGTTTACCGCTCCTGGGATGGCGGAACGACCCTTGAGATCGTTGAAAACATTCCCGTATCGCAGTTTTATCACGTAAGCGTTGATAATGAAGAGCCCTATAATGTTTATGGCGGACTCCAGGATAACGGTTGCTGGTTTGGTCCCTCCAGTTCGCCAGGGGGCGTGGAAGCAAAAGATTGGGTTCGTGTCGGCTATGGCGATGGCTACCGGGTTTACCGGCATCCCACAAAAAAACTGATCTATTCTGAAATGCAGGGAGCCGAAAATGTATGGCGGTTCGATCCGGCAAAAGATCAGGCCAAAACCATTCAGCCACTGCCTGCCAAAGGCGATCCGAAACTTCGCTTTAACTGGAATGCATCGCTCGCCATCAGCCCGAATAAGCCCGACCGCGTTTACATAGGCAGTCAGTTTGTTCATCGGTCTGAGGATATGGGAGAAACATGGGTTAAAATTTCACCCGACCTTACCACCAACAACAAGGCAAAGCAAAACCAGGAAGATTCCGGAGGCCTTTCGCGTGATAATTCAGGAGCCGAAAACCATTGTACCATTTTTACGATTGCCGAATCCCCGCTTGATGAAAACATTGTATGGGCAGGGACGGATGATGGCAACCTGCAGCTTACGCGCGATGGCGGTAAAACATGGACTAACGTGGCTGGTAATGTGCCAGGTTTGCCAAAAAACACCATGGTATATCACATTGAAGCCAGTGTATTCAGCAAGGGAAATGCCTATGCCGTGTTTACCGGCTACCAAACCGGTGACATGAACACCTATGTATACAAAACAACCGACTTTGGTGCAACCTGGAAGTCACTTGTAACACCTGACATCTATGGCTTTGCGCGCAACATTCAGGAAGACTATGAAAATGAAAATCTTCTTTTTCTGGGTACGGAATTCGGTCTGTTCATCACCATCGATGGCGGCAAAAGCTGGATGAAGTTCACGAATAACATGCCTGCTGCCAATGTGCATTACCTTGAATTACACAAGCGCACAAACGACCTGGTTATTGCCACGCACGGCCGTGGCGTGATTATTATTGATGACATAAGTCCACTGCGCCAGCTTAACGAAGAAGTGCTGAACAAGGATCTTCATTTTTTCAAAACACGCCCAACGGTAATCAACGAGTCCAATGGTTTTGGCGGGGCAAGTACCGAAACGCAGTTTGTAGGAGCCAATGCCAGTACGGCAGCCCGCATCATCTATTATCAAAAGAGGCGGCATACGCTGGGTAAAATGACCCTTGAAATTCAAGATGCCAGCGGTAACAAAATCATTGAATTGAATCCCGGTAAAGCGAAAGGAATAAACGTAGTGGATTGGTACTATAGCGTTAAGCCTCCTAAAATGGCTGCCGCCAAAACCTTTGCATTCGGAGGATTTACACCCATGCGTGTTCCGGCCGGAACATACAAAGTTGTGATTCAAAAAGGTAAGGAAACCTATACCAACGACCTGGTGCTTGAGTATGACAAGCGCTCAGACATACCCCTTGCCGACCGGAAACTGCAGGAGGAGACCACCCGCAAATTGTATCGGATGGCCGAGGATCTGGCATACCTGGTGTATGATCTGGATGAACACCTTAAACTGGCTGAAAGCATCAAAGCGAAAAATTCATCTACCGCAAAAACTATTAACCCCATTATTGCCGAGCTGACTAAAATCAAAGAAACGTTAGTTGTAACAAAAGGTGATAATTATGTAGGCGCTGCCGAACCTCAGTTGCGTGAGCGAATGGCTGAACTCTACAGCAAGGTGGCTCAAAGCTTTTATAAGCCCAATTCAGCCGAAATGGATAACCTTGAAGTTATAGAAAACCGATTCAATACGGCTAAGTCTGATTTCAAAAAGCTTAAAGATAAGCACCAGGCAAAGCTAAATGAGTTAGCAGGCAAGAACGGACTGGAGCCCATTAAGCTAAAATCATTCGAGGAGTTTGTGAAAGAACCTTAACCCAGGCCACTGCAAAAACCTCATCGTTATGCTGAACGTAAGCGAAACCTCTCCTGCTTTCAGTGATTTTAAAGGAGATTCTTCGCTTACGCTTCTTGCATACCTCAGGCTGGCAGAATGAGGCGGACTTTAAGGGAGTTATAAGATGGCCTCTTTTTTATCCGATCTTCGAAGTAATCAGGTCACTTAGTACAAGTAATCCTTCCCGGAGGTATTCATCATCGAGTTTAAGCAGCGTACCCTCCTTTTGGCCTTCCTTATCAAGTTTCACAGCACCGGGCTTTTTTATATTCCGTTTCTTTTCCGATTCCTCAAGCTCTTTACGCCTCACGTCTTCGTTGAGAGAAATTCGGGTTTGCGACAGGTTTTTTCGGGTTTCTTCAGTCTGCGCCACCAGGTCTATTAATTGAGGATCCGTTTTCAGCCGATCCTGGTAAGAGCGTGTTAGGTTAGTTAGCACCTTATCGTTAATCATTGGAGTTTTCTGATACATGGTGCTGCGAATCTCATCCCAGGGCAGTGCACTTTTGCTGGAGCGCTCCCCGAACTGCTCGGCATCCAGCGCACTCGGGAATCTGATATCAGGAGTAACTCCCTTAAACTGCGTGCTGTTGCCGGTTACTCTGTAAAATTTTTGAAAGGTAAGCTTCAATGCTCCAACTTCGTCTTTCGGATAATTGACATAGCGATCCAGTTCGATAATGGATTGAACTGTTCCTTTTCCGAATGAAGATTCTCCGACTACCACCCCGCGGTGATAATCCTGAATGGCACCGGCAAAAATTTCGGAAGCCGATGCGCTGAACCGGTTTATCAGTACAACCAGTGGTCCATTGAACGTTATGCTCGTATCGTCATCACTCTTGATCTCGGTGCGGTTGTATGAGTCTTTCACCTGAACTACAGGTCCGGTCCGGATAAATAGGCCGGTAAGGTTGATTGCCTCTTCCAGCGAACCACCACCGTTGTTGCGCAAATCCATCACCAACCCGTCAATCCGTTCTTTTTGCATTTCTGCTATCAGGCGCTTAATATCTTTTGTGGTGCTGTTGAAATTCGGATCGCCTTTCTGATAGGCTTCCCAGTCGAAATAAAAACTCGGCAGGGTAATCACACCCAGTTTGATTTGCCGGCCATCCTGCATATAATCTATGATTTGCTTTTTAGCCGTTAAATCCTCCAGTTTAATCTTGTCGCGAATGAGGGTAACCACTACAGGAGGGCCGATTACACCGGTTTCTGCCGGCAGAATGGTAAGCCGGACTTTTGTTCCTTTCGGGCCCTTGATAAGTTTTACCACATCATCAATCCGCCATCCGATAACATCCACCATTTCTCCATCATCACCCTGAGCTACCGCAATGATCCGGTCGTTCACATTTACCAATTTGGTTTTTTCGGCCGGTCCTCCGGCCAAAATTTCTATAACTTTGGTATAATCATTCTCTGTTTGCAACCGGGCCCCTATCCCTTCAAGCGATTGCGACATGCTTTGCTTGAACAAATCGGCCCGCCTGGGTGAGAAATAATTGGTATGGGGGTCATACGCCTCGGCAATAGCATTCATATAATAACTGAATACATCTTCGCTATTGGTTTGCTTAATCGATTTTACAAATCGGTCGTACCGGGTTTTAAGGGTTTCGGTAATTTCAGAGGAACTTTTACCGGTTAATTTTAAACTCAGTGCCTGATTTTTAATAGCCCTGGTCCATATCTCATTCAGTTCAGGTTCGGATGCTGCCCACGGAGCCTTTTCGCGATCTACCTCGTAATGCTCGCTTGTTGAATAATCGAATTCTTTACCTACCAGGTTCTTTAAAACAAAATCCATTCGCTGCTGAAACCGCCTTTTGAATACCTCATAGATTTCAAAAGCCGGGTCAATCTTTTCATTTCGGGTCAGGTCATCCAGTTGAAACCGGTATTTACTAAAGTTGTCAATATCGGATTTCAAAAAATAACTACGCTGGTTATCCAGGGTGGCGATATACGAATCCAGAATTGCCGAAGATAGGGAGTCGTTAAACCGCAGTTTTCGGTAATGGCTGCTTTCCAGAATCTGTACAATTACTTTTGCCTGCTTTCCAAACACCGGTTTCGCTGCAAGAATTGTATCGGCAGGAACCTGGTTTGCCCGGATTAAGACCGGGAACAATACCAGTAAAATCATCAACTTCAGGGACTTTCTCATACAATTTAGCTTACGATAATTTTTGGCAAAAGATGTGCCCAAATCAGGCCTTTCCGGAATCAAATTCATTCAGAAATTTTTGTGCCTCCTCCAGGTTTTGAAATTCATAGTTTTTCTTATTGCCGGAAATGGTATGAATTTCCACCTTCACCAGGTCTACATCCTTATTCTGTCTGAATTTGAATTTTTCCCGCTTATAGTCGGCAGCCTCTTTGGTGGATATGTTAAACGCAGTAGCGCGTACCGACTTACAGTAGCCGCATTGGTAATGTTTAACCAATTCACCGGGCTCTGTATCGGATGGCATCCGGGTAACTTCTTCTTTGGTTACACGCATGGTATGGAAGCCGCAACTGTTACATTTCAAGGCCTGAAGCCTGCCCTGGTATTTCTCAATTTTTACGTCACCGGTTTTTTCATCAATCCATACATCGTAGTCAATGGAGAACACATTTTCTTCGGCAATCATTCCTTCGTCCATGTGTACATCTTCCTCCTCTTCACTTAAAAGGCTCATTTTGTTACCGGTTTTGGGGTTGATGCGGGGAGACAGCCGGTAGCGCTTTAACTTTTTATCCAACTTGGTTGGGTAATAATACTCCAGCACGAGGTAAGCCACATAGGCAATAAGCGTTCCACCAGCTACCGACATAAACAAGCGGGTAAAAAACCACACATCAACCTCCTTCATTTCGTGCATCCCATAAAGGTTAATAGCCAGGGTTGCTGCCACTCCGAAGCAATAAAAGACCAGCTTATAGGTTTTAATTTCCCTGGAATTGATGTAATCGTATTTGAGGTGGTACTCGGAGATGCTGGACACCCGCAGGTTATGCAGCAGGTAGATGACAAGACCAGTGGCCACCATAATGATAGAACCAAGGATCATGGAGTTGTTCCACGCTACCAAAAACGGACTCATTTCTATATAATCCATAAACTAAGTGCTACCTTTAAATTGCCCTGAAAGATAAGGAATACGATCGGGACATCTTAATTATTGCATGTATGCGCAAAACATTCTTCCGCATTCTGGCCCGCTTCAATAAAGTGTTATTACCCCGCTACAGCCAGAAAGATTTTACCCGATTAAGCAAAGCCGGAAAACTGATTGTTGCCTTCCGGTATTGGGTTACAATTAATGCTCTCGGCTAGCTAGCATAAACTTCTAATTATAAGCGATTTACCGCAAAATGGGCTCATTAGCGCTGTAGGGAAAATTATACTCTCACTAATTTGTGCATTTTTACACTAAATAATTTGTATATGTGTATTAAATCAAATAATATTGTGTAATAATACACAATACTATGACTGATCTTGACAGAAGAAAATTGGAACTGGAACTCAGAAGCTTCACTTCCCGGAATTTTGAAAGGCCATCAGAATGCAGGAACCTGGACCAGATCCGGTTTTATGTACAGGAGCTTTGCTCAAAAATTGAGGAGTATCAGGACCGTTTCAATTATGTGCCTAATTGGGCGTACTCCCTGCTTGCTCAGTATAACGCCAAGCAGAATTACATGATCCACATCGAATTCAGGAATACGTACAGGTAATGCGGTATATCCCCTCCCCTATTGTTCCGCAATTCGAGCTCATGTACAGTGCAACGGCCAACAAATCGGGCCGTATGCAGTACCACCGCATTAAGCCCGGAGTAAGCAAAGTTCGGATAAGTCGGTCGGAGTTTATCAAGGCCTATAATTCCTCGCGTATACTGGCTTTGAAACCCCTGCCGGTTGCCGCGTCAGAGGCCGATTTTCAGATTGAGTTTTACGTCTAGCTCAGCACCTTGTCCAGATCGGCCGGTGAGTAGTTAATTGATTTTATGGTTTTGTTATCCGACTGTCGGTAAACCAGCCATTTGTTGCCTTCCTGCCTGTAATAACAGGCTGTTCCATCCTTCTGTTTGTAATAGGCCACAGTCTCTTCTGCTTCCTTTTCTGTATTACAGGCCTTGCTCATGTTTGATCGTTGCACCTCCTCAAAGAGGGCCTTAAACTTATCGGCTAACCCAAATTCCAGAATTGCCCCTGAAAGCACATACTGGATGTCGCAGAGCGCATCGGCCACGCCAACAATGTCTTTCTCCAGAATGGCAACTTCAAGCTCCTTCACTTCTTCGGCCAGCAAGGCCACCCGTAACTTGCATCGGTCCTCGGAAGGAATGGCAGGCTTGTTTAGAATTGGATGCTTGAACGTGCGGTGAAACTCCGCCACCAGGTTAAGGGCATCAGGTTGTTCCATCTGTTAAGGTTTAACTGCCAATAAAGTAATTTCAGCCCAATTTTGGAGGAAGTTATACGATTTTTATAAGGTTGTGAGGTTCTTCAGGAATTCATTTATCAGCCGATGGCTAAGCCTTACACAGGACTTGTTTTTATAGGCATTAACCTGGTGGTTTTGTTGCAGGGTCATGCCAACGGGTCTTGTTATAATACTTCCAGTACGTTAGCCCATTTTATAAGCCCGTTTCGGATTTTGGCCACGATACCGAAAGCGAAAGTTCATCTGATAAAAGTGGCCAGGCCGATGAAGACTTTAAACTATTTCGTAGGACTCAAGATTCTTTAAGTCCTCATTATTATTTGGTTATCAGTCGATTAGATAACTTTATTGCATCAAATGAATTACTGGAAAGCCCGTTTCCATTCTTGTTCCTCCCCCAAAAGTGCAGTCAGCATTGCATTGGCACTGTGGGTGGCCGGACCTAGAAATTGTATCCAGGCTAACTAACTTATTTTATGGAAATTTATAAATCGCTTTTAGAGGGGAACAGAAAATGGGTTGAAAAATGCCTGAAAGAGGATCCTGACTTCTTCAAAGACCTTGCAAAAGGCCAGAGCCCCAGGTGTTGTGGATTGGTTGTTCTGACAGCCGTGTGCCCGCCAATGAAATTGCCGGTACAAGGCCAGGTGAAATCTTCGTTCATCGGAACATTGCTAACATGGTGGTTCACACCGACCACCGACATGAATATGCTCAGTGTACTCCGCCCATCTACCAGATTGAGAGCAGCACCGTAGCGTAAAGCGGAAGCCATTGATTACGGTAAAGGATTATACCCTGGCTTATCAGGGTATAATCCTTTATTTATTTGGTTCGGCCGTAAGTTCGTTTCAAAAGCCAGGTTTGAAGCATAATCAGGGCAATCTTTATCTTTGCTCACACCTTTGACTTCAATGCTTAAAAACTTCGTAGAAGAACTGAAATGGCGCGGCATGCTGCACGACATCATGCCCGGCACAGAAGAGCAACTTCAAAAAGAACCTACTGGCGGTTATATAGGTTTTGATCCCACAGCCGATTCGCTGCACATTGGTCACCTTGCTCAAATCATGACGTTGGTTCATTTTCAGCAATGCGGGCACAAGCCTTTTGCATTGGTGGGTGGCGCAACCGGTATGGTGGGCGATCCTTCCGGTAAGTCGGCAGAGCGTAACCTGTTATCGGAAGAAGTTTTAGTTCATAATGTAACCTGTGTTAAGAGGCAGTTAGAGAAATTTCTGGACTTCGGCCAGGGAATTTCAGGTGCGGAAATGGTAAACAATTACGATTGGTTTAAGGATTTTCGGTTTTTAGATTTTATTCGGGAGGTCGGCAAGCACATTACCGTTAACTATATGATGGCCAAAGATTCAGTTAAAAACCGGCTCGAATCAGGCTTGTCATTTACCGAATTTAGCTATCAATTGGTTCAGGGGTATGACTTCTACTACCTGTACACGCACAAAAACTGCAAACTTCAAATGGGAGGTTCTGATCAATGGGGCAATATTGTAACCGGCACTGAACTGATCCGTAGAAAAACCAACGGTGAGGCTTACGCACTCACCACTTCGCTGATAAAAAAAGCTGACGGGACAAAATTTGGTAAAACAGAAGGTGGAAACGTGTGGCTTGATCCAAAAGCGACATCCCCGTATACATTCTATCAATTCTGGCTCAACACATCGGATGAAGATGCCGTGAACTACATCAGGATTTTTACCTTAAAGAATCGTGAAGAAATTGAGGCGTTGATAAGACTCCACCAGCAGGCTCCCCAAAAGCGCGAACTTCAGCATGCCCTTGCAAAAGACATTACCATTCGCGTCCACTCACAATCCGATTACGAGCAGGCCGTGAGAGCATCTGGTATTTTGTTTGGTAACTCAACCACGGAAGATCTTGAAAGCCTGGATGAGGAAACACTGCTAGACATCATGGAAGGTGTACCGCATGCAAGCCTGAGTCGAAGCGCTTGGGAACAACAACCAGGTGTGGTTGATTTACTTTCTGACCTGACCGGAAATTTAATCTTTCCTTCCAAAGGTGAGGCACGCAAAATGATACAAGGTGGCGGGGTGAGCATTAACAAGGTGAAGGTAACCGATACAAATCAGCGAAGTACCTACACGTTGCTACACAACAAATACCTTTTGGCTCAGAAAG
>JBBINY010000062.1:0-13741 GCA_037443645.1 Cytophagales bacterium
TTGATGCGATAGCAGAAACTGAAAAGTATCTTACCGGAGTATCCTTAGATGATTTGCTGCACGGTGAGCACAAGAACATCCAGGTATTCTTCACACTCACCCCCGAGGCCCATCCATTGGTTCAGCAACTGGAAGTATGGATTGAGAATTAGGTTGTACGCTTCCTGATAATTCTTGCTACGGGTTTGCACCTCTTGTGGTGCTGATCCACCGGTTGATTTTATCCTCCAGCAGATCCAAAGGCAATGAGCCGGCATCGAGCATCTGGTTATGAAACTGTTTAACGTCAAACCTGTTGCCTAATTCCTTTTCTGCCCGTGCACGGAGTTCCAGTATTTTCAGCTGGCCCATCTTGTACGATAGTGCCTGGCCGGGGTTGGCCATATACCGGTCAATCTCAGAGATGATGTTTGATTCAGCAGCAGCCTCATGGTCTTTCGAGTACTGGATGGCCTGCTCGCGTGTCCAGCCTTGTGAGTGCATGCCTGCATCCACCACCAGCCGGATGGCCCGGTGCATCTCACCCGACAGCATGCCGAAGTACGAATACGGATCGGTGTATAATCCCAACTCTTTGCCCAGCGACTCCGCGTAAAGTCCCCACCCTTCGGTGTACGCTCCGTAGTTTATAAACCGCCTGAACTCCGGAAGGCTGGTGTTTTCCACTTTCAACGCAATCTGGTAATGATGGCCCGGAATTGCTTCGTGCAGAAACAAATCCTCCATTTGCATGTAGCTGTATTTCTCGGGGCCATCCTGAATGGGGAAATAGAAGATGCCCGGCCTGCTTCCGTCAACAGAACCTACATTGTAATTGGCAGCAGTTGTTTTTTCGCGCCACGGCTCCACCCTCCGCACTTCGAACGCCATTTTCGGCTTCATGTCGAAGAGTTTTTCCAGGTTGGGCTTCATCTGCTCGTGGATGGCGTTGTAGCGTGCAATGATTTCCTCGGCCGTTTTAAAGGGCCGCAATTCCTTTTTCGTGCGCAGGTGATCAAAGAAATCTTTCAGCGAACCTTTGAAACCAACCTCAGTCTTCACTTTTTCCATCTCCTGCGAGATGCGTTCCACTTCGCTGTTGCCCAGCGCAAAAATCTCATCGGGTGTTTTGTTGGTTGTGGTATAATTTTTCACCAGGTAGGCATACCATTCCTTTCCACCGGGCACACCGTCAATGCCTGTTGTTTCCCGGCATGCCGGCAGGTATTCATTTACGATAAACTCTTTCAGCTTTTGATGGATGGGTATGATTTTCGTCTCGATCATCTCCACATAGGCTTTTGTAAGGCGCTCTTTGTCCTCAGCGCTGAATCCGTCAGGCATGTCGTTGATGGGGGCATAAAAGTGATGCTCCTGTGCCGGGCCATGATCGAATGCCGCCATTTGTGGCACTACCTTTTGCGCCAGCACCTTGGGAATGACATATCCCTGCGCCATGCCTTTGCGCATGTTCACCATGGCGGTGTCGCACCAGGCAATGTAACCGTCTACGCGCGCAAGCCAGTTGTCGTAATCTTTTACAGTTTTGAACGGCTGATTGCCCTTTCCGCTGGCCAGCAAACCCACCATAAGGGTAGCCGAACGTATTTGTGTAATGGGCATCAGGTGATCGTTAAACCTGCTGCCTTCGATGTTGTTGTTGCATTCATACAACAGAATATCATAGCTGAGCCGGTCATTTTCATTCAGGCCGGTCGCATCGATGCTTAGCAGCTGATCTTTGTAGCGCTGGTAGAAGTCCAGTACTTGTTTGCGGTAATGGAGTGCGATGCTATTGGGAAAGATGTGGTTGTACCGGTTGTCACCGATGGAGGTGGCCAGCAGCGGAGAGAGTTTTAGCCGCTCCTCGTGAAAGTTTTTAAACAGGGAGTCCAGCGGAATAGCGGATTGCTCTGCGGGTTTTGGAGAACAGCCGATCAGCAAACAAAAAGCTGCCAGGTAAAGGGGGATGTTTTTCATAGTGAATGCGATTTGACGGCTCATTTTATGGAAAATTTGCCGGGTGCGTAACAGGGTTTTGCTGGGCGGTAAAAAGAGGGATGATTACGGGCTTAAAAGGATTGAAAATGGGCGGCTTCCAAAGTTGCGATGAAAAATCGCCCCTTACACAGTTACTTAGTCGTTACCACTATTTCCAATTGTTTCGCTTTTTTATTTCAGTAATATGAGCAAGATGATGGTTACAATGCCAGGCTTTAGCATGTGTGCCGTTGGGCTGAATTACCTGACAACCATTACAGAATATCTGAGCCTGGTATTTATTGACCGTTCTTAGCAATCGTAAATTTTTTCCCTACTTCATATATAATGATACTCAGGACAGCATAACTGATCAATACTACCCATTCGCTCAATTTAAGTGCAACGGTGTGCAACAAGGCATTAAAGAATGGAATGTAAACGGCTATCAATATCAGACTCATTCCCAGAACCAAGGTGAGAAGCAGGTATTTGTTGCCGAACGGGTTTAATTTATACACCGGCAACCTGAATCCGCGCACAGCAAAAATGTAAAAGAAAGTATTCATGCCCAATGCAATAAAAGTAACTGTACGTGCATATTCCAGACTACCTGTGCTTTGCCAGAAGTAATAGAAAATGACGAAAAGTAGCGTATCCATTATTAAAGCATAAAAGAGGATCAGTTTTTTCATTTCATTGTTGATGATAGGCTCATTTTTTTTTCGGGGTTTTATTTTCATAAGGCCTTCATCAATTTCATCAAAGGCAAGTGCCATCGCTGGCAGCGAGCTTTCGGCTAGTTTTATCCATAGAATTTGAGCAGGCAGTAACGGCAAGGGTAGTCCAAGCAACACTGCACCTCCTACAACGATCATGGTAGAAAAGGCATCTGTGAGAAGAAACAGCAAAACTTTTCGGATGTTATCAAAAATTATTCTGCCTCTTCGCACAGCCTCAACAATGGTGTTAAAATTATCATCCAGTAAAACCAGGTCGGCAACATCTTTCGAAATATCGGTTCCGCTTCCCATGGCTACCCCGATATTTGATTTTTTCAATGCGGGTGAATCGTTCACGCCATCACCCGTCATGGCCACTACTTCTCCATTTTTCTGGTAGGCACTAACAATCTTACTTTTATGTTTTGGTTCCACACGCGCAAATATCTTGATATTACCTACTTTTTTTGATAGTTGATCATCGGAAAGCATATCCAACTCATGTCCTTCAATAACTTCATTGGCACTGATCTCCATACCCAGTTCATTGGCAATGGTAGTGGCTGTGAGTTTATGGTCGCCTGTTATCATGACTGGCTTAATGCCCGCCTTACGGCATTGTTGTATAGCGTTGGCAACTTCCGGTCTTAGCGGATCACGGAATGCCACCAAACCGGCAAACACTATTTCCCTTATATCATCAGTGGAGAGTTGATGTTTGCCTTGCTCATATATATTCTTAAAACCAAGGCCGATTACCCGTAGTCCTTTGGCGGTTAATGCCTGATACGTTGTTATGATGTTATGTTTGTCCTCTTCCTTCATCGGGATAATGGTTCCGTTGTTATAATAGAAATCTGAAAAGGAAAGAACTTTCTCAGGAGCCCCCTTCATATATATATTCTTTAAGAGGTGCCGCTCGGGTGAAGCGTGAAGGGTGGCCATGAATTTATGTTCTGAACCAAAAGGAATTTCCGCCAATACCGGAAATTTTTGAAGGAGTAAATTTCTATCCATACCGAATTCATGGCCCGCCAGTAAAAGAGCCCTGTCCGTAGGATTGCCTCTCGCTTTAACCTCTCCGTTTTCATTATGAATGAACCCTGCGTTGCAGACAACCGATATTTCAAGTAGCTTTTTTAAGTCGGGATGCATTGGTGCTGAAGTAGGTTCACCCTGTAGTATTGTATTGTATGCAATAAAACTATGCGTGCGCATTTCGCCCCGGGTGAGTGTGCCGGTTTTGTCAGCACAGATAACCGTTACAGAGCCTAACGTTTCGGCTGCAACGAGTTTTCGCACCAATCCGTTTTTCTTCACCAGTTTATGCATGCCCACGGTGAGTATAACCGTCATGGCGGGAATCAATCCCTCGGGCACGGCAGATACGACAACGGCTACCGCGGTCATAAACATTTCCAGTAGGGGTTTGCCGGTTATTATGCCAGCGGCAAAAATGATAATGTTAATAACAACAAGCACTATTCCAAGCCATTTTCCAAATACTAATAGCTGCACCTGTAAAGGCGTTTTTTCTTCTTCGGTGAATTGTACCATGGCAGCAATGTTGCCCAGTTCGGTGTTGATTCCCGTTGCTGTAACTACGGCCTTTGCATTTCCACTGGCTGCTATTGTGCCGGCATAGATCATATTTTTTCGTTCAGCAAGCGGAGTGCTTTCGGGCAATTGCTCAACCTGCTTGATAAGGGGTAGCGACTCCCCGGTAAGCGAGGCCTCGATGGTGGAGAAATTGCTGACTTCCATGAGGCGTGCATCAGCCGGAATTTTATCGCCTGATGAGATGAGAGTTACATCACCCGGAACAATTTGTTCGTGAGATATGGAAACGGGCATCCCGTCACGCAGCACATTTACATTATAGCGGATAAGTTTATTCAGTCGCTCCAAGGCCTGCCCGGCTTTATATTCCTGGAAAAACCCTATCACACTGCTCACATAAATCACCACGGAAATAATGATGGCATCCACCCAATGGGAGGTAAGTATACTGATAACAAAGGCCGCAAACAGAATGTAAATGAGCGGGTTTTTAAACTGTCTGAAAAAAAGTGCCACGATGGACAGTTTTTTCCTGTCAGGCAATTTATTCAGCCCGTAGCTCTTCAATCGAGCTTCCGCATCGGTACTCTTCAATCCCTGATTTCCAGTATTTAGCAACTGCTGAACTTCTGATACGGGTAATTGGTGGTGGCTCATTTTAACTGATATTTATAAGTTCAAAAGGGCAATAAGAATAAGGAACCCAGCGCTTCCTGATAAGCTCAAATTCCAAATTTGCTTTTCATCTTAATGCGCTACCAGCAGTTCAACATTTTATTTACGTTTTTACAAATAACGTTACCATAAGTCCGACATACAAGATCAAAATGATAAGGGTGTCAATACTCAATCGCCATGCTTTCTTTTCTGGTTTAGCCATAAGCCCCAATCCTGCTACGGCAGTCATGATGATGACCACGATCACAGATTCCAAATGATCTGTGCGGATTTTGGAGAATAAAGATCCCCCGGTGTAAAAGAGATCCGTAAGTGCGAGAATGAAAATATTGAATACGTTACTGCCCAAAAGGTTGCCAACCAAAAGATCGAAAGCGCCCATACGGATAGCTGCATAGGATACCACTAATTCGGGGAGTGAAGTGGCGGCTGCCAGAAACAGGGTACCAAAAAAAGTATTGCTCAATCCACTTAGATAGGCAAGTTGTTCGCCAAAGTAGGGCAGAAAGAGTGCAGCACCGATAACCAGGACGGCATTGGCAATATAAGCGGTAACAACTCTTTTCAGTTCATTTTTACCAGAAGCCATCTCAAAAATAGGTTCGACATTGCGAGCGCAGCGAAACAATCTCCAATTCGGTATCCAAAACAGGGATTGCTTCGGTCTCCCGATAATATCGGGATCCCTCGCAATGACGTGATTGGTATTTTTGAGATATCCTCTACGTTCTTTAGTAAGTTCACGGACACCTTTCTCCAATTGCGTGAATTGAAATATCCCCCACACGGCTGCGAGGTAAACCAGGATGAGAAGAATTGAAAAAGGACTTATCCAAAACAGCACCGGAGCAATATCATTCAACATAATGGCAAGCCCACTTAAGGCAATAAGTATGATACCAAATAAGCCCGCATACAAATGACTGGTTTTCACCAATGATGTGATGGGCTGATTGATGCGCGCATCAATCAGTGATAAGATAAACAGATTAAATACACAACTCCCAAAGACGTTGCCTGCGGCCAGATCAGGCTCATGAACAAGTGTGACCGCACCAATACCGGTCATTAGTTCGGGCAACGAGGTGACGGAGGCTATTAGAATCAAACCAACCCAGGCGTTGCCCCAGCCAGTGAGTTCAGCTATTCTATCGCCATACTTCGCCAACTTAGTTCCGCTATAGACTATAACAACAGCGCAACCGAGAAAGCCAAGTATATAAAGGTAGAATGAGTCCATACCGGAAACATAATTTTATAATTCATTCATTTATTGCTTTACGCTTGTCTTTAAAAAAGTGAGCAAGGGCAGTTTTGTGTCATAAACAAGCTGCTCCGTTTTACTGCGAACAAAGAACTTGTCAAACAGGCTCCTTTCTTCCGGAAACATGACTAACACTTCAGGCTTATGTTTTTTTAGATATCGTACAATCTGTTCCAAGATGGTGAGTTCTCGTTTCTCCTTTTGTACAATGACTTCTAGTTTCTTGAACTTCACTTGTTTCACTAAATCTCTCATTTCCAAGGGTGGCTTAACCGGGCCCATACCAAAATCCAGATGTAGAACCTCAATAGTAGCTTTAAGTTCTTTGGCAATCGGCACAATACACCGTAGTTCATTTACTGTATTTCTCAGATCAGTGGCGTACACCATCTTTTTTATTTTTTTATACCGGAAGCGGGGAGGAATGGACAACACCGGAACGTCTGCCTTATAGATTAATTCAGAAGTAGTGCTGCCAAATAGTTTTAATCCTGTTGCACCGTGTGTTCCTACAATGATCAAATCAGCCTGGTGGGTTTTTGCAACTGATACAATAGCCTCCCTGGCAAAAAAAACACTATGTTTTACAACCAATCTAACTTTCTTACGGTTTCGCTTAAGACCTTGTTCCAGGTAAATTTTATTCACTGATAAATCAAGTTTTTTGTGTTGTTTCTCCTCTGTGACCTTTTGAAGCTTCAGATATTCAGCTTGGTTTAATGTTGGCTTGAATGGTGGAAGATGTGCAGAATGAAAAATGACCAGCCTGCTTTTTGTCGCTTGGGAGAAGCGGATGGCAAACTTTACTGCATTGTTCCCAGTCGCTGAAAAATCTGTAGCTACTAGTATGGTTGCCATGTGGTGGTTTTAACTTTTTTCTTCATTGAATCAATACTGTGAAATTAAAAGTCTTCATTGTCAGGGCGTTCTTCCACTTCTGAGTGAAATACCATCAAAGGAAGCTGAGCCTGATACGCCATTTTTTTAGTGAGACTCTTATCGAACAACTTTTCAAAAAAATTCCGTTTGCGTGTTGACAAGGCAATAAGGTCTGCCCCAACCGCATCGACAAATAAGTCAATACCCTTTTGTACATCATCATGAGTCATTACGTAGTAAAATGGCTCTTTAATGCCTGTATCCCTGGCAACTGCTTTCGAAAACTGCTCAATAAGGTCGAGGTCTGATTTCATTTTTTCTTTTGTCACATGAACGATTAATACCTCCGCTTTAAATTGCGAGGCTAATACGGTCACTGCTTTCATAGATTGCATATCATTGGCATGATAGTCGGTTGCAAATACAATTCTTCTTGGAATGAAAAGTTTTGTTTGAGCAGGCACTGCCACTACGGGGCAGGATGCTCTTTCAATAACAGCGGCCGTATTACTGCCAAACAATACCCGGTCAATACCACTGGCACCTTCGGTGCCCATAATTATCAAATCCATTTCGGCATCTTTGGCCTCTCCTACTATTTCTTCAACTGGGTTGCCTGTCTTTACGAGACTTTTGCAAACAACTCCATAAACATCACAAATTTCAAGACAATTGGTTGATAATTGCTCATTCGCTTCTTTTTTTGCCCTGCCTATTTCGTCTGTAATTAAAGGATAGGAAAGATTGAACCTGGTAACCGGTGGACTATAAACATATAGCAACAGCAATTCAGCGCTTGTTGCTTTTGCTACTACCGAAGCATATTCAATAGCATGATTTGCATTTTCTGAAAAGTCCGTTGGAACTAAGATTTTCATTTTTTCTGGCTGTTTAAAAAGTATACTGCTTAACATCGCCCGTACCGAAGGTGCGAAATAGCTTAGTATAAACTCGATGATACCAATCATTTCAATATATGATTGATGTCAGTAATACGTACTGACTGATGTTACGCAAAAGGTAAACTGATAGAGCCATCTCAAAAATACCAAGCGTGCCGTCATCGCGCCCAAAGCGAGGAGATCCCATACATATTTGACGGTTTTTCGGGGATTGCTTCACTGCCGCTTGCCGGCAGGCGGGTTCGCAATGACGAATTGATTTTTGAGATGGCTTCTGGTATTGTTTACTTTTCGTATGAACGCTGTCCTGGCAGATCTTTACAGCGATTTTTTAATTTTGAATACTCGCATCGCCAGCTAAAACAGAACGAACACAGGCCACATATTTTTGCCAGTGTAAAATGCATTCTTCAAACTTGAATTGATGAAGGTGATGCTCAATCTGAATCACTATGCTATGAAAACCGTTTTAGCAACAGTGGCCTTAAAAGCCGTCTTCGAGAAAATACAAGAACTTAAATACGGCATACCGTTATGCCTTAACTTTGTCCAGGATTTGATAATTCAACGATCACCCTAATTCATTGGAAGGCTTGCGCCCTTCACTCCAGCAGTTCAGATTATGCATTGTTGTTTCGGCAATACCGTTTAAAGCCTCGTCCGTTAAAAAGGCCTGATGACTGGTTATCAGTACATTTTTAAACGTCATTAGCCGCGCAATCACATCATCCTGAAGAATATTTTCGGAATGGTCTTTGAAAAAAAGGCCACTCTCCTCTTCATAAACATCTAAACCCAGGTAGCCTATTTGTCCTGTCTTAAGGGATTTTATGACCGCACGGGTATTTATTAATCCGCCACGGCTTGTATTAATAAGCATAACCCCTCTTTTCATATTTAGAATTTGCCTTGAGTCAATCAAATACTTTGTTTCGGGTGTAAGGGGAATATGCAGGGTGATAATATCTGATTCTGCACACAGTGTTTGCAAATCTGTGTACACAGCCCCATAGCTATTCTTAATTTCTTCATTCGCAATTTTATCATTAGCAAGAATGCGGCAACCAAAACCATGCATAATCTTTGCAACCACGCACCCTATCTTTCCCGTACCGATGATTCCTATCGTTTTCCCATTCAAATCAAATCCAGTCAGGCCGTCCAACGAAAAATTCTGATCCATTACCCTGTTATGGGCCCTTATTAACTTTCGGTTCAGCGCAAGTATAAGCGCAACGGTGTGCTCGGCTATGGCATGAGGTGAGTATTCTGGCACACGGGCAACATTCATATTTAATCTTTTGGCTTCATCCAGGTCCACATGGTTATACCCAGCGGAGCGAAGAGCCAAGTACTTCACCCCGGATTCGCTTAACTTGCTAAGTACTTGCCCTGATGCATCATCATTTACGAAGATGCAAGCTGCCTCACATCCCTTCGCCAGTGTAACGGTTTCAACGGTAAGTTGATTGTCAATAAATTTCAGGGAATGCTTTCCCGCATTGGCGGCTTCCAGATAGCTCCTCTCAAATTTATGGGTGCTGTAGATGATTACGTTCATGGATTGGATGACTTTTTGAAATATCTTCTAATAGTAGCTACACTCTGCTTTTCAGATAAGCGACCAGCCTTGATTACTTTTACAGGAGGGCATTCTTAATAACAGTTGTTATTGCGCCACCCAACCGCCATCTACTACCATTGTATGACCGGTAATAAACGATGCATCATCCGAGCATAAATATATTACGGCCGATGCCACTTCATCCGGTTCGCCCATCCTGCCTATTGGCTCGCTATTTTCGAATTGTTGTTCTACTTCTTTTTTCTTACCCGTAAAACGGTCGATCATTGGAGTGCGGATTACGCCAGGACAAACTACATTCACCCGAATGCCTTCACGTGCGTATTCCAGCGCTGCATTTTTTGTCAAGCCAATAACACCATGTTTTGAAGCCACGTAAGCCGGTATGTTTTGAAATCCGACCAATCCGGCAATCGAAGCATTGTTAACAATTACACCCTTGCCTTGTTTCAGCATGTGTGGTATTTCGTACTTCATGCATAGCCAAACACCTTTCAGGTTCACTCCGATTATCTTATCCCAATTTTCCATAGTGCATTCATGCGTTTTTGCAGAAAGACCTTCAATACCGGCATTATTGAACGCATAATCAAGCCGGCCAAACGTGGAGATGGTTTTTTCAATCATGTTCTTAATATCCGCTTCATTCGACACATCACATTTTACGAAAACAGCATTGCCCCCTTCTTTTTTTATCAGGTTAAGTGTGTTCTCGTCTTCCACCCAATCGGCACAAACCACATTGGCGCCATGGCGGGCATACTGAATAGCGGCAGCCTGGCCGATGCCAAAGCTTGATCCGGTTACAATTGCTGTTTTGTTTTGAAATTTCTTTTCCATAATTGTTTGTTTTAGGAGATTAATGAATGATTATGTTGTTTTTCTGCTTCTGATATATTTTCTATTCCTCTTAACAAAGCATCCGGTGTGAATGAAATGCTGTCAATACCTTGTTCAACCAAGAATTGTGCGAAGGAAGGATGGTCGCTGGGCGCCTGACCGCAAAGCCCTATTTTTATTCCTGCCCTTTTTGCTGCGCGAATAGCTTGCGAAATCATTTCGGTTACGGCTTTATTATTCTCATCAAAGAGATGGCTCACAATTTCTGAATCGCGATCAAGTCCGAGCGTGAGTTGTGTCAGATCGTTGCTGCCGATACTGAATCCGTCAAAGAGTTGTGCAAATTGATCAGCCAGGATTACATTGCTTGGAATCTCAATCATAACATATACTTCTAATCCATTCTTCCCTTGTTCCAGTCCAAAATTTTTCATAACTTCCAGCACGCTCTCACCCTCCTGTATGGTGCGGCAAAAAGGGATCATCACTTTAATATTGGTAAGTCCCATATCATCCCGCGCCTTTGCAATGGCGGCACACTCCAGTCCAAAGCCTTCACGATATCGCTCGTTGTAGTATCGGTTCGCGCCACGAAACCCAAGCATGGGATTTTCTTCCTTTGGCTCAAATTGTTTGCCTCCAAGTAATTGTGCATACTCATTTGTCTTGAAATCGCTCATGCGCACAATTACATCCTTTGGGTAAAAGGCTGAAGCTACCAAGGCCAGGGATTCGGCAAGCTTTTCAATAAAGAAGATTTTCTTATCAGTGTAATGACGAGTGAGCGCTTCAAGCTGTTTTTTTTCAGAATTATCGGGTAGTTCGTTATACTTCACCAAAGCCATCGGGTGTATTTGCAAATTGTTGGCAATGATAAATTCCATTCGCAATAAGCCAACCCCCTGATTGGGTAGTGTAGCCAGGTATGAAGCCTTTTCAGGATCTGCCAGTATAAACATGACTTGAGTGCGGGTATCAGGGATAGCCTCGCTTAATATTGTCTTCTCTTCCCACGTCAATTGACCATCATATACGTATCCGGTGTCACCTTCAGCACAGGAGACCGTAACAATTTGCCCGTCCATCAACACATCTGTGGCGATGAGTGTGCCTACTACGGCAGGTATGCCAAGTTCGCGAGCCACAATAGAGGCATGACTGGTGCGTCCCCCTTTATTGGTTACAATACAAACGGCTTTTCGCAGAAGTGCATTCCAGTCGGGGTTAGTTATTTCGGCCACAATGATATCACCCTTCTGTACTTTGCCGGCATCTGCCAGCGAACGTACAATACTTACCCGACCACTAACAATTGCGCGGCCAACGGCCTTACCTGTGCAGAGCGGTTTTGCATTGGTATGTATTGCAAATTCTTTAAAACTTAGTTTCTTTTTCCGGTGTATAGTTTCCGGCCGGGCTTGCACAATATAGAGTTGGTTGCTGTCTCCGTCTTTGGCCCATTCAATATCCATTGGCATTTTGTAATGTTTTTCGATGGCCAGGCACCATTTTCCCAACAATTCTATTTCTTCATCCATGAGAATGTACCAATCGCGCAAATGAGTTGGTGTATCTATATATTGGGTTGGCTTCGGATTATTATCAGCATAAATCATCATCTGCTGTTTGTTGCCCAGGGTTCGGTAAACAATGGCACGAAGTTCTTTCTCAATGCTTGGTTTGAAGAGGTAAAATTCATCTGTATTGACAGCTCCCTGCACTACACTTTCTCCCAATCCCCAGGCACCTGTTATATAAATAAGATTTTCGTTCCCGTTTTCCGGCTCGATAGAAAAGGCTACTCCCGCACAGCCTTTGTCTGCACGCACCATGAGTTGTATGCCCACCGACAAGTACACGGCCAAATGCGGGAAACCATTGTCGATGCGGTATTTGATGGCACGGTCATTAAACAAGGAAACATAACACTGCTGCACTGCTTTCAATATATTTTCAATGCCGCTGATGTTGAGAAAGGAATCATGCTGCCCGGCAAAACTGGCTGTGGGCAAATCCTCAGCTGTTGCACTGCTGCGCACAGCCACGGAAATATTCTTTCCATATTTTTTCTCCATTTCCCTGTAGGCTTCGGTAATCGCGTGCTGTATAGGTTCCGGCAATACATCTTCAGCAATGAGTTTGCGACAGGCACCACCCACGTCACTCAGGTTATCCAGACTTAATGGATCTAACCGGTTAAGAATATCATTCAATAATGGGGCACAGCAATTAAAAGAAATGAATTCGTGATACGCATCCACCGTAACGGCAAAGCCGTCCGGCACTTGAATACCATAGGGCGACAAGTGTTGTATCATTTCACCCAGGGATGCATTTTTGCCACCCACTTTAGGAAGGTCGGTCATGGTAATTTTTGAGAAGGGAATAATGTATGAATTCATATCAGTGTTTTTACTTATACTAAATCCAGAAAACATTTTACCTCATCATCGGTTACGCGGGGTAAGCTTTCATAAAAATCCTCGGTGTTGTCAAAATCATGTGTTTTAATAACACAAACAAAATCATCAACCTTTGTCATGATTTGGTGACTTGCCTGTACAGTGGTTACGGGTACTGCAACAATAATTTGTGAGGGGTTCTGTTTCTTAATGCTGCTGATACAGGCTAGCATCGTGTCTCCTGTTTTCAAACGATCATCTACCAGAATAACTGTTTTTCCTTTTACCTCAAGAGGCGCTCTTTCTCCCATATAAAGTTTGTATCGGCCCTTCAATTCATTTTGAATTTGACGCCACTGGCGGTGAACATAATCACTCGGTATACCCCGATCATCATGGATGCTGATTTCGTTGAGCGTTACCGAGCCTATGGTCTGACCGTGACAGGAAGGATGACAGATCTTTTTACAAGGAATAATGTCAAAGGGCACTTTCAACATGTCCGCAAGATAATAGCCAACAGGTACACCTCCGGCAAGAATTGCCATGACAATTACATCGTTCCTGTTTTTGTATTCAGTAAGCTTATTAAACAGAAGGCGGGCTGCGTCAGCACGGTCCTTGAATTTCTCCATAACATTTACTTCGTATGGTGTTCCTTGCGTACTGCATCCAATTCGTCTTAAAGGTTCACTTTGGTAAGCCCGTTTAAGCAGCCTATCTGAATGGGCAAGGGTATTTGTATAATTCAATTTCTCGGCCCATTGTTCGATGTATGCAATTAAATCATCGGGACTAGGACTAACCCCATTCTGAATATAAGCGCCTGAGGTAGCCATGCCAAGTAACATACATTGGTGTGCTTCATACCCTGCCAGCAGGCCCAATGAGAAGCCGGCATTTAAATTATCACCTCCGCCTGTAAGTAATTTTGGCTCCGTTACCAGATT
>JBBINY010000063.1:0-13256 GCA_037443645.1 Cytophagales bacterium
AATGTTTTTAACTTGTCACTTGTTTACGAAGATATGGGGCAACTGGAACGAGCGATGGCACTTCAAAAACAGGCCATAGGTTTAGAAAGAGGTTTTGCAAATAACCGGAACCTGGGAATATCCTACAACGCGATTGCAAAACATTAATCCGGTTAAACCGGCTAAACGAAGCTGAAGAATATTTGCGCAAAGCCCATACTGCGGCCATGGAATCCGGTTCACGCCTTCTGTTGAAGAATAATCACTTACTCTACTCAGAATACTTTAACGCAAGGAGGGATTACAAAAAAGCGTATGAGTATTTGCAGTTGACTACCGTTTTGAATGACAGCATTTATTCCACCAGCAGCAAAGCCAAACTTGCCGAAATGCAGGCCCTCTACCAGATTGAGCAGAAAGACCAGCAGATTAAACTATTAAGCCAGGAAAAGCAGTTAGCTGAAAATCGGCTGGCCATTCAACAGGCGCAGTTACAAACCCAGCGACTGTTAATTTCTTTCGGCCTCTTGGCTATCGTGCTCATTAGTGCGCTGGCCTGGAATATGTACAGATCGAAAAAAACAATCCAACGGGCTCATCATGAAATTAAGGAGCAACATGAAGAAATCCAGGCAACAACCGAAGAACTTACCGAAGCCAACCGTGAGCTTACCCACCTAAACCAGGAGCTTGCTGAAAAGCAGGAAGAAATACAGGCGCAATCGGAGGAGTTGATGGAAGCCAATCAAACCATCAATGAAATTAACCGGAACCTGGAGGAAGAAGTAGCCAGGCGAACCAACGAATTGAAGCAAGCCTATAAAGAGTTGGATACATTCTTTTATCGTTCCAGCCATGATTTCAGGCGGCCGCTTACCACATTCCTGGGGCTTGCAGAAGTGGCCAAGATTACCGTAAAGGATCCCAATGCGTTAGAATTGTTTGAGCGGGTGAGGGAAACCGCAATCAGCCTCGACAAGATGCTTGTTAAACTGCAATCCATCAGCGATGTGGGTACGCTTGAACTATACTACAAAGAAGTTGACATCAAGGAGTTGTTTGAGTCGGTTTGTGACAGTTACCGTGAGGAACTCACACGAAAGCACTTTTTGATCGACTGCCAGGTGTCCTTAGCGACTGCGTTTACATCATACCCTGCGTTAGTTAAGGTGATCATTGAGAACCTGGTTGAAAATTCATTGCAGTTTGCTTCACCGGTTAACCCAAAGATTAGTCTGCAGGTACAGGAGGAAGGTGACAACGTAGTGTTGGAATTATCGGACAACGGTCATGGTATTCCGGAAGAATATCAACACAAGATCTTCGATATGTATTTCAGGGCAAGCCACTACTCCAAAGGCAATGGCCTCGGCTTATACATTGTAAAGAAGGCTGTTGAGAAGCTGGATGGCAGCATAACCTTTACCTCGGAGATTGATTCCGGCACTACCTTCAGGGTGGTGCTTCCCAGAAATACAAAACTCAGCATGATTTCTGCCTGACGCATGTTCCAGTGGTTAGCAAAGTTCTTCCTTAGACTTTCCGGCTGGAACACAACGCCAGTTGGGGCGTTTCCGGTTAAGGAGAGAAAATATGTAATTATCGTGGCTCCTCATACCAGCAATTGGGATTTTGTGATTGGTGTGTTTTACCGGAGCGTGCTTCGACTTGAAAAAGCCCGCTATCTTGGGAAGAAAGAATTATTCAAGCCTCCCTTTGGATTTTTGTTCAGGTGGCTTGGAGGCACCCCAGTAGACCGGACTTCAAGCCAGAACATGGTGGATGAAGTGGTTCGTTTGTTTAATGCCCATGAGGAGTTTGCCCTGGCACTTTCACCTGAGGGGACCCGCAAAAGGGTGGACCGGCTTCGTACCGGATTCTATAATATTGCAAAGAAGGCCGGAGTGCCCATCATCATGGTGGCCCTTGATTTTTGGAATAAGCAGGTAATTTTTTCAGACCCCTTCTATCCCACAGCTGATCAAGCGCAAGACTTTGAAAAGATTCTTTTGTTTTTCAGGCCCATAAAAGGGAAGATCCCGGAAAATGGACTGGCTCATCTGTAAATAAAAAAAGCGACCCTTTAAGAGCCGCTTTTTCAGTTACGGAAAACCCGGGTTTACATTCCAGAGCCGCTTCCTTCGCTTGTTCCAAACAAAGAAGGGGGGGGCTGTGGGGCAGAAGGGGCCGGTGAAGGAGTGGGAGCAGGCGCAGGTTTAGCTGCTGCCTTCTTTTTCGGGGCGGCCTTTTTCTTCGCCACTTTCTTTACCACTTTTTTCTTGGCTGACTTTGCCGTCTTCTTACCCTTGGCTTTCGATTTCTTCGCAGCCTTTTTGGGTTTTGCTTTCGACTTTTTGGTAGCTTTCTTCTTAGCCATATCCATTAAAATTTAGGGCTGAAAAGTATAAAATATTTTAGTGCTGAGGGGAGAGATGCCCCGGTTATTTTTTTTAATTATTCACCCACACAGTAAACGACACGAGAACCAGTTGGTCGCTGAGAAAATTGATGATGGGATCCTCCGGATCGAACTGGTTACCGTACTTCTTTCGGATGGCTTTCAGCTCCTCATCAGTTACCCATTCCGTTACCATAAACTTCGGGGCCGGATCGACCTTCTTTTTAAGGGTTACGAGTATTCTTTTCATACCTGGTTTTTTGATAAACAAGGTAACGATCTAATTAGCAGACAGGTATGAGATAAATCAGGCGATTTACTGGTAATCATCAGGTATACTTTGCCAGGCAGGCAAGTGGCAACCTTACCATTGCCTTTTCCTTGCCTTGGCGTGCCTTCCCGGTTTTGTGTTTCTCCTGGCCTGGGGTTTTTGCTTACTGGTTAATTCAATGCGGACAGCCCGACCCCCGAAATCAACATCACTCAAGCCCTCAATAATTCTTTCTGCAACGCTTTTATCGGCTTCAAAAAATGAGTAGGCGCCCTTGATATCAATCTTGCCGATTTGTGCCTTGCCAACGCCACAGCAGTCGTCAATCATTTCCAGCAGGGTGGCCTTGTCTAAATCATCCATCTTTCCCAGGTTAATGAAAAAGCGATCCCCGGTGGTGTATCGGTCTGGGCTTCCGTTTTCTTTCCCCCGTACGTTCAGATCGGGGGCATTCCGGTAGTAATCCAGAAACCGGTTGAACTCGATAGACGCAAAGCGCTTGATAAGTTCGTTCTTCGTGAGGTCCTTAAGTTCCTCATATACAGCGGGTAAGAATGACTCAAGTTCAGCTTCATTTACCTTCACCTCGTGGATCCGGTGCATGAGGGCGAGAAGTTGTTTTTGGCACACTTCAGCACCGCCCGGCACTGGAATTTGCTTAAACGTGCTGCGAATGCCTTTTTCGATCTGCCTGATTTTTCCGGTTTCCCGCGGATTTACCAGGGCAATGGAAACACCTTTTTTGCCAGCGCGGGCTGTACGGCCACTTCGATGGGTATAGAACTCCATTTCATCGGGCAGGTTCATATGAATAACATGGCTGATGTTCTCCACATCAATGCCACGCGCGGCCACATCGGTAGCCACAAGAATCCGCACGGCCCGGTTTCTGAACTTCAGCATCACCTTATCACGCTGGGCCTGGTTCAGGTCGCCATGCAGGGAATCGGCATTGTAGCCGTCTTTCATCAAACTTTCGGCAATCCGTTGTGTGTCGATCCGGGTTCGGCAAAAGATTAAGCCGAAAATTTCGGGATGAAAATCAAGAATTCGTTTTAGTGCACTGTATTTATCCTTTTCGTTCACCACCACGTATTGGTGTTCGATGTTAACATTGCCGGTATTTTTTTCACCAACCGTGAGCTCTGTGGGGTTATCCATGTAGTTGCTGGCAATGGAGCGTACCTCTTTAGGCATGGTAGCCGAAAACAACCACGTGATTTTGTCGGCTGGAGTTTTTGAAAGGATTTCGTCAATGTCCTCCTTAAACCCCATGTTCAGCATTTCATCGGCTTCATCCAACACCACAAACCGGATGCTGTTGAGGTTTACTGCCTTACGGCCGATCATGTCGATCAGGCGCCCAGGAGTTGCAACAATTATCTGTGCGCCCCGTTTTACCTTCCGGATTTGCTCGCTGATGCTTGCGCCTCCATAAATGGCCACAATGTTCAGGGGTTTGAAAGTTTCTGTGAAATTTTCGAGGTCGCTTACAATCTGCAGTCCGAGTTCACGTGTGGGTGCAAGTATGAGTGCCTGCGTATCTTTTAATCGGTCATCAACCAGTTCGAGAAGGGGCAAACCGAAGGCTGCTGTTTTTCCCGTACCGGTTTGGGCGAGCCCGATGAAATCGCGGTTGCCCTTTAAAAGGAGGGGGATGGCTTTTTCCTGAATGGGTGTAGGGGTTTCAAAGCCAATCAGTTCAACGGCTTTTACGAGGTTATCGGAGAGGCCCAGGGTTTTAAAGGACTTCATGGAGGTGTTGATTTATGTTGGGAATTACAATCAATTTCCCAATTCAATGGCCAGCGGCCGCAAAGGAGGGTAACGGAGTTGTATTGTCAGCCTCAAAGATACGGTTTAATTTTGAGGAACTTCATGCTCAACCTGATTTCAGTGATCAGTTTGGTAAATTTGAACCGACACAAATTAATATTTTGTGAAATGAAGATTTGGATGTTCATTCAATGGGTACCGGTGCATGCTGTTATTTGGATTTTTATTGCCTGTATCATTGCCTGTGACCCGCAGGCGCAGAGCAGAACCAGTAGAATAATTGTATTTCATTGAAGTATACGAGGCTGTCTTGTGAAAAGGTGAAGTGTAAGGGTAATACCGAAAGTATGCAGACAAGTATTCTCATGCGTGTATAAATCTTTTCCTTAGTCCTTTACAGGTGGTGTTATCATGATATGGGCACGGTGTGTGCCCGGATCCATCAGCCACGGCATACCGGGAGCCTCAGGCTTTAGGGGCAACCCGGTACTCTCAGCGGTTGCATACGGAATGTAAATAACATACCGGAGATTTCCCCCGGTAACATTTCCTGTACGGGCATCATAGTTGGCTGCCTCGGCATAATAGACAAACAGGGTTGCCGGCTGTGAAGGCATGATCAGCTTTCCGGCTTTCACCTCCTCTTCGCGCAGATCAAAAATTTCCTGTGCTGTTTTACCAGCAGCCCGCAATGCCCGGCCACGCGCCATAAACGGATCCAGATCCTTATGGTAACAGGATACGTTTAACCCATCTTGCTTTGGGTCATCCGCCAGGCAAACCATTTCGTTTTTACCCTTGCGAAGTACAATGAATTCTCCCCCTGGGCTGTACCCATATACCATCGCACCGGCCCGCAAATCGGAGGGAGCAGCCAGCGTGGCAACTTTAATCTGAACTTCGGCTGATGGAACTTGTGCGCCAACCGACAGGGCGGCCAGCAACAGGGCAGGGAAAAAGCAAGGTGTTTTCATAAACAGTATCTTTTGACTCAAATATACAGGCTGGTTAGGTATTCTATCGGTTCTTGACCCGGTAAAACAACTACCCGTATGACGTCATCGGCCGTAATAAGTCTTGTGGTATCTTTACAGGTCATCACTTGAAAATTAAAAGCCTGCCATGGTTAACCGATATGCCGGAGAAATCCATCTTAATCCTGTTCCTGTTCTGCGGAATAATGATTTCAACAACGAGGGCGAAATACAGGATGTTGAGGCCACCCTTACGCAAGCCATCGGCCTCACTGCCGGAATTGGCTCTCGGCTGCAGGAACTCAAACGGCTTGTTGCGGAAAAGTATTTCCCCGTGAATACACGCTTTCATTTTGCACCTGGGGGTTATATCTCCATTCACGGTCTGACCGATGGGCAGTTGAAAGAGCTTAACCGCAAAGGCTTAATTGAGTTATTTGATTTTGCCACCGACCGGGAGTGGGTTAAGCGATACGGGCATCATTTTGGATTGACGTGGGAGCATGGCAGAGCCGTTGAGTTATGATCACTCCCAACCCGCTACAGGTCTCTGACGTACTCCATGAAGTGAAGTTCACCACATCCCGAAGCAGCGGGCCGGGTGGTCAGCATGTGAACAAAGTAAATTCACGAGTTTCGCTACGATGGAATGTGCTCCGCTCCGCTGTTTTATCAGACGAGCAGCGTAACCTGATAATCAACAACCTTTCCTCACACATTACACAAGATGGCGTGTTGGTACTTCAGGCCCAGGAAAGCCGTTCACAACTCCAAAACAAGGAAGCGGTTATCCAAAAACTTGATTCGTTGCTACGGAAGGCGCTTGCACGAAAAAAGCCCCGAAAAAAAACCAGGCCAACCGCTGGCGCTAAAGCAAAGCGCATGAAGCATAAAAAACAGATATCGGAAAAGAAGGAGTGGAGAAAAAAATTATACTGAATGATTTTTGGAAAATTGGTGGATGATCAAACACGTTGTGAGCATTACCATTCATCATTAGATGTTATTGCAATAAAATTCAAATGTTGTGATACGTGGTATGCCTGCCACCAATGCCATGAGGAAATGGCTGGGCACCGTGCTGAGCCGTGGCCTGTCGGGAGCGATGGGGAGTTTGCCGTTTACTGCGGAGTTTGCAGGCACACCATGAGAATAAAGGAGTACCTGACCTGTCATAACACGTGTCCGCAGTGCGGGGTGCCCTTTAACCCGAAATGTGCCAATCATTACCCGCTGTACTTCGGATCCTTCGATTAATTTTTACAATTGTTTGAGTGTCTCTATTTTTGGACTTTTAAAACGACCCTTTTATGCGCCTCGGACAACTCGCCCGGAAACTAAATGTTCGTCCTGCGGATGTTTTTGCCGCATTACCTCCCGGGACTTTGCAGGTGGAATGGAATTCCAACACCCGCCTCTCGCCAGAGTTGGTGCGCGAGGCTGTTCAATTTTTTAGGCCGGATAACTGGACTAATGTAGTGGCTGAACTGTTGGAGGAGGAATCCACCGGCATTGCAGATGAAGAGGTTAAGCCAATAGTGCCCCCTGAGCGGCAACCGGAAACTGCAGGTAGTGCGCCTGAAGTGCCGGCCGAACCAGAGCAACCTGAGCCCAGGCCTGAGTTAATCAAGGCGCCAAAGATTGAATTGCCCGGGTTAAAGGTGATCGGAAAAATTGAATTGCCGGAAAAAAAACCCAAAGCCTCCGCCCCGGAAGCCGAAACTACAGAGCCTAAGCCTGAAAAGCTCAGGTATAATGCAGGTAAACGCGAACGGCCTCAGAAAAATCCGTACACGAAGAACCCGATAGCCCTTGCCCGTGAACAAAGGCAACGCGAACTGGAGAAACAAAAAAGGATTGATGACCAGGTGGAGAAAGAAAGGCGGACAAAAAAATATAAGGAAAAGGTGGCCCGTCATAAGCCACCCAAGCCGGTTGCTGAGAAAAAACCTACAGTAATTCCAACACGTGCTGAAACGCACACTAAACCCGAGGCCTCGCCCTGGGGTAAGTTTAAAAAGTGGTTGTTCAGGGATTAGCGTGTTCAGTTGTGTACACCGACCTGTTCAAAGGCGTACGCTAAGGTTAGTGTACCCTGCCGATACATTTCCAATTTGGATTGGTACTGTGTTTGTAACCGCTAACAAAACTTAAGTATGCGTTTTTTTATTGCAGCCGCATTGTGGTTTCTGCTTCTTGCTGTGTCGTGGCCGCTGGCCTTGGTTTTACTATTCCTTTTTCCACTTATCTGGTTACTGGCATTGCCGTTTCGACTGGCTGGCCTGGTGCTGAATTTTGTTGTTAGTCTGGTTAAGGCAATTCTGCTGCTCCCGTTCCGGATCGGCTCAGCTCTTGTCAGGTAAACTATTGTACCCGCAAGTCAACGGCAACCGAAATGGTATTTTCAGCATTGTTCTTATCCCAAATTTTCAATTGAACGTTGTATGTTTCACCTGAAACCATCGGTTCCCCTACGGTAATTGTTCCCCGGAGTACAGAAGCATCCTCAGCCGAATAGCCGATATTACTTTCGAACAGGTCGGTTTCACTAATGATATTATTGTTATCCTTGTCGGTAACAAGTAAACTCATGCCCGGATATGCCTTGTTATCTACCAGCGTAAAGTTTTCAATGCCTTGCACTACCAAAGCAACTTCACTGTTTAGCTCCACTTCGTTTGTTCCTTTCGGGATATTGTCTGAATCAACAAAGTAAACTTCCGAAAGTGCAAAACCATTGTACGAATAGGAAAGACCGGTGGCTAAATCTTTTTTAGTACCCGCACTAAAGGAGCAGCCAGCCAGAATCACTGAAGCTATAAGGATAGCAAATCGGCAGGATGAGGTACGCATAATGCTGTGATATTTATAAGCCTAAATTACTTATTTTGTAATCAGATCAAGCATTAAAGCTAAACTATTCTGATGCGGTTCGGTTTGTGCATTGCTATTCTTGTTTTGGTGATTGTTTCAGGGTCCGCCCAGGAGCTTTATACGGCCCGTGCCTATTGGCAGGAAACCATACGGGAGCCTTATTTTACACTCAATAAAAAGTTTGTTCGTGGCGATTCGCTCACTACGCAGGAGTTCACCTACCTTCAGGAGTATCGGGTTTTCCTTGACCAATACTATTCGCGTTTGTCTGAGTCTGAAAAGCAACGCTACGATACCAATAAGTCGCAGTGGGATCGGGAGATTGAACAACCTGTTGTTACCCGACCGGAAGAATTTGAGTGGCGGGGGCGTGACCGTGTGTTGAATACCTTGTATGGTCTTTACTATGGAGCAAGCGCTGTGGCAATTGCCGATATAGACAATGCCGCAGCAGCGGGTATTCCACTCATTACCGGTGGCTTGTGGCTACTGGGGCCGGCAATTAACTCCAGAAAATACGAGAACATTACACAAACTACTGTTCGTGCAAGCCATTCGGGCAAGTTTCTTGGTCTGCTGTACGGACTTGCAGCCGGCTTCGCGATTGCCGGGGAGAGCGATAATAATGGTGATATAGCGTTGGCACTTTCAACCGTTGGGAGCATTGGCATGGGCGAAGCTGCCTTTCAATTTCAGAAGCGAAGAAATATCAGCGATGGCCAGGTTGAAATCATGAGGCACTACGGAATTCTTGGGCCGGGTATTGCCCTTTCGTTAGTGGCGGCAACAGAATCGGAGAATGTAAATCTTTACGGTTTTGCGGCCCTGGGCGGAGGCATTGCCGGCCTGGCTATCGGCAGCAAGGCTTACAGAAATTACAACTACACCCGGGGCGATGTTGATGCAATTTCATCTTTAACGCTTATTGCAACAGGGCTTGGTTTTTCTACAATCGTGGAAAAACTGGATGAAGAGGATTATGCTCCTTCTCTATTACTAATCCCCGCGGCAAGTGCAATAGCTGCTACGATGATTGGGCAGCGTGGCGTACGAGGTGCTCACTTCACCAAACAGCAGGGCAGCACCATCAACCTGGCTACCGCAGGTGCAGCGTTAATCGGCATTGGAGCATTAGCCCTTGCCGAGGCTGACTCACCAGCGGCATGGCTGGCTGTTCCATCGGGTTTGGCGCTCATTTCACACCAGATTCTTTTTCATAAGTACAAGCGGGAAAATTTAGCTGGCGGTATACGATCAAGCCGTGAAAGAACCTCTCCTATAGCTTTTGCAGTTGATGTTAAGCCGGAGAATTATTTTATGAACAAACAGATCCGCACTTCCTCCCTTGACAACCTTTCGGGGAACTGGGTAAACAGGCCGGCTTCTATCGTGAACATACGCCTGAAATTTTAAGACCCCGGAAGGCCCGTTTGCCACGGATTTCAGCCATGTGGCCTGTCATAAGGCTAAAATTTCACCTTACTAAGTTGTCAATTCCGGGTTGTTAACTAACTGCAGATTAGCGATTTATTTGACCTTATAGCGCTCAATTGTTCCATTGAAACGTGCCTGTTTTATTGTTTCATCATTAGCCTGTACGTTGAATTCTGCAAATCCTGCTCCTATGAAAAAGCAAACACTCCGGCAATCGACTGATTTAAAGATTCTGCTTGTTGCCCTTGGGTATTACCTGACAGCCGAACTTGGCTATTTTCTCTCCTTTGGTGATTCAGAGGTTTTACCAATGTGGCCATCAGCGGGTATAGCGCTTGCTTTGGTTGTATTGCTGGGACGAAAGGTGTGGCCTGGTATTGCTATTGGCTCGTTGGTTATAGCCGTAAAAAGCTATTGGCATAACAGCATCGATTCCGTTCAGGTGATCATTGCAGTTTCTGCTGTGATTGCTGTTGGCAGGGTGCTCGAGCCGCTGGCGGGGAAATATTTTCTCGGCCGGCTGATCAAGCGAGGTAATCCGTTTTCCACCACACTTCATGCGTTCCAGTTTGTTTTGGTTGTCTTTTTGATTTCGCTTATCAGTTCATCGCTAACCGTAGTGGCATTAAATCTTGCTTCCGTAATCCCGGCAGAGTTAATTCTGACCCGGTTCATTGAATTCTGGCTCAGCAACGTAACAGGTATGATCCTGTTTGCCCCGCTTTTGATTTCATTTGCTCAGCTTAAACGGTCACGGTTGTCCTTTTACAAACTTGGAGAGATGGCGTTGCTGCTAATGAGTGCCGGAATTACGTTTGCTGTTGTCTCCGTTAAACAGGTTAGCGGAGTTTCGCAATTTGCCTATCCGTTTGTTAGTATTCCCTTTCTGCTGTGGCTGGCCTTCCGGTTTCACACAAGTGCAACAGCGGTGGCAGTAATGGCTATTTCAATCGTGGCAGTTTATGCTACGGGTATGCAGTTGGGTCCGTTTGTTATGGAAGGCCCCGCATCGCACTCGGTTTTCCTGGTTCAGATTTACATTGGGGTCATCAGTCTTTCGGCCCTTGTTCTTTCATCGGCTGTGAATGAACGACAAAAGGCCCAGGCCGATTTGAAACAGTTCAATGAGAACCTGGAATTAATGGTAAAGGACAGAACCCATAAATTACAGCAGGAAATTGAAGCGCGAAACGAAGCCCAGCTTAAGCTGCAGCAAACCAACAGCGAGTTGATGAAGCGGAATGCTGAACTGGACAATTTTGTGTACAGTGTTTCGCACGACCTGCGTGCTCCGATATCCTCCATCCTCGGGTTGATTAACCTGGCAAAGAAGGATAATGCCAGGAACTCCGTGATGTACTTTGAAATGATTGAGAAGAGTGCCCGCCAGCAAGATTATTTTATCCGGGAAATTCTGGATCAATCACGCAATTCACGGCTTGATGTAAGCCCGGAGCCGATTGAATTCAAAAAACTAATTGATGAGGCATTTGAACAACTTAATCATTCTAACCTGAAGGGGACAAACTTTGAGAAGCAGGTTGAAATTGATCAGCCTGAATCATTTCTCTGCGATAAGTGGCGTCTGAAGGTGATTTTAAACAACCTGATATCGAACGCCATTCGCTACAAAAACGGAAGAGACCCGGTTATACGGGTCAGGGCATCAACCCATAACAAGAAAGTAAACCTGTGGGTTGAAGACAATGGCCGTGGAATCAGCAAGGATCATCTGCCAAACCTCGGTAAAATGTTTTACAGGGCCACCGATGAAGGTGCCGGTTCCGGCCTTGGACTTTATATTGTAAAGGAAACTGTGGCCAAGCTAAACGGCACACTTGCCATCGAGTCAACCGAAGGAGAGGGGACTACGGTAAAAGTGGAAATACCGGAAGTTGCCACGCCAGCCAACTGATGGTGGTGAAATCAGTAAGCGATGATAACAGATCGATAATTTCTTTTCGGATGAGCGGGTTTGCTCCCGAAGCAAGTGCAACCGAAACCAGTAAACCAATGAGGGCATAGACCAGATCCCTTCCGATAAGGCGGAGTGCTTTACGCTTGTGTTTATCTCCATTTTTTGTTCGTGCAATATTCACTGCAATTTCGCGCCCTCCGATTACACCCAGAAACACCCAGGTTGTGCTTAACGGCACGGTGCTGTCGAGCAGTTTATAAATGAGAAGCAGTACATAGGTAAAGTCTACCAGTGTGGCTGCGCGCACATCTGAAATTCTGACTTTCTCACTCACCACCTTTTGAATCTTATCGCCACGCAGGTAGAACAGCAGCCCCAGTCCAAAAAAAATGGTTCCTGTAAAGATGATGAACTGGTAAAACTCAAGCTTGCGGGGAAGGAACACGGCAATGTTGGCACCATCCTGCATTAACCACACCGACCACAAGGACCCGCTCACCGCCCATTGTATAATTGGCCATGCGCTATGGGCTTTTCTTTTCTTGAAATATTTCCTGATTAAATCGTACCCGGCATACCAGATTATAAATGAAAGAACAAAGGATATACCATAACCGGAAACACTTTTGGTTAATATGTTCGTAATGCCTCCGCTTGAAGCGCTGAAAACACTCAACAGCAAAAATGTTGTGGACACGGGCATGCGAAGTCTCGTTAAAATCAATAAAACAATCGGGGCGATAATCTGAAAGTATGAAAACGAGTCAGGATGAGGGTAGTCTGTTCCGCCTTTTGAATTGAGCAGACGCTGGTAGGTTACATCGCCATTAAAATAAAAGTAGCTGAATGATATGGTGACAATAAGGATAAGGCCTGTAAACAACCACAAGACATACCATTTTTTCTTTTTGTTACTTTCAATAAATGTACCCAGCGATTGGATGCTGTCGTTAGCCACAGCAGAGTAAGCGGCAAAAGCAAAACCAAGCCACATTGCGAAATGCCAATTAAACGTGGCGAAAGCAGCCATGATAAAAGCCGTGCCAATAATGATGAGGAATGTGCGCTCACGGGTTGCAAATTCCAGCAAATTGAGGTAGGGGTACTGAATCCTGTTTTTCCTTCGGTCTAACAGGGTTGTGTCAGGATTCGCCATCAGGACTGCCGGGGATTAGGTACTGGTGCACAAAAATGGCACAAAATTCATTAGGCCATATTACGGAAATGTTAAGAGTTGCAATTGCCTGATGGCCTTTAGGTAAAGTGGTAAAGAAAAATAATGGTTGCTGTAAAGGCAGGTTTTGGGTTACCCTTGATTTCGAGGGTAACGGCCATTTCTGTTTTTGCGATACCCCGAAGGTTTGTAATGGAATTCAGCCTTACCCGCAGGCGTACTTCCTGGTTAACCAACACTGGCTGATTGAACCGTAGGTTTTCAATACCGTAGTTCACCAACATTTTAATATTGGTTACTTCAGCAATTTGCTCCCACAGGTGAGGAATCAGCGCGAGTGTAAGGTAGCCGTGGGCGATGGTACTTTTAAATTTACTTTCCTGTTTGGCTCTGTGTGGATCGGTGTGAATCCATTGGTGATCCAGTGTAGCGTCTGCAAATTTGTTAATCTGTTCCTG
>JBBINY010000064.1:0-12608 GCA_037443645.1 Cytophagales bacterium
GAGGACAATCAAACCAATCACAAAATACACTGCCAGGGCAAGCGCACTGTTGCGCATGCTACCGGTTAACTGGTTAATCAATCCAAACGATAATGTACCAAACACAATGGAAAGGTTGTAGGTTACATCATAGAAGCTGAAATACGAGGCGTGGTCAATGGTATTCTCAGGTATCAGTTTGGCATACGTTGCCCTTGACAGCGCCTGGATACCCCCCATAATCATGCCCACCGCGGTTGCCAACGCGTAAAACTGATATTCGTGATTGATGGCATACGCTGTGAAGCAAACCACAATCCAGCATAAAATCATAAACGAAATGGTAAATGCATTGCCCCGCTGTTTTGAGACCCTGGCAAAAAGCCACGCACCGAATGCGGCAACCAGTTGGATGAGTAAAATCGTTGCAATAAGTTTCTCGGCCGATAAATGAAGAACATCTGTACCGAACAGGGCTGCCAGGTACATCACGGTTTGCACTCCCATGTTGTAAAAGAAAAATGAAGTCAGAAAAAGCTTCAGATCAGGGGTACTTTTCAGACTCCTCCAAACCTTCAACACCTCCTCATATCCTTTGGTCAGGATGTTTACCCCAGGCCTTGTGTATGAACGTTCCGGTAAAACAGCAAACGAAACCAACGCAAAAAGGATCCACCATACACCGACCAGTAAAAAGCTAAACCGTGTCGCTTCCCCTTCGGTAAGGAAACCAAAAGCACTGAAATTAAGAATGAGCACCAGGCAAGCAACCATTAAAATAACACTCCCGTAATATCCCATGGAATACCCGCGGGCACTAACCTTATCGTAGCGGTCTTCCGTGACGATTTCAGGCAAGAAGGCATCGTAAAAAACAAGGCTGCCCGAGTACCCGATACTTGCCGTAATTGAACAAAGTAAACCCCACCACAAAGTTTCAATGCCGGTGAAGAAGTAAAGTCCCATGCACGAAAGGCTGCCAATCCACACAAACACCTTCATGAATTGCTTCTTCCGGCCGGTGTAGTCAGAGACTCCTGAAAGCAACGGAAGAATAGCAGCAACCACCAGGAAAGAAAATGAAAGGGCGTAGGAATACAATACCGAATTTCTGATCGTAAATCCTAAAAACGGTATGTTATCACTGCCCGTAGCTGTAACGGCAGTCGCCTTGTAATAAACCGGGAAAATAGCGGATGTGATGACCAGTGAATACACGGAGTTGGCCCAATCGTACATGCACCAGGCCCGGACCGTTTTCGGATTATTTAGTTGTACAGCAGCAGATGACTCCATAAACAAAAGCCCCGACCCGATTGGCATTCGGGGCGGGGCAAAATCAGACTATGAAAAAAAAGAATTTAATTCTCAACCCGTTTCTGAAGCGTGGAGTACAGCAAAAGACGTGCGTTGGCTTTTCGCAGTTCGGTCTCCACATCTGCAATAATGCCGCGCTTAGCATCGCTATCCACTTTCATGGACACGGTTAGCTGGTCACGCTCAAATTCATTCAGTTTGGCTTTCTCGGAATTAACCCATTGAATCACATCCTTGGGTTCAATAAAAACATCGTTGACCTGGATCTTCGGTTCCTTACCCCACTGGTCTGTCTTCTTGGGTTCACCGATATACATATATGCAACCAGGGATTTCCGGGCCAACTTCTTCATCTGGGTGGCCTCAGGCAAATGTTGCTTAACGTTAATGGACGTTTCGCGCATTTGCGTAGTAACCATGAAAAAGAACAGTAACATAAACACAACGTCTGGCATAGACGAAGTGGGTATATCTTGCTTAACGGCTGCTTTCTTCTTGAATTTCGACATAGCGCTTATTTTCCTATTTTCGTTGGTTCAGCAATCGATAATGCCATTGGAATCTCAACAGTTCCATCAGGCCTTTTCTTTCTCCCTAAATCATACAATCGCCTGTTCTCAGGATTATTCAAATCCGATGACAGATCCAGCCACTTTTTCACCGTTACCCCTGCGTTATCAGCATAGATCTGATAGTACGCAGCCTGAACCGCATCCAGTATTTCAATAAACTTTTTGTGGCTGGTGCCCCGGTCGGTCTTGTACGAAACAATAGCTTTTTCCGGATTGTCGGATGAGCCTGGGTCGGCACCGTAGTTCAACACAAACTTTTTGATCATGTCGGTAAGTTCAGGAGCCGATCCGGTAAACGGATTTCCCTCAACCAACACGTTGTCAAATGAGTTAACTTGAATTTTAAACAGGTTGCGTTCCTGGATTTTTATATCCAGATCAGGAGGCAACGCTTCAGGCGGAGGTGGCAGTTGAATGCTCAACCCCTTATCATTGGCTACAGTGGTCGTTACCAGAAAGAAAACCAATAACAGAAAGGCGATATCGGCCATCGATGCATTGGGAATATCAGGAACCGGTCTGGCCATTACTTGAAGGCTTTATTAATTTCTGAATAAATCAGTCCCAGTACAGCAATACCGGAAACCAGATAAAACAAGGTTAATCCTGCTCCAACAAGCTTTGAGGTATTTTCTGTTACACCTTTTGCGGCTTGCAGAGCACTAACCTCAGAACCGGACAGGGCGTAGGAAATCACAAACAGTACCGCCATTCCAGCTAATGCCATAAGGGGCTTTTTCAACTCTCCCGGTGATTTGATTGAGCTAAGCATCGGCAATATAACCGCTGACCCAACGGCCACACCAAGTAGCGCATACGAAGCGTATAAGCCGGCATCTACCGAAAACAGGGCTGCAACAACCAGAATTACCGAAGCCCCAATAATTATCAAACCTCGCATGGGTAATTACTTTTGAGATACCAATTTGTGCTTTACAAGAATGTCAACCAGCGAGATGGAGGCATCTTCCATACTGTTTACCAGGGAATCAATTTTTGAAACCAGGTAGTTATAGAATACCTGCAACACCATACCCACAATAAGACCACCAACGGTTGTAGTCAACGCCACTTTCATACCACCGGCAACAATGTTCGGTGAAATATCACCGGCTGCTTCAATATCAGAAAATGCCTGCACCATCCCCACAACGGTTCCGAAGAATCCGAGCATCGGGCCAAGTGCGATAAATAAAGATATCCAGATCAGTCCACGCTCCAGCTTACCCATCTCAACACCACCATACGAAACGATGGATTTTTCAACCATGTCAATGCCTTCACTATAACGCATAAGGCCTTGGGTAAAGATAGATGCCACCGGCCCGCGTGTATTGCGGGTAACGTCCAAAGCAGCATTAACGCCACCTTTGGCAAGCGCATCCTCAATTTGTCCTAATAATTTCTTTGTGTTGGTAGTGGCCAGGTTCAATGTTAAAATCCGCTCGATGCTGAATGCCAGTCCCAGAATCAAACAGATCAACACCGGGGTCATAAAGCGAACATCACCTTCAATAAATTTCTCTTTCAACACCTGGTGGAAGGAGGACTCATCAGCCGAACCAGCCTCTTCGGTTGCAGGTTCAGATTGAGGAAGATCAGCCGACCCGGCATAAAGCGCAGAGGACGCCAGAACCCCTGCAAAAGCTAAAATAGCAAGTAGTTTTTTCATAGTTTGAGGTTTAAGTAAATCCTTGAAGAGGCCAAAATTAAAGGTTTTGCGGATTTATCGATATTTTTTAAAAAATTTTTCCACTGAAGGCTATTCCCCTATTCTATATATGCCCTAATGCCTGGGGCAAAATAAAGACACAGTTACATTAAGTCGTTAAATGCAAATTATAGAATCGCAAGGAAATCCGTATTCCCGGCCTTATTCACGGTCATTTACTTGGTGTGCCTGTTTTTATTAATTTATTTTGCGCCCTTATTCCCGGAGAGGTGTCCGAGTGGTTGAAGGAGCACGCCTGGAAAGTGTGTATACCGGAAACGGTATCGCGGGTTCGAATCCCGCTCTCTCCGCAGGTTCATCCGGCAACGTCCGGGGCGGTTAACTCCCCCGCCAGGTTTTTCTGAACAAGCTCACGGGTAGTAGAAACCTCGTGTTGCCCCAGCAACAGCATCAGTTTTGTTACTGCAGCCTCGGTGGTCATATCTGCTCCGCTTACTACGCCTGCAGCGGCCAGTTCACGGCTGGTTGCATACCTGCCCTGCATTACCGTTCCACCGGGGCATTGCGACACATTTAAAATCAATATCCCGTGGGCTACAGCTTCCTGCAAACTGCTGATCAGCCAGGGTGTGGTTGGGGCGTTTCCAGATCCATACGTTTCAAGGATTACCGCCTTTAATCCACGTATTCCTAATACCGACTCCACAACTCCCTTTGATATCCCCGGGAACAATTTTAAAATGGCTACCCCTGTTTCGAAGGTTGTGTGAAGTTTCAATGGCGCTTTACCCTGCTTACGGATTGCCGGGTAATTGTAGTTGATTTTTACACCGGCCTTTGCAAGGGCCGGGTGATTCCCGGAATCAAACGCATCGAATTGCATGCTCTCTACTTTCTTAGACCGATTACCCCGCAACAGTTCGTAATCAAAGTAGATACAAACCTCCGGCACTACCGGCATTCCCTCCTCTTTCGCGGAAGCAATCTCCAGGGCCGTGATCAGGTTTTCGCGTGCATCTGAGCGAGGCTCGATAATGGGTAGTTGCGCCCCGGTTAATACAACCGGTTTGGCCAGATTTTCAAGCATGAAACTTAGTGCCGAAGCGGTGTAGGCCATTGTATCGGTGCCATGCAGGATCACAAAACCATCATGGCTTTCATATTGATCATGGATCAACTGCCCGATTATTTTCCAGTGTTCAGGCTGGATGTTGGAGGAGTCGATCGGGTTTTCGAATGAAAACACCGAAAAAGCAAGACCAAGGCTTTTGACTGTGGGCAGGTGCTCAATAATCGAAACGAAGTCAAACGGAACAAGCACACCCTCTTTATCGTGTGTCATTCCAAAGGTTCCTCCGGTATAAATTATCAGAAGCCGGGCGCGCGGTGCTCCGTTGCTATCCAGATCAACGCGTTTCAGGTTCATAGTGAAAAAAGGTTAACTGCATTTTGAGTGGTTCGTTGCATAACTTCCGTTATGGGTTTGTTCATTGTTGCCGAAACCTTTTCAGCAATAAGGGCAATATACGAAGGTTCATTGCGCTTACCACGATGAGGCACCGGGGCAAGGTACGGGCTATCAGTTTCCAACAGGATGTGATCCAAACGAAGGTGTGGCAAAACTTTATCAAGCCCTCCGTTTTTAAATGTGCTCACTCCACCAATTCCAAGGTAAAAATTTAATTGTATGATCCGTTCGGCCTGAGCCTGGCTGCCGGTGAAGCAATGAAATACACCAGTTAATGCACCATCTTGTAATTGTTCAATCAATTCGATTGTCTGATCCAATGTTTCGCGGCAATGAATGACTACCGGAAGGTGATGTTTACGGGCCAGCTCGACCTGGATGATGAACGCTTCCTTCTGTTGTTCCCAAAAGGTTTTATCCCAAAAAAGGTCGGTGCCGATTTCACCTACAGCCGAAAACCTGCGCTTCGATAACCAGTTTTCAATTTCATACAAACTTGTCTCGAAGTTGTTCGTTACTGAGCACGGATGCAGGCCCATCATTGCCGCACATTGATCAGCGTAGTCTTCTTCAACCTGAAGCATCGGCTCAATGGAAGCTACATCAATATTCGGCATCAGAATCTTACCAACCCGGCTTTGACGTGCCCGCTCCAGCATGTCGATGCGGTCGTCTTTAAACTCATCCAGGTAAATGTGTGCATGCGTATCAACCCAATAGTTCATCAGATCAAATAAGGGCTAAAGATGATTAAACCAATAACAGCAGCAAAAAACCGGCAACAAAAAGCTTTTGTCAGCGTTGCACCAATTGATTAATAGCATTCATGAGTTGCGTGTCATCGGCTTCAACAGCCGGAAAGCCAGTGTACTCTTCCCATCGGTGGAGAGCCGCATCCAAACGAACCTCATGCTGCGATATCGTTAAGGCATACCCATTATCCATAGCCAGTTTACCAAGGTACTCCTGCTCCGTTTGCCCCGGTGTTGGAATAAGAATAGCCTTCTTTCCGATTCTTGCCAGATCCATCAGTGTGCTGTAACCGGGCCGCGCTACTATCACCTTAGCTCCGCTCATCACAGCATGAAGCCCATCCGTATCAAGGAAATCAACAACCTCAATCCCATTAATTTTTTGATAACCACCAGGCTTACTGTCTGCCACCCCACGCACTACCAGGCTCCTGAGCTGGCACGCAGACAACTGGTCCATTAAAATTTTTTCCAGTATCGACCGCTGGGGTTCAGGGCCCGACAATACAGCCACCAACTCATAACACCCCGGTTCGTCACTCATTGCTTTGAACCGGGAAAGCGGGCCGATAAACTGAGTGTGTTTAGTCCGCCTTATGGATGACAGCCGGCCGGATAACATTGAGTCGGCTCTATCCGGTACCCATACCTGGTCAAATCGATTAATCATTCGCCTGTGAAAAGCATTTACCAATGGCCCGATCCACTTCAGCCCGGCCGGCATGATCAGGTTCAATTGATGAATCACCAACGCACAAGGCACCGCATCAGACCAGGCGCCATACCGGTTATCCGAAATCACAGCATCCACCCGTTCATCTCGTACAATCCTGGCAAGTTGCTCATGCTCTTTCTTAACTGAGGAATAGAATTTTGGCAACTGACCTGCTAAAGCCGTGGCCACGGAATTTCGTTCGGAATAATGCGGGCGATACCCTGGTAACTCAATGCACTTTAATTCAGGAAACTCATTATGAAGCAACGATAAGGCTTCGCCATCACTTGCCAGCAAAACCCGTGTTCCTCTTCCAAGAAGAGCCCGGATAATCGGGATGCTGCGGGTGGCATGTCCCAGCCCCCAGTTTAACGGAGCAACCAGCACACACTCAGGTTGGCTCATTGGTTTAACAGATGAAAGGTGAATCCACGATTAAGGCAGAATTCAATAAACCGTGGCAGGGCAAGCCTCAAATTTTTCTCAGCCTTAAGGCTATCGTGGAAAACAATGATGGACCCGTTACGTACCGCGCGAAGTGAATGCGCCAGGCAACGCTCCGGTGTGACGGACTTGCTGTAATCGTTGGTAAGCACATCCCACATGATGATCCGGTAGCCGGGCAGCGCCCGGATTTGATTTTGTGTTATACGCCCATAGGGCGGCCGGAAAAGAGTGGTGCGGAAACCCGGACTGACTACGGCCACCTGGGCGTCAAACTTCTCCGTATTCCGGATGTATTCATCGGTGGATGTGCGCCATCCGTTAAAATGATTAAACGTGTGGTTACCAATGGCGTGGCCTTCATGCACAACACGCTGAAATAATTCGGGATGCTTTTGCACGTTATCACCGATGCAAAAAAAAGTGGCGTGTATTTTATACCGGTTCAGCGTTTCGAGAACAAATTCGGTAGGTCCAGGTATGGGGCCATCATCGAACGTGAGGTAGAGATTCGGTTGTAGAGCAGGCATTCGCCATACCAAACCCGGATAAAACCACGGCAGAAAAAAAGGTGTGCGATAAACCATTGGCAGCACTATGAGATTTTAACTCACCCTGCACGACAGCAGCGTAATGTCATCATGGTAGCTATTCAGGCCTTTGAACGCATCGAGGCTAACGATGATATCCTGATGAATCTCGTTTAACTTTTTCTGATTCACAGCCGGGTTACTGAAGTATTCATAAAGGCGATCAGCGCCATACTCCATTCCCTGCTCATTAATTGTTTCGGTAAGTCCATCGGTGTAGCAGAACAGCAAAAAATCATCAATATCAGTAATAAACCCCTCATTAATAAAGGGTAATGGATGCATAGCCCCCAACACTGTTGAACCGTCCTCCAACATCCGGATGCCGTTCCTGCGATCAAGCAAAAAGGGCGGATTATGCCCCGCGTTAACATAAACCATCGTTTTAAGGCTGATGTCATAGATGGCTCCGAAAAAGGTGATAAACTTTTCGCCTTTCGTGTTTTCTAGCACCTGGTAATTAAGTGCCTCAACAATATCGCGCAGGTTGGGTGTTTGCCGGAGAAGGGTGCGCAGGGATGCCTGGAAGTTCGACATCATCAGGGCAGCCGGAATACCCTTGCCGCTCACGTCAGCCACGCACAGCAGGAACTGATTTTTATTGATGGGGATATAGTCGTAGTAATCGCCACCAATCATATCGTGAGGCAGGTAACTGGCCTCTACTTTAAGTCGCTCGGTTTGAGGTAACTTCTCCGGAAACAGGAACTGCTGCACATCGCTTGCGATTTCCAATTCCTTGCGGAAGGCCTCCTGGTGCAACTGCTTTCTAACCAGCTTCTTGTTTTCGATGGCAACAATAATGATGTTGCTTAGCGCCTGGATGAATTTTAACCCTTCGGCATGCTCGTAATAATTATCCGAGTGCTCATCGCCCAGAAAAACAAGCGCCAGGGTTGTGCTCTTGTGCGCTACGGGCAAAACAATATCAAATTCGCTGAACGCTGCCTCTTCAAATTTCTTTAAGGAAGTGACCTCCCGAACCTGCTTAAAACAATCCGACAACGTAACGTTACTGAATTTTGTTTGCGTGCCGAAGTTTGCCTTACACTCCCATTGGTCGTCAAGAACATACAGAGCAAGTTTTTTTAACCTAAGATTTGACCGAAGGGTAAACGTGAAAATTTTATACAGCGACTCTTCCGGAACGTTGCTGTTAATGGCCTGAGTTACCTCCAGCAATGCATTCAGCTCGAGTTCCTTCAATTCATACCGGTTCTTTATTGAGAGGTCTTCCATACCGCTGCAAAGGTACTGTATAATCGGATTTGCAAGGGGTCAAATTTTTCGACCCTTCCAGGATGCTTTTAATACCCTGGAAGCGAGTCCAAAAAAAACAACGTAGGGAGAATAAAGAAATTGCCATGCCATGAAAGCATGAATATCTGCCCTTACAGTTAACCACCGGGTAACCCGTGCAATACAAATGAACTCCAGGATAAGTTTAATCAGCACCAGCATCGAAATCATACCCACGCTCAACACCCAACCCATTGCCAAAAACGGAAGCGATATGTAGGTTAAATGAAACACAAAAACGAACAATGCCAGCACGGTTGAAATTCCCGGTGTGCCGGGATGCCATTTCCCTGCCCACCGGAGGCGCTGGTTCATAAATTCTGAAACCGAAGGAGCCTGGCGGGTGGTAATGATGCTATGGGCATCGGAATTAAACACAACCCCCCGGGGATAATTACCGGCAATCTTTCGTAACAGAAATTCATCATCGCCTGAGGCAATGTGGTGGTTGCCCTCATAGCCGTTCACCTCGTTGAACACCTCTTTACGATAAGCCAGGTTTGCTCCATTACACATTACCGGCCTGCGCAATGCAATAAAGGCCGCGGTGATGCCTGTTAAAGCAGCCTGTTCAAGTTGCTGCATTTCACCAAAAAATGAACCTGTCTCCAGGCGAATTGCACCGGCCACCAATTTTATATTTTCGGAAGCGAGGCATCGGCTAACCGAATGAAGCCACCTTTCGCCCACCCGGCAATCACCGTCTGTCGTAACGATAACATCGCCACGGGCATGAGCAACCGCTTTTGTTATGGCTGTCTTTTTACCTGATTCGGCTCCGCTCAGTCGAATAATCCTTACCGCCAATGGCGCTCCGTGTTGCATCCACGTGGTAACAGTTTGCAGGGTGTCATCGGTAGAGTGGTCATCCACAACGATAACCTCAAGGGGAGGAGATGTTTGGCATTTAAGATCATCCAGCAGGTGCGTAATGGTTTGCTGCTCATTCCGCACGGGTATGATCACCGAAACCCGGAGGGCCGGGAAAACCCGATCGGGATAATGTGCTTTCTTTCCCCAGACAGCCAAAACAAGAATCAGCAGCAGGTAGTAAAGCGTAGCGATACCCAGAACCATCATTGCCATCCTTGCAAGTTGTAATTAATCAGTGAATTGGAAAACCCCGGTGATTTGAAGTAATTTGGAACGTGGGCAGGATGGTTAAAGAAAAAATAATTCTGGGGCTCGATCCCGGAACGAACGTTACTGGGTATGGCCTTATCTGCATTCGCGGAAGCTCAATTCAGCTCATTCAGTTTGGAGTAATTCAGTTAGGAAAATACGGAAATCACGAGTTAAAGCTTAAAAAAATCTTTGACCGTGTTTTGTCGCTCCTCGATGAATTTCATCCCGATGAGGTGGCGCTTGAGGCTCCGTTTTACGGAAAAAATGTACAATCAATGCTTAAGCTTGGCCGCGCTCAGGGTGTTGCCATGTCGGCAGCCTTGTTTCGTGAAATTCCCATCGTAGAGTATGCTCCCAAAAAAGTGAAGCAGGCGGTTACCGGTAACGGCAATGCATCAAAAGAACAGGTTGCAAAAATGCTGATGTCGCTCTTTACCTTGCGCGAAGCGCCAAAGCTCTTCGATGCTACCGATGCGTTGGCCGTAGCCGTGTGTCATCATTTTCAACACGGCAAACCAAAGGCAAAAAAAGCCGGATGGGATGCCTTTCTCAAAGCCAACCCAAACCGGGTAAAATCACGCTAAGGTTAGCAAGACCGATACAATTCGTTCAGCCGCCTTTCCATCCCAGAGAGCAGGGATACTTCCACTCTTCCACTGTCCTGACCTGACTTTTGCCACAAGTCGGTGCAACATTTCGTAATCATCGCCTATCACTTCATTGGTGCCGACTGTAACGGTCTCTGGCCGTTCGGTGCTTTTTCGAAGTGTGATGCACGGAATACCCAGCCATGTGGTTTCTTCCTGGATGCCCCCGCTGTCGGTAATCACACCGGCACTGTGCTGCACCAGGTAAATAAATTCAAGGTAGCTGAGCGGATCGGTTAGAATAATGTTGTTGACGCCCTGAATTTTTTTGGCATTATGCTGCGTACGCGGATGCACCGGGAAAATAACAGGGCTTCCGGCCGCACTTTCTGAGATGGCCTTGATCAGCGTGGCAAACACTTCAAGATCATCGACATTGGAAGGCCTGTGAAGGGTTAGGACAAAATAATTTTTCGCAGAAAGTTCATGGGCCTCCCATATCGAAGGTTTTCTTGTCTTGTTCAGGTTATTTACCAGGGTGTCAATCATCGTGTTGCCGACAAAAAAAATAGCTTTGGGCGGCACACCGGATTTTCTGAGGTTTTCGTTGGCTATTTCGCTGGTTGTAAAAAAATAATCCGCTATAGAATCGGTTACCATCCGGTTAATTTCTTCCGGCATGGTCATATCAAACGATCGGATGCCGCCCTCCACATGGGCTACCCGGGTATTAAACTTTTTAGCCACGATGGTGCATGCCATGGTGGAATTTACATCGCCCACCACAACCACAAGGTCGCACGGGTTGGCCATTAGATCTTTTTCAAAGGCTACCATGATCCGTGCGGTCTGTTCGGCTTGTGTACCCGAACCCACTCCCAGGTTGGCATGCGGTTCGGCTATTTCCAGTTCTTTAAAAAATACCTGGCTCAGCTTTTCATCGTAATGCTGGCCGGTATGCACCAGTCGGAAGTGAATTTGTTTATTACCCAACCGGTTGGAGTTTTCAATAGCCCGGATGATGGGGGCGATCTTCATAAAATTTGGTCGGGCCCCTGCCACTAAAGTTATTTTCACACGTGCGCAGTTAGTGGATCAAAATGATTTTCTTTGCCAAATTAATTCAATTTACCGGAATATGACCATCGGCATGTTGTTGAACGCACCCTACCCTGCCGATGTGCGGATACGCAAGGAGGCATTGGCCCTGCTTTCGGCCGGGCATAAGGTTCACCTGCTTTGTCTGCGAAGAAAAGATGAAGCCCACACAGGAGAATCAGATGGCATTCAGATAACCCGGATTGATGCCGGGAAATCAAACTACACACTTGCCTTTTGGGATGCTGTTATGGCTACAACCTTTGAACACCCGGTATTTAAAAAGAAATTACCCAATTGGATTGCCCAACATTCCATTGACGCGATGCACGTACACGATTTGCCACTGGCCGGCACGGCCCTTGCCTTGAAAAAGAAACTGCATATTCCGGTGATTGCTGATTTTCATGAAAACTATCCCGATGCCCTGCAGGTGTGGTTTGAGTGGAGAAAAAATATACTGGCCCACCTCAAGAACAGGGTATTTATGAACCCGCAGCGATGGAGGAAGCATGAAAAAAGAACCGTTGAAGAGGCCGACTATGTGCTTGCCGTGGTTGATGAGATGCGTGACCGGCTAATCAGACAATACAAAGCCGACTCAAAAAAAATTAGGGTTGTGACCAACTCAGAAGATCAGTCATTTCTCCAACAACCGGTAGAACCGGGAATTTATAATGAGTATGCCGGCAACTTCATCATAACTTATACGGGAGGTATAGGCCCTCATCGCGGACTCGATACCGCCATTGAAGCAATACAATTTTTAATAGACAAACCCGTGGTGCTTATTGTTGCCGGATTTGGAAGCGAAGCAGTTATGAGAAACCTCCACGACCTGGCCGTTCAACTCGGGGTGCCAAACCAGGTACATTTCCTCGGCCGCCAGCCATTTACACGGTTTTATTCGCTTATGCGGTATGCCGATGTAAACCTGATCCCACACAAATCAACTCCGCACACCGACAATACCGTTCCGCATAAACTCTT
>JBBINY010000065.1:0-12482 GCA_037443645.1 Cytophagales bacterium
GTATGCCATTAAAGAGCCCGTTTTTTCATTCAGTAAGTTTCCGGACGTAAACAAAGAACTGGGCCCTGAAATGAAATCGACCGGTGAATCCATTTATTTTATTGACGACCTGATGGACGATTATTTTATGAAGGTATACAGTGAACGGAACCTGTACCTAAGCCGTTAAAAGAATACATGTTTCGCTTACTGCTCATCCTAACCCTCCTTTTTTACCTGCTTTACAAGTTGGGGTTGTTCAGGGTATTTGTTCACCAGGTGCGTGACGGGTACAGCGAAAATGAAAACAGACCTGCCGGGGGAAATGTAAAAATTGACACTGCCCCGAAAAAGCAGCGAAAAAAATCCGACACTAAGGATGGTGATTATATCGACTTCGAGGAGGTAAAATAGCTTCCTTTAACAAAATCAAAAGGTAAATCAGTTTACCTGTTAAATAATGGCTCTTCCCTTTTCTAAATACCAGGCCACCGGAAACGATTTCATACTCATTGACAATCGCCAGGGTAAATACACGTTAACGCGTGAACAGATTGAACACCTGTGCGATCGCAGGTTCGGTATCGGTGCTGACGGAATCATACTCATTGAGACGCACCCCGTTAATGACTTTAACCTGGTGTACTTTAACCGTGACGGATCCCAAAGCCTTTGCGGTAACGGAAGCCGCGCAGCGATACACTTTGCTTCCACACTCGGCATACTCAACGGGAGCGCCACCTTTAACGCCTTTGACGGTGCCCATTCGGGTGAAGTGCTGGAGGACGGGCAAATCCGAATTAAGTTGAATGATGTGAATGAAATACGTAAGGTTGACAATGACTATAATGTGAATACAGGATCGCCCCATCTGGTTCGCATTGTCAGTTCAGTAACAGACTATCCGGTGATCGAAGAGGGACGAAAGATCCGGTATGACAGCATGTTTGCCAGGCAGGGCGGTACCAATGTTAATTTTGTTGAGCTTCTTCCCGACAATTGCATTTTCGTGCGTACCTACGAAAGAGGTGTTGAGAACGAAACCTTGTCGTGTGGTACCGGTGTTACCGCGGCAGCTTTGATTGCAGCAACCAAAGGGTATTCCTCACCTGTAGGCGTGAAAGCACGAGGGGGTGAACTGCAGGTTGCCTTCCAAACAGATGCCAGCGGCTCTCAATTCACCGATATTTTTCTGACCGGCCCTGCCAAATGCGTATTTGATGGCGTGGTTGAACTGTAATCCCTGCCATTTTCGGGCGTAGTATGCCAAAATGGATTAACTCAACCTCCACACCCTTCATTGGATCCATTATTGCAGACCTCCATTTCCAAAAACAGTTAAATTTGACCCTCTTTATCCATTGGTACACGATACCCGTGGATTAACCGACTATTAACCACGTATGCTACAATTCATTGCCAAGATTTTCGGCACCAAATCAGAAAAGGATATAAAGCGAATAATGCCCCTGGTGGAGCAAACCAGGCAGGAAGAAGCCCTGTTGTCGGCATTGACCAACGATGAACTCAGAGAAAAAACATCAACCATTCAGAAGTTCATAAACCAGGAACTTAAGGAAATAGATGATCAACTGGCTGCCCTTCATCAACGCATAGCCGATAATCCCCAACTGGACATCAGCGAGAAGGAAGGCATTTTCGCAGAAATTGATTCACTGGAAGAGAAACGCAATAAAGAACTGGAGAAGGTTCTGATGAAAGTTCTGCCGCAGGCCTTTGCCGTGATCCGCGAAACCGCCCGAAGATTTAAGGAAAACAACCGGATTGAAGTAACCGCAACCGACCTTGATCGTGAATTGGCCGCCCGGTATAGCCACATACAAATTGAAGGCGACAAAGCCATCTGGCAAAACCAGTGGATGGCCGCTGGCAATATGATTACGTGGGACATGGTGCACTACGATGTGCAGATCATCGGAGGCATTGTTCTTCACGAAGGAAAAATCTCCGAAATGGCAACCGGTGAAGGAAAAACCCTTGTTGCCACGTTCCCCGCATTTCTCAATGCCCTGGCAAAACGGGGCGTGCACATTGTTACCGTTAACAATTACCTCTCTGTTCGCGACAGCGAATGGATGGGGCCGCTCTTTCAGTTTCATGGCTTGCGGGTTGATTGCATCGATAAGCACGAACCTAACTCACCAGCCCGAAGGAACGCCTACCAGGCCGACATTACCTATGGCACCAACAACGAATTTGGCTTTGATTACCTGCGCGATAACATGGCCCGCGACCCCCAGGAGTTGGTGCAACGCGGTCATCACTATGCCATGGTAGACGAGGTAGACAGCGTACTGATTGACGAAGCGCGAACTCCGCTGATCATTTCAGGACCGGTGCCGCGTGGCGACCAGCACGAGTTTTATGACCTGAAGCCCAGGATCTTCAAGTTAGTAGAAGCCCAGAAAAAGATTGTTGGCGAATACCTGGTAACGGCCAAAAAACTCATTGCCGATGGGAACGAAAAAGAAGGCGGAACTGCGTTGTTCCGCGCATTCAGAGGGCTTCCAAAAAATAAACCCCTCATCAAGTACCTGAGTGAGATCGGTATCAAAGCCATTCTGCAGAAAACTGAAAATTTTTACCTGCAAGACAATAAACGCAACTTACCCGAAGCCGATAAGCCGCTCTATTTTATTATCGATGAAAAAGATAACAGCGTTGAATTGACCGAGAAAGGTATTGATCTGATTACCAATGAGGGTGAAGACCCAAAATTCTTTATCCTGCCGGAAATCGGCACGGAACTGAACAAAATCGAAAAAGACGCCTTGGTAAGCGAGGCTGAACGGTTTCAGAAGAAAGAAGAACTCATCCGCGAGTACCAGGTAAAATCGCAACGTATTCACAGTGTGAATCAATTGCTTAAAGCGTATACACTGTTTGAAAAAGATACCGAATACATTATTGTAGACGGCAAAGTAAAAATCGTTGATGAACAAACCGGTCGTGTGCTGGAGGGACGCAGGTACTCCGATGGACTCCACCAGGCCATTGAAGCCAAGGAGAACGTAAAGGTGGAAGACGCTACCCAAACCTATGCTACCATCACCCTGCAGAACTATTTCCGCATGTACCATAAACTGGCCGGCATGACGGGCACAGCCGTAACCGAGGCTGGCGAATTCTGGGATATTTACAAATTGGATGTAGTGACCATCCCCACCAACAAACCGGTAACCCGCAAGGATTTTGACGACCTGGTATACAAAACCATGCGCGAAAAGTTCAATGCCGTAGCCGATGAGATTGTGAAACTTACCCAACAGGGCCGGCCTGTGCTGGTGGGTACTACCTCGGTGGAAATTTCAGAGTTGGTAAGCCGCATGCTTCAGCTGCGCAAAATCAAACACCAGGTACTCAATGCCAAGCAACATCAGCGCGAAGCCGAGATCGTGGCTGAGGCCGGAAAACCCGGCACCGTTACCATTGCCACCAACATGGCAGGCCGTGGAACAGATATCAAACTCACACCCGAATCGCGGGCCGCGGGCGGCCTGGCCATCATCGGTACCGAACGCCATGAATCCAGGCGGGTCGATCGCCAGTTGCGGGGTCGCTCGGGCAGGCAAGGAGACCCGGGCACATCCCAATTTTATGTTTCGCTGGAAGACAACCTGATGCGCCTGTTCATGCCCGAGCGGATTGCCCGCGTAATGGACAGGCTGGGATTAAAGGAAGGCGAAGTGATTCAGCATTCCATGGTGACCAGTTCCATTGAACGCGCACAGAAAAAAGTAGAGGAAAATAACTTCGGCATCCGGAAACGCCTGCTCGAGTATGATAACGTAATGAATTCACAGCGCGAAGTAATCTACAAACGAAGACGAAACGCCCTGTTTGGTGAACGCCTCGAACTTGACATTCTGATGATGCTCAACGATACCTGTGAGGATATTGTAGGCAATGCCAAAGGAGCAAACGATTACGAAAGCCTGCGCCTGAACGCCCTGAGTACCTTAGCGCTGGACTATGAACTGACAAAGGAAGAATTTGAAAAAAAGGATGAGCCGACACTGGCTAACGAGCTGTATCAAAAAGCCCTCGAACACTATCATAAGAAAAACAAGATGGTGGCGGAGAAAGCCTTGCCGGTTATCAAGGATATCTACAAAACCCGTGGGGCAACCATTGAAAACATTCTGGTCCCCTTCACCGATGGCTCAAAGAACATCGGCATTACGGCTAACCTGAAGAAAAGTGTGGACACGGGTAATGCCGAACTCATCAAGGCCATGGAAAAAATGGTTACGCTGGCCATTATCGATCAGCTTTGGAAAGAACACCTGCGCGATATGGACGACCTGAAGCAATCCGTACAAACCGCGGTGTACGAACAAAAAGATCCGTTGCTGATTTACAAGTTCGAGGGCTTTGAGTTGTTTAAGCGATTGGTGGGTAAGGTAAACGAAGAATCCATTTCATTCCTGATGAAGGCCGATATCCCGGTACAGGAACCCGACCAGGTACAGGAGGCCCGCTCCGGACGCAGGCAGCGCTTCAGCGAGCAAAAAGAAGAATCGCGTTCCCTTCTCAGCGGTGGTGGGCAGGCACAGCCGCAGGCGAACAGGCCCCCGCAGGAAAAAGTAATGCCGGCTAAATCGCAAAAAGTTGCCAACCGGAACGATCGCGTTTCCGTTCAGTATCCGGATGGCAAAATTTTGCGCGATGTGAAGTACAAAAAAGTGGAAGACGACATCCTGAACAACCGCTGTATAATTATCGAATGATTACCCGGTTATCATATTCTGTTGCACTGGCGCTCCTTTTTCTCAACGGGTGCAAACCTCCACAACAAACAACAACAGGCCAGTCCAAATATCAGGAGGACCTGTCGGCTTACCGGCCACCTGTGGACGAGCCGAAAACCGGTAACGGGGTTACCCCGCAAGAACCAAAGCGTGACCCGAAAGCCTATGTTGAAGCCAGGCACACGGTTAACAAACAGGTGGATTACGTGCTCGACAGCATTGACCGCATTAACCTCACCCGCAAATTCATCGATGGATTCACCATCCAGGTATACTCCGGGCTTAAGCGCGATGATGCCCTCATCGTTAAGAAAAATCTGCTGAGCTACCTGCCTCATCTTGAATCTGAAGTACAGTACATTCAACCGAATTTCAGGGTTAGAGCAGGCAAATACTTTACCCGGCTGGAAGCCCAGCCTGATTACATGGCTATAAAGCGTTATTTTCCGGGAGCCATTGTTGTGCCTGACAAAATTCAGATAAACTGAATGATTAATCCCTCAGGCTATCATTCCTGCAATGATTCGTATTTTTGTGAATGAAGCTTCTTGAACGGATAAAAATCCTTGCAGTCGATTACGCTTCCGAAGTTGTAGCGCTTCGAAGACACCTTCACGCAAATCCGGAATTATCCTATCAGGAATTTGAGACCGCAGCATTTGTTGCCTCCCGCCTAACCGAATGGGGGCTAAGCCCGGTGCCCATGGCTTCAACGGGTTTGGTGGTGGATATCCCCGGAAAAAATCCGAATTGTAAAACAGTTGCACTCCGTGCCGATATGGATGCCCTCCCCATTCAGGAAGCGAACGATGTTCCATACAAGTCGAAAAAGAAAGGCGTGATGCATGCCTGTGGTCATGATGTTCATACCTCATCCTTACTGGGTACGGCTAAAATACTGAATGCTGTCAAGGGTGAGTTTGAAGGAACGGTACGGTTGATTTTTCAACCGGGCGAAGAAAAAAATCCGGGTGGCGCTTCCATCATGATTCAGGAGGGAGCACTGAGAAATCCTGAACCGTCATCCATTATCGGTCAGCATGTGTTCCCGCTGCTTCCGGTGGGTAAAATAGGATTTCGTCAAGGCAGGTACATGGCCAGCTCAGACGAAATCTACCTGACCATTATCGGCAAAGGTGGACACGGGGCTGCTCCTGAACTGGCCATTGATCCGGTGGTGATTGCCTCGCACATCATCATCGCCTTGCAGCAGATCATCAGCCGCAATGCATCGCCAAAAAAGCCCAGCGTGTTAACTTTTGGTAAGGTATTGGCTGACGGGGCTACCAACATTATCCCAAACGAAGTACAGGTAGCCGGCACATTCCGAACCATTGATGAAGCCTGGCGGGAAGAAGCGCTGAAAAAAGTAACGGCTATGGCCATCAGCCTTGCGGAAGGAATGGGCGGAAAATGCGTAGTGAAGATTTCGCGCGGATACCCCTGCCTCGAAAACAACCCGGAATTAACTACCCGAATCCGCATGGCAGCCGAACAGTATGTTGGCAAAGAAAACACGGTTGACCTGGACATTACCATGGGCTCTGAAGATTTTGCCTATTACTCGCAGGTTATACCCGCTTCATTTTACCGGTTGGGAACACGCAATGAAGCCAAAGGAATAATATCGTATGTTCATACGCCCACGTTTGATGTAGATGAAGACGCACTTGCCATCGGCCCGGGACTAATGGCATGGATGGCAGTGACCGAATTGGGAATTTGAATTTTAGATTCTAGCTTTCTCACCCTAATGCTTTAAACACTGGTTGAAAACACATTTACCGCAACAGCCCGTATCTCCCCGCTCTCAGCTTGTTAGTAAGTTGCGGACAACACTGCTTATTCTGGGCACGCTTGTGCTTTTTGTTTTCGCACTGGACTTGATGGTTTCTTCGTTGCAGCATCTTGGAAAATCGGCTGCCGAAACAATTATTTCAGCAACATCCAATCCGTTCATTGCCCTGTTTATCGGATTGCTGATCACGGCCATGATCCAAAGCAGTTCAACAACCACAGCCTTGGTGGTAGCCTTCGTGGCATCCGGTTCCATTACCCTGAGCAGCGCTATACCGATAATCATGGGCGCTAACATTGGCACTACCATCACCAGCACCATTGTATCGCTGGGATTCATCAACAAAAAGAAAGAGTTCAGAAGAGCAGTTGCAGCAGGAACTTACCACGACTTTTTCAATATCCTCACCGTAATCATCCTGTTTCCGCTCGAGTATTATTTTGGATTCTTATCATCAACATCCCAATACATAACTCAACATTTCTTCAGTACCCCCCCGGTACGCTCCGAAAACCTCCCTTCCGGATGGACAGGCTTTACACCCCTGGTTGAATTTTTGATACGGATTATTCCGGTTGGTTTTGTGCTGGTTCTGCTGTCGTTTGGATTATTGCTCGCCTCCATTGTACTATTCAGGCAGTTGATCTCACGCCTGTTGCTGGCCAACTCGCCAGAACGCTTTAGCCGGTTTTTCTTCAAGAATACCTGGAAGTCGTTTTTCTGGGGCCTGCTCACAACCGCAGCCATTCGCTCCAGTACCATTACCACTTCAGTAGTTGTGCCCATTGTTGCCCAGAAGATCATCACCCTGCGCAAGGCGGCCCCATTTATTGTTGGGGCCAACATTGGCACTACGGTAACCGCCTTTATTGCCGCAACGCTTAATGTAAACTCCGTAAGCGCTATCAGCATTGCGCTGGTACATTTTCTCATTAACTTTTTTGGGGCCCTGATTTTTTTTCCGATCCCCTTTTTGCGTCAAATTCCCTTGGGTCTTGCCACAAACCTCGGGCGGCTTACCCTGCGTTACAGGCTGATTGGATTTGTGTACGTTCTCACTGTATTTTTCTTTATTCCATTTACACTTATTTACATGAACAAAAATGCAGTGGAAACGATCCGGATGGTAATCGTGCGAACCGATCACGGCACTGCTTCGCAAGCAAAACTAGCCGTAACTGTAAAGCTTCCATCAAGCTATAAAGACAGCGAATGGCTGATGTACCGATCGGTTGATAACACGCCCATTGAAATTTTTGAAGTGTACAGGCGCAACAACCTGCTCATGATAAACAAAGAAGTGTTTCTGTTTAACAAACCGGGTGATTGCTGGGATGGCGAGAACAGGCAAGGAAAGTACAAGTGCTGCATTGAATCCATTTTGCCACTTCTTGAAATTACCCCAACCCTTACATTCGACTCGGTTTATGTGTTCAACCGGCATTACATGGATTCATCCGATTCGGTGGTACAGAAACTTTACATCAGCAGGCAGTACCCCGTTATCCTTCGGTTTACCAGTCAAACCGGGCAGCGCGTTACTGAAACTGAGGAAATCATCAGCTTTTCGCGCGATTAGGAATTTCCGGCCGGTTCAATTTTATCTATATTGCATAACCGATTTCCCATGCTGAAGGATACCATTCTTAAATTCTTGAAGCTTGACGGTCTGGTAAACAACCTGACTGATTACGTTGAAACCCGCCTGGAGTTACTGAAATACGAAATTAAAGAGGATGTTGCCCGGGCCATTGCCAAGGCTTCCATCTTTCTGGTGGTTGTGCTGCTGGCCGGACTCGTTATTGTATTTTTAAGCGTTGCATCAGCCCTATGGCTGGGTACACTTGTGGGAACCGCTGCCGGCTTTGCCATTATAAGCGGAGTATATCTTCTGTTAATATCTATTATAGCCCTCTTTCGAAACCGGTTAAGCAACGCCATTGAAGAGGATATCAAAAAGCATTTCAAAAAAGAATGATCCAATGAACATGCAGCAAACGGACGATCCTGTAAAAAGCCAGTTGTTGCGGAAAGCATCGCAGCAGCGCGAAGAAATCGAAGGAGAACTGCAAGAACTCTCCGACCGCACCGAGAAAATTTTAACCAATGCTTTAATCATTGGGGGCGCCCTTGCCGCCACCTATTTTCTTGTTCGCCAGTTCAGCAAGTCAAAGTCAAAAAAAACCAAAACCAGGAAGCCCGCTTCAAAACCGGCTTTGGAATCTGACCAGGATTCTGAACCCGAAGAAGAATCACCTGTTTCAGCCGTGTTTTCGCAAATCAGCACAGCTTTACTCAGTCAGGCTACCGTTTTTCTTCTGAATATGGCCAAAGAAAAACTTACCGAATACCTCCAGGCCCAGGCCCAAAAAAAAGAGCATGAGAATTCTTGATTCGCTGCAGCAAAACAAACGACTGAATAAAAAATCCATTGCGGTACTTATCGATCCGGATAAAGTTACCGACAGGGTACAGTTGCAGCACCTGATTAACCTGGCCAGCGAAAATTGCGTGGATTACTTCCTTGTGGGCGGCAGCCTGGTTACAACCACCAACATTGCGGAAGTTGTAAATCAGATCAAACAACATGTAAACTTGCCGGTGATTCTTTTTCCGGGCAACGCCATGCAGGTGGAGCCGACAGCCGATGGCATTTTGTTTTTGTCACTGATCTCAGGCCGAAATCCTGAGTTACTTATTGGTCAGCATGTTGTAGCTGCTCCGGTTATCCGCAACACGAGGCTCGAAGTATTGCCCACCGGGTATTTGCTGATTAACTCCGGGCGAACCACTTCGGTGGCTTATATGAGCAACACCACACCCTTGCCCGATGATAAATATTCGCTTGCCGCCTGCACCGCTATGGCTGGTGAAATGCTCGGGCTAAAGTTGATTTACCTGGATGCCGGTAGCGGAGCCGAAAAAGAAATCAGCGCCAAAATGATAAGCGCGGTGCGCAAGGCCGTTTCTGTTCCGCTTATTGTTGGTGGTGGAATCAATACACCCGATAAATCTCATGCAGCCCTTGTGGCCGGTGCCGATATGATTGTGCTTGGCAATGCCCTGGAAAAAGAGCCTGCTCTGCTCATTGATATCGCCAACAAAGTGTATGAATGGAATGAGCAAATCGGAGTTAAGTAGCCTGCGCCTAGAATTTGCCCTCGAATTGCTTATGTAAAGGCGCCACTTTTTCAAGATCTTCCAATATCTGTTTGTCCAGGGGCGTATCTTTAATCAGGTTGTAGTTATCCCAGAAAACTTTGTTGTAGGGCCTGTCCTGGTACTGCAACCCGTAGTTTCGCATGCGTTCGGTGGTGCCAATCCTTGCGGTTGCTCCAGGCTTCACATCATTAATCAGTAATTGCTGGAACAACTCGGTTTCAAACCGCATCTCTTCACTTTTTCGTTGATGCCAACTCACTTTTGAAACCATGCTGAGGTAACTCAAATACATTTTGCCGCCAACTTCCCGGAAATCAATTGTCTTTCGCAGTCCGGCAAAGCGGCCTATCAGATTTTTCTTTTTTCCTACCACTTCGTTGGATGATCCCGTTTCATACTCCAGGTGAATAATTGCATAGGTTCGCTTGTCAATGAAAATTTTCAGCATATAGTGTTGCTTGTGCGCAATTACAAAGATATGGTGACCATTGTAATACGAATCGGGTTCGCGACTCATGCCGGCAAACATTTCCTCGCGGGCTTCGATCTGGCGGTATCGGATATTATTGTGAAGCAAAAGATCTTCCAGCAGGTTATCCTGATCAAAAAATGTGGTAAAACGGCTTTCGTAGCCTACACTTTTTCTTACTTCAATAAGCTTTACGCGCTCCCGCAGTTTGAACTTATTGCGTGGCTCTGCATAATCCTCATCATAGATCTCAACGGCAGCTTCCAGCAGCGAAATGTAGGTACCGGCTACCTTCTTCACATCCCGGTAAAACCCTTCCATTAAAAAGGGTTGCATCGGGTAATTTTCTCCAATGCGACTCAAAGCGATCCTTAAAATATCTCCGCCAGAAAGAGAATCGCGCACAACTACTTCATTGAGCATGGTAGTAGAGCGATCTAGTTCTACCGCAAGCGGTTTATCGGTTACCGCCCACACCGGTGCTTCAAAATTGGCATAGCCAAGCATACTGATTATAAGAATTTCGTTTCGGTACTCAGCAGGTACGTGAAAATCAAATTCGCCCTGCATGTTGCTGATCGTTCCGATGGATTTTCCCTGAATGCCAACCGTTGCAAACGGAAGAACTTCTCCGGTTTCACGGTCAGTAATTTTACCTGAAACAGTAATCCGCTGTGCATTAGCTAGTGCACACACTACAACTATTAGCCAAATGGTAAGGGAGGTTCTCATATAAGAACACTAAAATTGAGCAATCAGTTGAGTCTTTCAAATGCCGGGTAAGATTATCCGCAATTTTTGGGTGTTTACCGATGAAAGGGAAGCCTTAAGCGCGTTTACCTTCTTTGATGTAACTTTATCGGACAATTTATCGGCCCTTGGTTAATTTCGAGAAAATACCGCGCATCTGGAAACAGGCTTACCTGCTGCTATGCCTGTGGTATTTTATCAATTTTTCGGTGAGTTCCATCATCGAATACAAGCTCGAAACGCCTTTCATGTATGTTTTCTGGAATACCTTATACCTTTTTGAGGCACTGTGCCTGTTTATTGCGATTATCTTGCTGTATTCCCACTTCCTTTTCCGGTATAAAATTTATATCCAGGTTGCCGGCCACCTTGCCGGAGCCATGGCCTTCTTTCTCATCATGGGGTCTTTCAGCTATTACCTGGAGGACTACATTGAAGGGTATGTTTATTTTGATAACTGGAAAGATCATATGCTGGGACTTTTGCGCTGGGAAGGTTTACATTTTCAGAACCAATACGTTATAACGGCAGCCGTTTATTACATCATCCGCTACTTTGAACGGATGCAGAAACGTGAACAGGAGAAAGGCGAGTTGGCCATTAAAAACCGGGAGATGCAGTTATCGTTGTTAAAGTCGCAGATCAATCCGCATTTTCTCTTCAATACACTCAATTCCATTAACATGCTGGTTGGCTCAAGCAAGGAGCACGCACGCAAAGTCATTACTCAGCTTTCGGATATCTTCCGGTATGCGCTGGATTCGCATGGCGACCAGTTGGTAAAACTCATTCATGAAATTGATTTCATCGACAACTACATTAAAATTCAGCAAGTGCGATTTGGTGACCGGCTTAAGTTTGTAAAGCAGGTTGACTTTACCTGCCTGGGCATTAAAGTGCCCCCCATGATATTGCAGCCACTGGTTGAAAATGCCGTAAAGTACGGCATTGCACCTAAGGATTCGGGAGGAACAATTACGTTAACAGTTAAACGCCTCAACCAAACAATCTTTTTCGAGGTGAAAGACGATGGCCTGGGCTCAAACTCAAAAAAGGTAATGGACGGAACTTCCTCCGGTGTGGGTATTAAAAATACCGATAGACGCCTCAGAAGCACTTATGGTGCCGGTGCCGGGCTTCGAATCCGATCCAGTGAATCGGGTTATTCGGTTAGCTTTTTCATCCCGTTAAGCGAAGAGGAGCGATCACTTTCTTCCGAACCTGAACTGACCAGTGAAGCTGTTTAACTTTCTTAACCCCAATTTGGTATGACTATTACTTGCATGATTGTAGATGATGAGCAGTTGGCGCGCGAATTACTAAGAGAGTATATCGGTAACGAGCCGGATTTGAATATTATCGGAGAAGCCACCAAAGGAAAAGAGGCCGTTGAACTTATTGATACCCTCAAGCCTGAGTTGATCTTTCTGGATGTGCAAATGCCGGGCATGAACGGCTTTGATGTGCTGGATGATATTACACACGATCCTTACGTGATTTTTACCACGGCCTACGACCAGTACGCCATTAAGGCCTTCGAAAAGAATGCCGT
>JBBINY010000066.1:0-11948 GCA_037443645.1 Cytophagales bacterium
CATCGGTTACACTGTATTTTCCGGTGTACACCAGATCGGCCGGTACATCTTTATCGTACGACTCCGGATATTTTGTGGCGTACGCTTTGGCGAAGACATCATGACGAGCAGAAGTGAGCCCATTGCTGCCCATGCCGCTGTTGTATTCACTTTCATAAGAAGCTTGCCCGTACGAAGCCAATCCTACAATTGCATCCCCTGCTTTTATGCGGACGTTGTCAATCACATCGCTGCGTTTCATTCTTGCTGTAACTGTACTGTCAACAATAATAGTCCTTACAAGGTCGCCTACATCAGCGGTTTCACCACCGGTGCTGCGGATGTTCAGCCCATGCTTGCGAAGCATCTCCAGCACTTCTTCGGTTCCGTTGATGATCGTGGAGATTACTTCTCCCGGTATCAGATTTTTATTTCTTCCAATGGTTGAAGACAACAAAATGTTTTCTGTTGCGCCCACGCAAAGCAGGTCATCTACATTCATGACGATGGCATCCTGCGCAAGGCCTCTCCAAACCGACAGGTCGCCTGTTTCTTTCCAGTACACATAGGCTAATGAAGATTTCGTGCCGGCCCCATCGGCATGCATTATGGTACAGTAATCGGCATCGCCACCCAGGTGATCTTCTACAATCTTGCAAAACGCCTTTGGAAACAAACCCTTATCGAGCTTGCTGATGGCCAGGTGTACATCTTCTTTACTGGCGGATACCCCGCGTTGGGTATAGCGGTCAGACATGAATCAAATTTTGTGTGGTCAAAGTTAGCCGTTGCGGGGGAAAGCAACTAACGGACGGAATTATTGGGAATAAGCGGTTCATTTTGAATTACTCCCGGATAGAACCGGGATCCCACGCTCGGACAGCCACTTTTCATGCAATTGCTTTTGTTCCACTGAAGCGTTCGTGATTCTTGTGATAGCGAATTGATATTCTCTTTTTTGTGCGAGTGTTAATGATACCGTATTTACGACACGATTGTTCAACACCGTAAAAGTTACGCGGTCTCCGGCCCTCCTGGATCGGATGATTTCTTTCAGCAAATCCTCTGAGGCGGGCTTCCCGTCAACTTTAAGGATGGCGTCACCTCTTCGTATGCCCGCTTTCATGGCAGGCATTTGCCAGTCGATTGATGTGGTGAACAGGCTGTCGCGCATTGTGCGGGCCGTGAAACCGGTAAATGCGCCATCCAGCACGGTGGCTGTTGTGTCAACAAATAGTCCTGCGTAGGAGAGGTATTTTGGATAGTTGAGTGGTTTGAGTGTGTAGACATAGTCAAAGATTTCAGGAAGTTCGCTGCCTGCCGCTTTCTCCACTTCGAGACGAAATTCATCTTCGGTAAAACCGCGCTCTTGTGTTTTATAATATTTTTGGTACAGCGCCCGCATTACGTCATCCAGCGATTTTTTGTTTTTACTCTCCTGGCGGATGGCAAGGTCGAGCATCCACCCTACTACCGGGCCTTTGTCATAGTACGAAATAGTTTTATTGATCTCGTCATCCGTCCGACCAAAAGGCCCGTCCGACCATGTTTCATAACTGGATTGTGCAAGGGTCTGGAATAATTTACCAGGGCTATTCTCAAAGGCCATCATGTGGCTGCGGAGCAGGTTGTAGAGTTCGTCTTCGGTAATGAGGTTTGCTCTTTTCAATACAAGTAGTGAGTAGTAGTTTGTGAGGCCCTCCGATATCCACAACATATTGGTGCGGTTACCCTTGTCATAATCAAACGGGCCAAGTTCAATGGGCCTGATGCGCTTTACGTTATAGTGATGAAAATATTCATGCGTGAGAAAATTGAGCATTCTTATTCTTCCTTCGCGGGAGTTCAACGATGTACCGTTAAAACCGAATGAAGTAGAATTGAGGTGTTCAATGCCGCCACGACTGGGACCAATAGCAATAAAGGTGTAGTGCGGGTAGGGTATCTCCCCGATGATGCCAGCCGAAGCGGAGACGATCTTCTTCAGGTCGCTGACAAGTTGGTCGCGATCAAAATTACCCAACTCGTAACCTATAAACCGGTGGGGGATGCCATTCACTTCAAAAGTCGGGAGTGTTTCGAGGTTTCCGATGAGTATTGGGCTGTCATACAGGATATCAAAATTGGCCGCAGTGTACACATGTTCTTTTCCGGGCACCGGCTCAAGCCCGGTGGCTACATCTTTCCAGGTACCGGCTCTAATAATTAGTGTTGAAGGAAGATTCAGGTAATCGCGTACATGCAGAAACACACCGGCTGGAGAAATATATCCACGTTGTTCATTCAGAAAGCTGGAGGCCACAAAATTCTGTGTGGCTTTGATGCGATAGGAAACGGTCAGGGTAGTCGATTTGCCTTTAGCCACTTTCCAGGAATTTCGGTTTGACTTCGACCAGGGCAGCGATGTGCCATTACCATCCACGGCATTGAAGTCCTCAAGGTTATCGGCATAGTGCAAAAGCTGGTAATATCCCGGCATCCACGAAGGCATTTTGAAATACAGGGTATCTTCTGTAAAACCGCTGCAGGTCATAGTGACCTGAAAACGTTGTTTCTGGGGGCTCTCCATGGCCACCACAAATTCAATGGCCGGATTTTTCTGAGGTTGAAGAAAGTGAGTGCAACCAGCAAGCAATACGGGGAGCAGTAACCCTGAAAGTTTTGTAAGCATATGCTAAGGTAATGTTCTCTTGAACATCTCCCATACTACGATGCCAAGGCACACCGAGATGTTTAACGAGTGTTTGGTTCCGGATTGCGGAATTTCAAGGGCGATATCTGCGAGAGCAATTACTTCTTCACTCACTCCATGAATTTCGTTACCGAATACAATGCAGAGTTTTTTGTCCGGGTCAGGATGGAATTTCTGAAGCGGAGTGCTTTGTGTGGTTTGTTCAATCACAGCAACTTCGTATCCAGAAAATTTCAATCGTTGAACTGCCTCTAGCGGTTTCTCCAGGTACTCCCAGTTAACCGACTCGGTTGCTCCTAATGCGGTCTTGTGGATTTCACGGTGTGGAGGCGTTCCGGTAATGCCCGTCAGGTAAAGTTTTTCAACACGAAAGGCATCGGCTGTGCGAAAGGCCGAACCCACATTGTGCAGGCTGCGCACGTTGTCCAGTACAATTGAAACAGGAAGTTTTTCTGCTTCTTTAAACTGATCGATCGAAATCCGGCCAAGCTCTTCAAGTTTGAGTTTTTTCATGATTCAATATTAGATATAAGTAGCAAAAAGTAAGACACAGGGATTTTGTAGTTTGGTGTAATGGACAAAGCAAAAATCATATACAACCTTGAGCAGGAAGTGTTGCTGACAACAGCGTTTTTCCGGTCAATACCCAAAGAGAAATTCTTCACCCCTCCGCTTCCGGAAACATGGTCGCCAGCCGGGAATGCCAGGCACCTGGTGCTTTCTGTGCGGCCCCTCTTGATTGCCTTTTCCTTACCCGGGTTGATCCTTCGTGTGCTATTCGGTAAGCCCAACAGACCGGGCAGGACGTTTGATCAGGTTGTTGAGAAGTATAAATCAAAACTCGCTGCCGGAGGAAGGGCCACTGCTGCGTTTATTCCTAAAGCAGAACAAGCAGATATGGATCCTGAAATTCTCATTCAGCAGTTTACAGCCGCCTACCACCGGTTTGGCAGAAAGTTGACGGGCTGGTCGGAACACCAGTTAGATCAATACCTGCTCCCCCATCCTTTGCTGGGCAAGCTTACACTGCGTGAAATGCTCTGCTTTACGATACATCATGTTGCACACCACCGGGAACTGCTTGTTAGTCGGTTGAAGGGTTAAATCACAGGTTGTCTTTCAGTTGATCCAACTCTGGCAACAGGAACCAGGCGGTAATGCCGCTGAGGATGAAACACCGGATAAGAAAAGGCAGGTAGTTCTGGTTTTGCGATTTGATGAACAGGCCCAGCAACAGTACAGTAGCCGCAATAACAGACAGGCCCGCGATGAGCAGCATTTGCAGGTAGTCTTCCATTGCCAAATGCTTAAAAAGTATTCCGATTACAGAGACTGCAGATGAGATACCGGCAACTTTCTGCACAGTATTTCCGAATGCCTCCTGAACGGGTACGATAACAAAGGCGCTCAGGAAGTAAACCGCAGCCAGTGCCATAATGGCCGGCATCAGGAGGGCTTCGTTGGGCGATGCAAACCATACGGCAATAACAAAGGCCGAAAGCACCAGTTCCGCTTTCAGACGGTGTTTGGCGAGCAGTGCACCTAATTGAGGGGGTTGGGCAGGTTTATTTTCTGTCATGTCAGGGTGGTTTGGTTTAACGCAAGATAATGAAAGATTAAGTTGTGTACTGGGTAATGGAGCACATCAGGGGGCTTAAAGTATATTTGCCGGCAGCCGATGAAGCAATCCGCAGAAACCCCGCTGATGAAACAGTACAACGCCATTAAAGCGAAGTACCCGGGTGCGCTGTTGCTTTTTCGGGTGGGCGATTTTTACGAAACCTTCGGGCAGGATGCCATCTCCGCTTCAAATGTGCTGGATATTGTGCTCACCAAACGCGGCAATGGATCGGCATCCGAAATTGAGCTGGCCGGTTTTCCACACCATGCCCTGGATACCTATTTACCGAAACTTGTCCGCGCAGGGCACCGCGTAGCCATTTGCGATCAACTGGAAGATCCACGCTTTGTAAAGGGCATCGTGAAGCGGGGTGTTACTGAACTGGTAACACCGGGGGTTTCTTTTAATGACAATGTGCTGGAGAAGAAACAAAACAACTTCCTCGCATCGGTCTTTTCGGGCAAACCCAATTATGGCGTTTCTTTTCTTGACATCAGCACGGGTGAATTTTATGTGGCGCAGGGAAGCGGGAACTATGTCTCCAAGCTGATCCAGGGCTTTTCCCCGGCAGAAGTTATTTTCAGCAAAACACAACGCGGAGTTTTTGAGCAGCAATTCGGAGAGGATTACGCGACATTTTCAATCGATGATTGGGTGTATGCTTTTGATTTTGCGCAGGAAAAACTGTTGAATCAGTTCAAGACAGCCACGCTGAAAGGGTTTGGCATTGATGGCCTGAACGAAGGCATCGTTGCGGCAGGTGCTATTCTGTACTACCTGGAGGCCACTGAGCACAAGGATACACAGCACATCGCCTCCATCTCACGCATTGATGAAGACCGGTATGTGTGGCTCGACAAATTTACCGTGCGCAACCTTGAGCTTGTTTCATCGCCTTTTGAAAGCGGGGTGCCATTGATCAACATTCTTGATCAAACCGTTACCCCGATGGGCTCCCGGCAACTTCGCAAGTGGATGGTGCTGCCGCTGAAGGAGAAAGCGCACATTGATGAACGACTCGCTGCAGTGCACACTTTCTATTCCCAAGCTGAACTGGCGGAAAGACTAACGGAAGAGCTAAGGCACATTGCCGACCTGGAGCGCCTGATTTCAAAAGTGGCCGTTGGCCGCATCAACCCGCGTGAGATGCTTCAATTGAAGAGATCCCTTCAGCATACGGCTCCCATCAAAGAACTGTTGGAGCAGCACAGTGTGGTGGAGTTGAGAAAGCTGGGTGATCAGCTCAACCGGTGCGAGTTCCTTCTGGAGAGGATTGAAAAGGAGCTCCGCGATGATGCACCCATGCTCACGCACCAGGGCGGAATAATCAAGGAGGGAATCAATACAGAATTGGATGAACTCAGAAGCATTGCCTTTTCCGGCAAAGACTACTTGTTGCAGATTCAAAAACGCGAAGTTGAGCGAACCGGAATCAATTCCCTAAAAATTTCCTACAACAAAGTTTTCGGCTATTACCTTGAAGTAAGCAATGCAAACAAAGACAAAGTGCCAGCGGATTGGATTCGCAAGCAGACCCTGGTCAATGCTGAACGATACATCACAGAGGAACTGAAAGTATACGAAGAAAAAATTCTTCACGCTGAAGACAAGCTGGTTGTCATTGAGCAGAAGTTATTTCAGGAATTGGTGCAGCAGGCCGGTGACTTTGTAGCACAGATTCAACAGAATGCCCGCACGCTGGCCGTGCTGGATTGCCTCCTGTCGTTTGCGCACGTGGCAAGGCTCAATACCTATGCGAGGCCGGAAATCAACGAGTCCACTGCAATTGATATCAAAGCCGGCCGCCATCCGGTTATTGAAAAACAATTGCCGGTAGGAGAAAATTATGTGCCCAACGATGTCTACCTCGATAATGATACGCAGCAAATCCTGATCATTACCGGTCCGAACATGGCCGGTAAATCCGCTTTGCTTCGGCAAACGGCCTTGATTGTATTGATGGCGCAGATGGGCAGTTTTGTGCCTGCGGAAAGTGCCAGCATCGGTTTGGTGGATAAGATTTTTACGCGTGTCGGGGCTTCCGATAACCTATCGAAAGGCGAATCCACCTTTATGGTGGAGATGATTGAAACGGCCAGCATCCTCAACAACCTGAGCAACCGCAGCCTTATTTTGATGGATGAAATTGGACGAGGAACCTCTACCTACGATGGCGTTTCCATTGCCTGGGCGATTGTGGAGTACCTGCACCAGCATAGGGATTTTCGGCCGAAGACGTTATTTGCCACGCATTATCATGAACTGAATCAACTGGCGGAGGATTTGGTGCGGGTTAAAAACTACAACGTGAGCGTGAAGGAGGTGGGCGACAAAATCATCTTCATGCGCAAATTAAAGGAAGGCGGCAGCGAACACAGCTTTGGTATTCACGTTGCACAACTGGCTGGTATTCCCAACAAGGTTGTGATTCGCGCCAATGAAGTGCTTCATTTTCTCGAAAAGGAAAAGCATAAAAATGAACCGAAGAAAAAATTGGAGGACTTGCCCAAGGCCACACATCAGATGAGCTTGTTTGAGATGGACCCGAAGTACAAGCAGGTGCAAGAGATGCTGTCAGGCATTGACATCAATGCAATAAGCCCGGTGGAGGCGCTGTTGAAGCTTAATGAGATTCTTTCGCTGTTAAAGAAGTGATGATGTATTGCCTAATAAATTGGGACTTTGTTCAAAACCGGTCAATAGGATGCTCAGCTGCGCCTGAACAGGTTGTTTCCGATGACCTTCTGCATCACTTCGTCTTTCAGCGCACGACTTATGGGTATCCTTGCGTTGCCGATAATGAGTTCGTTTCCATCTATCGATTTCACTTTCCCGACAGAAACGAGAAAGGATTTATGAACCTTCAGAAAGCGCTCAGCGGGCAACTGACTTTCAAGGCCGCTAATCGTGATGTAGGTGATCATTTTTCGCTCCACAGTATGAATGATGCAGTAATTCTGCATAGCCTCAATGTACAGTACATCGTTGTAATTCACTTTTTCGAATTTGTGATCGCATTTGATGAAAAAATATTCAGGAGCGGGTGCTGATAACGTTTCTGCTTTTTGCTTTAACACATAAAAGTCGCGTGCCTTTTGCACGGCTTTTAAAAAACGCTCAAACGAAATGGGTTTTACCAGGTAATCAATAATGTCGAGGGTATATCCTTCCAATGCATATTCCTGGTAAGCCGTGGTGAAAATAACCATGGGCGGATTTTTCAGCGTTTTTAAAAAGTCAATCCCCGAAAGTTTCGGCATCTGAATATCCAGCAACATCAGATCGACCGTTCCCTCATGAAGCAATGCCGATGCTTTCAGGGCGTTTTCGAAGGTGCCCGCCAATTGAAGAAAGTCAACTTCATTGACATACTCTTCCATTCCTTTGCGGGCTACCGGTTCGTCTTCAACAATGAGGCAACGGAGTTTCATTTCGGTTCTTCTGGTTTAAGTGCCAGTTGTACAGTGTAATCCTCCGGGTTGTTAACGATGGTGAGTGTATGCCGGGTAGGATATAACAATTCGAGTCTGCGCTGAGCATTTTTCAGGCCAATACCGCCTGGCGGGGTCATGGGATTTGAGTCTTTTGTATTGAATACCCGCAACCTAAGCTGTCCGTCAGCTTTCCGAAGGTCTATTTCAACCCGGTTTTGCTTATCAGAATAGTGCGATACGTGCTTGAATGCATTTTCAATAAAGGGCAGCAGCAACATGGGGGGCAATGTGAAGCCGGATAAATTATCGGCATATGAAAAGCGGATATCATAGTTCTCATTTTTTCGTAGTCGCTGCAACTCGACATAATTTTTCAGGTAGCGGATCTCCTTTTCAACAGCTATTTCCTTTCCGTTGCATTCATATAATTGGTATCGCAGCATATCCGAAAATTTTGAGAGTGTTTCACGTGCTGTGGTGTTTTGCTTATCAATCTGAAAGAAAACGGTGTTTAGCGAGTTAAACAGAAAGTGCGGATTGATCTGGGCTTTGAGGTACTCCAGTTCGGTGTTCAGTTTCTCCAGTTCAATCTTACGGATAAGTTCTTTCTGAAGGTACCATTGCTTGCTCAGGTAAAGTGTGGAAGCAAATGCCAGGTAAAAAACGGCAATGGATAAATTGTAAAACGTATTGTGGAAGAATCCCAGACGAGCCGGGTTGTTTAACACCTGACCATAGAGGTGTACATCATGCAGGTTTTTTAGAGTGACATAAAAAGTCAGGGAAGCAAGGATAATCAGAAGGCTGCGGCCAAGGGTTTTCCGTGCGCTCAGTGCCGGAACGGCAACGTGCAGGTTGGTGTAAATCACCACAGCCAGTAAGCCGTTGCGAACAACAAGCTCCAGTACAAAATGGCCCGGTCCGGCCTTTTGCACAATGCCAAAATGGGTGTAGGCATGAAAACCAACCGTGAGCACCCAGAAAAGGAGATGGTCAATCTTGTACCGGAAGAGACGATCCATGCTGAAAATTACTTCTTTAAATGGTGTGCCGAACGACCCTTTCCTGTATTTCGTCAAGAATAACCATCGGGTTGTCAGGGTTGCTTAACCGGTACTGCTGGTAACCGTAATTTTAGGCAGTACCAAACCATTGCGTATGAAGTATGCGTTACTAAACCTTTTTCTTTCGGGCGCACTTGTCAGTGCATGTTCGCAACCTAAACCGGCTGCCGACAAGCAGGTTGGCGATGGCTGTGAAGATTGTGAGCTGATGTTTGTCGGCATGCCACCAACGCTTTCATGGAAAGCAAAACTCGCTGCCTATGACGAGCCCGGTGAACCTATGATCATCAGCGGAACCATCTACAAGAAAGACGGGAAAACTCCGGCACCCGATGTGATCCTGTATGTATATCATACCGACAATACCGGTCGCTATACGCCCGCGCCCAGGCAAGTGCATGCAAAGGGACATGGCCATTTGCGTGGCTGGATGAAAACCGATGCACAAGGGCGTTATGAATTTAAAACCATTAGGCCGGCAGCCTATCCAAACCGTAGAGACCCACAGCATGTTCATCCCATCGTAAAAGAGCCGGGCCTCTCGCTTTATTGGATTGATGATTTTCTTTTTGAGGATGACCCCTTACTGACCGGGCAACAGAAAACGCAACAACCCAAGCGGGGAGGTTCCGGTATCATTAAGCTGAGCAAAAGTGCAGAAGGCGTTTGGACCGGCCAGCGTGATATCATTCTTGGATTGAATGTTCCTAACTATTAAGCGTATGAAAATGATCAAATCCATTTTAAGGGCATCAGCAGTGGGCCTGGTTTTTGGAATACCCCACACCTTTGCGCAGACCACCTTGCCGGTGGCCACAACCGACTCAAAAGTGATGTGGACAGGCACCAAAATAACAGGCTTTCATCAGGGCACAGTAAACATCAAAGAAGGCAAGGTTATTATCAAAGGCGGCAAACTGGCAGGTGGTTATTTTGTAATTGATATGAATTCAATTGCCTGTACGGATATTCCCGAATCAGACCCTGTGCCCAAACGAAAACTCGAAGGTCATTTGAAGGAAGCTGACTTTTTCGATGTCGCAAAATTTCCTGTAGCCCGGTTTGAGATTACGGAAGTACGCACCCATCCGGACAATCCGGTCCGCTACCTGGTGCTGGGAAACCTTACCATCAAAGGAATTACAAAGCGTTGGAAAATAGACGTTACGCCTACCACGCAAACCGATAACCTGTTTATCGGCCAGGCCGACCTCCGGTTTGACCGGCAACTGTTTGGGGTAGCGTACAAAGGGTTAAAGGATGAACTGGTGCATGACGAAGTGCAGCTGAGCATACTAATAAAAGCAAGAAGCTGAAAATGAAAAATTTTATTCTGCCGGTTTTTCTGCTCATCGTCATGGAGGCAGGTGCGCATCCCGGGGTGGGCATTGTAATGGATAGCAAAGGAAATGTGTATTACACCGACCTGAAGCAGGTATGGAAAATTGATACGCATGGAAAAAAGTCGGTAGCCGTCCGTAGCGTACACACCCACGAGTTGTACATGGATGAGCATGATAACCTTTTTGGCGAGCACTTATGGTATAACGGTGAGCGGCTCAACACCTGGGGCCATTACGTTTGGAGATATTCAGCGGATGGCGAGTTCGAAAAAGTAATTCCCGATACGGAAGGTTTCCTTACCAACTACAGTTTTGTGCGCGACCACCACGGAAACATGTATTGGGCGCATCGGGACCAGGATTGCCAGAAAGTAGTGAAGCACGATCGCAATGGGATTATCACGAAAATGGGTGACCAGTGCATGGAAAACATCCGTTCGATGACGGTTTCACCGGAAGGCAACGTATATGCGGTTGATCTGTACGATGTAAAAAAAATTGACAGGTTTGGCCGCGTGCACACGCTGGCCACACAATTGCAGGAGGGCAGTGTAGCCCAGGTTTTTGTTAATGATCCGCATCAGTTAATGGGCCTTACCACCGATAAGAATGAGAATGTGTATGTGGCGGTGTACGGTGCCCGCAAGGTGAAAAAGGTAACACGCGAGGGAAAAGTGACCACCGTGTTCAAAACAACCATCAACTGGTCGCCAACCGGAATACTCAGCGCCCCCAATGGCGACTTATGGATACTGGAGTGTTCACCCACCAATGCCGTGCGTGTGGAGCGGATTACTGCGGATGGAAGGCGGATAGTTTATTAGGATTATCCTTAAAAATTATTCAGTCATTGTTTCATGGGGTTCGCCATGACGATGGTATTTCGAAACGGATGCTAATCAGGCCGGCCTTCTTGGCTGACGATTTCTCCCGAACTTCTTCCTGCGCTGATGGAAACCGCTTTTCTTTTTTACCTGGGGGTTGTAGAGGGGGCCCTCACCCAGAAAGTCGGGAAGGTTTAGTTTGGGCACTTCCTTGCCTATCAATGTTTCGATGCTGTAAAATCGCTTCTGGTCGCGTTCATTAATAAAAGTAATGGCCGTTCCGGTGGTTTCTGCGCGGGCAGTGCGGCCGATGCGGTGTACATAATCTTCCGGATCGGGCGGTACATCCCAGTTGATCACCATGCTGATGCCTTCCACATCGATACCACGTGATAATACATCTGTGCCGATAATGATGTTGAGTTGCTTGTTTTTAAAGGCGCGCAGAATTTCTTCACGCTCGGTTTGCTCCAAATCAGAACTAAATGCCTTTGCGGGAATATTCAATCGTCTGAAAGTATAGTCAAGTTTCTTTACCGTTTCCTTGGTTGAGGCAAAGAGAAGGATGGACTTCCAGGTGTGAGTGTTTAAGATGTGCGTTAGCAGTTTTTCTTTTTGTGTGTCGAACACAACATAAGCCTCCTGAACTATTCCTTCTGCCGGTTTGGCAATGGCAATGTTAATCTCGAGGGGTTGTTTAAGGATTTTGTTGGCAAGTGCACGTATCTTCGGTGGCATAGTTGCCGAGAACAATAACGTTTGCCTTTCTTTCGGCAAATAACTTACAATTTTTACAATGTCATCATAAAAACCCATGTCGAGCATGCGGTCAGCTTCATCTAAGATCAAATGCTTAAGATGATCAAAAACCGTAGTTCCTGCCGCCAGCAGGGCAATTAACCGACCGGGCGTAGCTACGATAATGTCGGCTCCTTGTTCGAGTGCTTTTTTCTGCTGATCCCAGGCAGCGCCATCGCCACCGCCATAGATC
>JBBINY010000067.1:0-11741 GCA_037443645.1 Cytophagales bacterium
AAATTATCACGCAGATTAACCAGTTTAAAACCATTGCCGACCAGTTGGACGTAAGCCAGCGGCTGCGCGAAGTGGCCGATGAGCGCTATGCCGTTACGCGCCAGCGTTACCTGGCCGCCAAAGCCGACATTACAGCAGTAGTAATTGCCCAGCAGGAAAAAGATGCCGCCATCCGTGAATACGTAGGTGCCCTGCGCACGTACTGGCAACTGTATTACGACCTGCGCAGGCTTACCCTGTACGACTTTGCCGCAAACCGGTTGTTATACCGGCCGGAGTGAGGATTAAAATGCGGGCTAACCATGTAAGGTTTACCTTTGTTTTTTAACAATTTTTTCGTGTGTGTGTGTGTGTGTACAGAAGCCCAAAAAACGTGGTTTTACCCTGCAGCGCAGTCGAAACCCGCAGTAGCCGGCCGTGTATGAAAACCATAAAGGTTGCCTTGCATAAAACCGGCTGAGGGTATTACTTCGTTACAACAATTCACCCTTGCACACCTCATTGACCGGTCGCCCGAAGGGGCAGTTGATGAGGGGCTCCGGAGGGGGTGGGGCGATGAATACAAAACCTTATAGTTATGAAAAAGTTTTCTGCTTTCTTTAGTACCCTGCTATTTGCCGGTGGGATTGTTTTATTTAATGTTGATACAGCAGAGGCTGATCCGCAATGTGTTGTTATCAAATATAATTATGAATGCGGGGATTGCTCTCTTTCAGGCAGTGTAGACTGCTTATACTGCCAGGAGCCTCCAAAACAATAACATCAGTTTGAGTAAGCAAGTTGGTTTTATGAATATACACAAAATCAACTTGCTATTTCTTTTAGAATATAATTCGATCCGTTTGAAAGAAGTATTTCACAATATTTGGTTTGTTAATCTGATTTTGATTATTGTCGCATGTAGTACAAATGAACGTAAAAAAAAGCCTGATTTTCAAACATCCGTTAAGCAAATTTCTTTGGTGCCAGTGAATACAATTCAACTGGAGATAGATGCAGAAACTTCTGTAAATAATTACTTCTATGATGTGTTTTCTGTAGATACAGTTGAGTATTTAGGCATTATAAACAGAAATAAAAATGCTTTACAGGTTTATTCATTAGCCTCCAATAAGCTCTATAGAGAAATAACCCTGGAAAAACAAGGGCCGGATGCTTTTAGTCAATTAAGAGCGTTCACTTTTATTAATCAAGACTCAATATTACTTTTTAGTTTGTATGCCAAGGATATTTGGTTAATAGACATGAATGGTAAAATTAAAGCTAGATATGATTTTAGAAATATATCGGGTGAGCGACCATTTAGTTTAGGTATAGTTTTTTATTCCGGCTTAAAACCCATCTTTTCAAATGGCAAAGTTTATTTGAGAACACAATCTAAGTTGGTGGATAATTTAACTGCTGCACATTTTAATGAGGATAATAAGTTAGAATTAAAACTGGACCTGAGAAGTGAGTCCTGGGAGTATGTTGATATAAGTTTTCCTGAGCTATACCGGAATAATATTTGGTCATCAGATATCAGCCGGACATTGACTAACGATGGCAAGATAGTTTATTCATTCGGTATCTGTCCTTATTTAGTTCTTTACGATTTAGCCTCAAAGACTCAAATCAAATATCCTGCTCAAAGCAAATACGTAGTTAAAGTTATGCCTTTAGTGAACAAATCAGAGGCTGAGCGTTATTTCTTTGAAACACCGAAGTATGGAATTATTGCCTACGATAAATATCGAAATTTATACTATCGATTTGTTAAACACCATTTGACGATAACTGACCCGGTTAGCGGACAAATGAATCAGTATGACGATGCTTCATTTTCCATAGTAGTACTTGATGGTGAATTCAATAAAATTGGCGAGACAAAGTTTAAGCCATCTACCTATAAAATGAATGAGTTCTTTATTGCAAAGGATGGCCTTTATATTTCAGCATCAAACACTAAAAACCCTATTGTTAATGAGGACATGATAACCTTTGAAATTTTTAAACCAGCAATATAGCTGTGAAAGTGGCCGGGAAATTTGACTTCGGTTAACAATTCAACCTTGCACACTTCACTTACTGGTCGCCCGAGAGGGCAGTTGGTGAGGGGCATCGGAGGGTGGAAAAATGTAAACTGTAAAATAACAATGAAAGATCTTTTTGGCTTTAGGAATTGCCCTGCTTCTTTCAAACACATTGCGATTGAAAGCCCAACCTACTCCTTGTATAAAGTGTGTGGGAGGACCTCCGAACGAATGTGTTCGGGTAGCTGTTGACGGCAGATTATTTATCCACTATGGGGTAAAGGTCTCCTGTAACCAATAGCGAGTAGCCCGCTTAAATAATATTTACCAGAGATCGTGGTTAACAAGTGAGCAATTTCAATAGGCAGGCAATTATAAAAATGACCGCAGGCCTTGTCTGTTTGGTTGCAGGTTTATCGGTCTGTCAACGCAACGCTGATACGATCGGGCAATTCAGTAATACGCAAAGCCTTACGGGCACCCGGTTGACGATTAACCAAGAGCAACTCAATTCGCCCTATGAAATTACACTGCTTGACTCCTTATTGATTGTTGAGGACATACTTCCTCTAAAGCAATTTCAGGTAATTAATTTGTTTAGCGGCCAGGTGCGTCAGGTAGCTTTACTAGGCGAAGGCCCCAATGAATTAACCTTCCCCACCTCGGTTCAAAAACTGAATCGCACAAAAAAAATCGGCCTCTATATTCGTCCAAAATTTACGTACTGTGAAGTAGGCTTCGGTCAGTTTTTAAATGACTCCATGCCCTTTGATCCATGCATTAAATTCATCACGAACTATCAGCGTATCGTAAAGGTCAGCGATACGGTTTTTGTGGGCACTGGAATATTTAACAAGCGCTTTGCTGTTTCCGATAAGTCAGGCGCTGTGGTAGCCGAAATGCTTGATTATCCCTTCATGGAGAAATTATCGCGTGTTGATCCGGAAAGCCTGGCTATGGCTCACCAAGGCTCACTTGAAGTTAAACCCGATGGTTCCCGGTTGGTATTTGCGGCCAGTATGGCCGTACAATTTCAGATTGTAAAAGTACAGGGGCATCGGGTCGAACCTATAAAAAGTTTTAATGTTACTTTTCCCAAATTTCAGGATGACGGTCTGTCAAACACCATAGGGGTTGTTTTTGATCCTGATCATGTGCAGGGCTTTTTAGATCTTTCCGTGAATGACGAGTTTATTTTTGCTTTGTATTCAGGACGTCCACAGTCCGAAGGAAGGGCTGCCTCTGCGATTTATGTCTTTTCGTGGGAGGGTGACCAGGTGTGTAAACTTCTGTTAGACTGCGATGTGAAGTGCATAGCGGTGGATGAAGCATCATCCGTTCTTTATGCGGTCGAATCAGGGGATAAACCTTATCTGACGGAATTTAAGATGAACTTCTTATCCGGTTTATCAGGAAAATTGTGAAAGGCCTGATGAAGAAATTAATCATCAGGACAATTGTTTCCGGCTCATCAGCACGGGCAAAACCATTACAGTTACAAGTACGGAAAATAACAACCCCCCGATGGTTCCTGCAGCGAGCGCAAACCAGAACACTTCATTTTGTCCACCTGTAAGAAAAGGTATTAACCCCAGGCAGGTGGACAGCACAGTTAACAGAATCGGTTTAAGTTTGCCGGTTACGGCTTTCAGCACTGCGCGGTTATAGTTGCGGCAGACGCTGTTGTTCAGGTCGTTTACAATAAAAATCCCGGCATTCACCACAAGCCCACCCAGCAACACAAAAGCTGCGTAACCCCCCTGGTCGAAATAAAAATCACCCCACGCGAATGCGAGAAATAAGCCGATAAAGGATAACGGTACGGTGAGGATGATGTAAAAAGGCTGGCGGAGACTCTCGAGCAGGATGGCGCACAGAACAAATATGCCGGCCAGCAACACCAGCAGCAGGCTGTACTGTCGCTTTACCTTTTGCCAGGTCCATACCCAGGTAAGGTGCTCAACCGAGTAGCCGATGGGCATTTTCTGTTTCATTTCCTCTAATTTTTCTTTAAGATACTCCCGCCCGAACTTTTCGTTGCCGTAGTACTCAAATCCAATTACACGGATATACTGGCGATCTTCTTTGTGGATGGAACTCGCTGTTTTTTCTTTGGTGAGTGTTGCAAGGGTTACAGGTTTAATGCGCAGGCTGTCGGACACAAACCAGTAGTCTTGTGTAAGCGCATGCAGCGAGGGTACGCCTCCGGTTTCAGGCACAAAGAAAACAGGCATCAACGAGTGGTTAAGAGGCAGGTGTAAATCGGGTTGATTGCGCCAACTGTTCGCGTATATTGCTCCGAGCAATTGCGTGGGCGAGGTGCCCGCACTGCCCGCTGCAGCAGCATCTACCTGCAGTACAAAATGATCGGTTGCTCTTTCCTTCCAGTCAAGGCGCTCGTTAGTATTTACCTGTTGTATGCGCTTGTGGTCAAGCAGTTTTTTTGCCAGCACTTCGGCCTGGCGCTCCAGTTCAGTGTAGTTATAGCCTTTCATCTTCACGCGGAACGAAGGGAGGTTATCGCCCGCGAAGTTGCTGAACCCCTGCCCGATGCCGTAGATGCTCCAAGTTACTCCTCCCCAGTCGAGCGAGCGGGCGATGAGCCGGCTTTTCAGAACGTAGGGTAATGCACTTTGTTCATATTCTTTTTTAAATGTGATGGTGAGCAGAGCCTGCTCACCGGAGTACACCTGCGTTACGTAGCGGTCAATTCCCTCCGTGCCTTCAAGGTAATGTTCCACACCCAGCATGATTCGGTTCATGTCGCTGAGCGTATTGCCGTGGGGCAGGCGGGCAAACACATACAATTGTGTGCGTTCCGGTGACCGGTAACCGCTGCGTTCGTAAACGCGCAGCACAAACAGGCGCAGCGCCCCTCCGGTGAAGCGGTCAACGTAAGGCCTGAGCTTTTCCTGGTACCACTCGGTGCCAATGGTGTTGTTGTACCATTTCTGGCCCTCCCATCGGGAGGGAAGCATGAACAACGGCAGGCCGAAGCCGAGGATGAATACAGCCAGGGTTAGTTTTCGGTATCGGGTAAGCAACCCAACGAAGGTACCGTAGTATGCAAGCCATTTAACCCGCCTTTTTTTCTGTGCGCAGGAAAGTTTTCGGGCGTATGGGTTTGTCAGTCCGAACCGATTAAAGGCAGCCGGGGTATAAAACAATGCAGTAAGCACCGAACAGGCCAACGCCACGGCCACGATAATGGAAAACTCGGTAAGGTTAAGCCGCTCCTCTTCGGGGAGGAAAAACACCAGCAACAGCGCAAGAATGGTGGTGAGCGTGGCGCCCATCACAGCGCGCACAATTCGAGTGTTGCCTTTTCGGAAGAGGTGATCCATTACCACGATGGTGTTGTCGAGCAACAGGCCGAAGGATATGGTAATGCCGGCAATGGTGTAGAGGTGGATGGAGATATTCAGGGCCCAGGCTGCAAGTGCGGTGAGACCCAGGCTTACGAGGATACCGGAGAAGAGGATAACCAGATAGAGAAGTCTGCGGTAACCGAGCAGAATAAACAGGATGAGGATACCGGCCGAGAGCAATGCCCGCTGAATATTCTTATCAATTTCGCGGGAAAGAAATTCGGTATCGTCCAACTCAAGCAGTAACTCCGTGCCTTGCGGCAATTTGGCGGCCATGGTTTGAAGTGCACTTTTCACCTGTTGCCCCAGGGCCAGACGGTTTACCCCGTCATCGGTATAGATGCTCAGCGTGATGGCGTTGCTTCCATTGATGCGGTAGTGCTGGGCGGGAGTTTGTTCTTCCTGGTACATGCGCACAAAGTTTTTTAAAGGCAGGAAGTTTCCATTGGGCAACGATACGGGCAGTTCTTCCAGATGGTTCAACGAGGAAAGCCGGTTGGCTGTCTGCAGAGTTATTTGCTCGCCTGCAGCCGCAATGAGGGATCCGGGGTAGTGCGTGGTACAGTAGTTCTTCAAAAGGGAGGCAAGGTGCTTGGGCTCGATGCCATAGTGCCGCAACTGGTCAGGGTTGTAGGCCATGGTTAGTTGCAGGGGTTGTGCTCCGTGCAGGTTAACCTGGTGGATGCCCGGCAGCCGGGCAATATGGGGCACCAAATTGTCGGCTGCGAGCTGGCGGATTTGAAACGGACTGAGGCGAGCGCTGAGGGTGTAAACGAGCAGTGCATTTTTACCGGAGGCGTTGCGTGCCCGCTGGTGAATTTCGGGGTAGCTTACCAGTGTATGTAAATGAGGATAAAGCCTTCGGATAACGGAGCTTACCTCGAATTTTTTAAACGCCATATCGGCATGTCGGTCGAAGGTGATTTCGATCGTGCTTTCTCCGTAATGTGAAACGGAGTAGAGCGATTTGATTTGCGAAAGCTGGGCTAGGGCATTTTCGAGGGGCGAGGTAACTTCCTGCTCCACCACCTCGGGAGGGGCATCGGGCAGCGAGGCGGTAACGGTGAGTTTAGGCTGGCGGGTGTCGGGCTGCAGGTCAAGGCTAAGGTGAGGTACCAAAGCCAGACCGGCAAGAGCAGCGGTGATGAAAAATAAAATGACTTTGAAAGCAGACATAGGCTGTGGAAGATACGATTTTTAGACAAAACCGACAGGTGATGCGAAGGGCAGGATTCATCCTTTACTTTCGTTTGCGTTCATAAGGAAATTTTGGACGGGGTTTCATGGAGAAGAGTAATGATGTAAGATTTCCTCCGCTTTTTTAACAATTTTTTCGTGTGTGTGTGTGTGTACAGAAGTCCCAAAAACGTGGTTTTACCCTGCAGCGCAGTCGAAACCCGCAGTAGCCGGCCGTGTATGAAAACCATAAAGATGGCCTTGCATAAAACCGGCTGAGGGTATTACTTCGTTACAACAATTCACCCCTGCACACCTTGCTGACCGGTCGCCCGGGAGGGCAGTTGGTGAGGGGGCTCCGGAGGGGGTGTATTCAGTGTTAATTTTAACTCTTATGAAAAATTTCAAAAAGACATTTGCGGGTTGCGCCTTAGTAATAGGATGTGTATTCATCTGGTCAATTAGCTCAATGGCGGCTTGCCCAACAACAGATTGTACTACCGATTGTGGGAGCAGCGGAAGCGGTTGCCAGATCACTCAGTATGATGAGAATGGTAACCTTTGCTCAACAACGCAGTGCCACGGAAAGCGGGGCGCAATTCAGTAATTTTTTTGAAATTGAATGATGGAGATCCCTTGTCTCCATCATTCTACTTAGGTAAACTATGCGCAAGTTAAATTTGCTTCTTTCAGTATATGCTTTTGCCTTAGGAATGATTTTTTTTTCTGGGTGCAAAAAAGGATTTTTTGAGGTGGATAAAAAATTCAACCATGAATCATTTAAAGAGCATAAATTTCTCAAAGGAGCCAAATTGGATTTGGGAACACTGTTATCTCCAATTCAGATATTTTTTCAAGACTCGTTATTGTTTATCACAACCCACGGCCTTCAACATAATATTTCAGTTTATAACCAGCGCAAAGAATACTTACGTATTGGCAATATAATACCTGTTGGAGCGGGTCCCCATGAATTACTTTCTGTTGTACGAGTAGATTTTAATTCTGATAAAACCTTTTGGGCTCACGATATGACGATTGCTCGACTGACAAAATTCAACCTGGTAATAGAAAAGGACACCATCTATGCAACAGCTACAGGAGGCTTAACGTTAAAGTGGCCCGTTATGAATTCTTTTTGGGTAAATAATGGAACGCTAGGCACAACAACATATGAGATTAAACCTCTAAAACGCTTTTATGTATACGATAGCCTCGGTAATAAGAAAGAAGAGGCAGGTGATTATCCTGTGTATGAAAGGGACATACCTCCAACCGCAGCTGTGGAAGTCTACAATGGCTGGGTTAGTGTTCATCCAGATAGGAGTAGATTTGTATTGGCCTATGAATTTACCGACTTGATTGAGTATTATGATTCAGAATTCAAGTTGCTTAAGCGTATACAAGGCCCCCATAATTTTTTGCCGGAGTTTGAGTTGAAGCAGCGTGGGAATAGTGTGGCCATGGTACGTAGATTTGATTTGACCAGATTTGCATATCAAAGGGCAGTCTCCAACGATAGCTTGATATTCTTACTGTATGCAAATGGGGAGACTGTTTCAAAAGAAGATGACCAGGAGGAGGCTGCACACTTTAACTTTATTGTAGTAATTGATTGGGATGGCAATCCTTTGTATTTGTTAGAACTTGACCATGCTGTGATTTCAATTGCAGTTGATTGGAAGAAACGGATGATTTATGGATTAAACAGGATCGAATCGGAGGTTTATGCATTTCCTTTTTAGGCGGTAGTTATTTTTATGCAAGCCCTTGCGCATAAGCAATACCGGCAACACCACCAACAGAACAGACAAAGCCAGCCCATTTACTGAGTGGGAGTGTTTAACTTAAAGTTAAAATCAGGTAAGAATATTTGCATGAGAGTATTCATTCCGTGTGTTTTGATTATGGTTTCCTGTACGGTTAGTTCCGTGAATGAAAAGAAGATCATTCATACAATAAGATTACTGGATAATTTTAATCAGCATGTCTTGTTGAGTGATTTAATTACGATGGACAGTATCAAAATAATTGATCCTGGTTCCTATCATCAGTTTGGCGAAATACAACAGTTTGTAATGGCAGATAAGAGGTTGATACTTCACACCTCCTCCCCATCATCCGTAACGGTTCTGAATCAGGCATGTGAAATAGAAGTTCAGCTGGTCCCTGATTATGAGATAAAGGAGATTACGGCCATTGATGTTTTCAATGACCAAGTTTATGTTCTGGATCGGTCATCTTTTACAATTTTCAAGTTGAGCTATTCGCTAACGGTCATGGAAAAATTCAAGATACCCGTATTTGCCCAGTCGTTTAAAATACTTGACCCGGAAAAAGTTGCATTATATACTGGAAATGAGGTTACCGAGCACAATTCGGGGAAACTGATACTATATAATTATTCGGATAAAAAAATTACTGGCGATTATATTTCTATATCGGAGAAGCAGCGCAAGTATTTCAATTTTTTTACGACTTATCATTTTCCGGTGTTTGATGGCAGATTAATGTTTTGGGACAGTTCAATGAACGAATTTTTTGAGATTGATAGGGGGATGCCTGAAGCCATTGTAAAACTAGATTACGGAAAAGATGGTCTGCCACCCGGATTTTATGGGACGGCTTCATTTGAGAATCCGGCAGAGTTTCTGTTTACGCTGCGGAAACAACATTATGCCTTCAGGCATTTCAGGGTAATGGCAAATGATAATTTTTTGTTAATCACTTTTGAAAAAAGAGGAGATTTTCTTACCTGTATCTACAATAAAGAGACTGGTCATTTGCTTACATTTTCAGAGATAAATGATGACATTTTAACGAATAAGAATTTAAGCGAAATCGAATTGTCGTTTTTTGCAACACTTTTAGATGAAGATTCTTTTGTGGCGCTCCTTCCCAATGAAATAATTGAAGGCATGGAATTTAGTAATCCTGTATTGCGTGAGGCTGCTCTTTCAAAATACAATGTTTTGATTTTTGGAAAAATAAAATAAATCTGGAATTCCTAAATGGTTTTTAAGGACCGCCTGAAATAATCAGGTTACACTTAATATATTGAAAGCTACCTCTATTTAGTTACATTCGAAGGTAACCTATCGGTTAAAATCCTCGCATACATTAAAGCATCGGAAGGCTATACCATTGACACAACTTTTTTGGGAGCTTTCATCTTCAGACAATGCACTCAACATGGTGTATGATTTCCCCCGGTTTTCAACAATTTTTTCGTGTGTGTGTGCAGAAGCTATAAAAACGTGGTTTTACCCTGCAGCGCAGTCGAAACCCGCAGTAGCCGGCCGTGTATGAAAACCATAAAGATGGCCTTGCATAAAACCGGCTGAGGGTATTACTTCGTTACAACAATTCACCCCTGCACACCTTGCTGACCGGTCGCCCGGGAGACAGTTGGTGAGTGGCTCCGGAGGGGGTGGGTCTTTGAATACAAACCTTTAAAGTTATGAAGTTAACTAAGAAAATTTTTGCTACTGTTGGAACTTTAGTTGTTTTCGGTTTGGCAATTTTCAGCCAGCCCGTAAAATCTTTTGCTTCATACAGGATTTTTGACGGAAATAAATGTGAAGGTACCGGGGGCAATTGCCTGCCCACTATTTGCGTTGGTCCGGGCTGTCCTCCTAATCAGTAAATGTCCCTTGTAATTTTTTCAAAAATCCTCAGAACCCGGAACATCTATACCGGGTTCTGGTTTCTTGGAATGGTTTATTTCGGCTGATTGAACTTACAAATTAATGAATAGTTATCGTTTATTTTTGTTGTTGGCAGTGGTTTTGGAGTTAGTTTCGTGCTCCCAAAATACTCAGGAAGGGGATTATATTTTTGATCTGGTTGATGACGGAGAGTTACGATTACCTTTAGACAGCACTACTTCCAATATTTCCTTGTACATGCAACCTTTTATAGACAACGTTTCAGGAAAGGAGTTGCTGGTGTACATGAACCGCGATAAGCCTTCATTGCTTTTTTTTGACATCGAAAACAGTAGAATGTATAAAGAAATAGTCTTTCATGATCGCTACGGCCCGGATGGTGTTGGCAGACCTTACGGAGCCTGCGCGGTAAGCATGGATTCTATATTCATCCTGTCCAAAACATACGAAGTAATTCTTGTCAATGGAAGCGCTAAAACCCAAAGGAAATACCGATTGCTTAAAGAAAACGAGCAGTACAACGAAAACACAGGTCTTATTGTGCCGGATGCTGTTTCATTGCCTTACTTCAACGAAGGCGAAAATGGGGATAGGTATTTGTATTTTGTTGTAAGCCCCGACCGGTTTCCATATAACAAAACTTATTATGAAGCCCACACAAGTTCTTGTCTTAATGTAAATACGGGTCAATACGTTTATTTTGGTTCTTATCCCTCAGCCATGAAAGGGAAAATATGGGGTGTAAGAGGTCCCAAGCATTCCCGAGCAATAAGCCCAAACGGTGAATTTGTATCCTCATTTGCAGTACATGATAGCCTGGTAGTATGGCGCTTTGGAAGTGAAAAGAAAATGACGTATTACGCTGGCACCCGCTACAGAAAATCATATACCAAGCCCTTTGAAAACCCTGATGAAAGCCGGGATTTGAGCGGCTATGCCTTGCAAACGATATACTATGAAGGTTTATCCTATGACCCATACCGGCAGGTGTATTACAGACTTGCTTGCCTTCCTGTTGAAATAAAAGATGAAGATGGAAATATGAACGATATTTTTAACAAGCCTATCTCTGTAATCATTCTGGACAAGGAGTTTAATATTATCGGGGAAACAAGACTTGCAGACAACACCTATCGGGTTTTCATGTTTTTTGTAGGAAAAGAGGGCTTATTCATCGCCAAGACCAATCCGCACAATCCAACTCTTGAGGAGGACTACCTGGTTTTTACACGCTTTAAACTTGTGAAACGTTGATTGGAAGGCTGGAAATAGTATTCATTTTGATTCTTTGTGCATGTCAATTCACAAAAAAGGAAGGGGAAAAGATTGATCTGCTTTTTAAATCAATCAATTTGCCTGTTGATCAATCAAAAAGCAGGGCTGTTTTAATTATTCCGATCGATGGATGCCCGGGCTGCGTAACGTCAGCTCTTGAATTTGTCAGCAGTAATACTGATAAAGAATCACTCTTGTCCGAGTAAAGATCGGATCGACAAAACAACCGAGTTTTCTTGAAG
>JBBINY010000068.1:0-11559 GCA_037443645.1 Cytophagales bacterium
GAACCTGTATCAAAAGTTTAGGAAACTTCTATTCTATCCATTGAACTACGGGGCCAATGGGATCGCAAAGGTAATAGAATTTAAACTCCGTAAATCTGGTTTAGTACATAGGCCAGACGTACGCCTGCCTGCAGAAGTCGTTGACGAACTGCCGGAAGATTATTATACGAATATTCGTACCCCAGTTTGCCGTCACCAATAGCATAAATCTGCTTGCGGTAGGTAATACTTTCGTTGGCCCAATCGCGCACAGATGCTTTCTGCCAGGCAGAAAGTTGTGTGGCATCAGGGGGGAGAAGCGATTCAGCAAGCTCGGTATAACTAAGCTTGGTGCCGTCAATCATGCTGTCATCCCACACGCTGTGGAGGTTAGTGTCCGTTCTGAACCAGGTTACCCGTACGTTGTTCCCTCCCCGGTCGGGCCTTCCTACATGCAAGGGCTGATGAATATCTCCAACCAGGTGAATGAGGATCTTCAGGTATTCCTGTTCTTGCCGGGCTGACAATTTTTTTGATTTTAGTTCACTAATGATACGCTCCAGGGTTTGAATGATATCGCCATTGGGATTTTTATCGGCATCGTCATAGGTTATTCCATCGGGAATGGTTACCCAGTGCCAGTCGGTCATGTAATTGTAGGTCGAGTCTGACCGTACTTCGTCCATCCACGTGCTGGCCATCGCCAGCGATTGCCCCTCCAAAATCCGCTCGATGGCTTTCTTTGCCTTCTTATTCAGGTATTTATTGGCAATGTACCCGGTAGCCCGGTGACCCGTTGCGCCCCAGCCGAAGGCGGCAAGGGAAATTACCAGGAAGAGGTATACAATCAGTAACTTTTTCATAGACCAGATGATTTTGGCTGCAATATCTTTAAAATGAGGCAATGCATTTTGTTGCCTCCATTATTAAATTTAAAGCCCGCAACAGTCATGGTGCAAACTGTAAAACTTACCGCCATTCTCGTTTCCAATCAGTTGGATCTTAAGGGGATTAAGAATTTTCTGGATATAAAACCCATTGCTGATTCGTCTTCTGAACTGTTTTATGGTTTTAGCGGGGCTAAATACCAGTATTATTTCAATTTCGGAGTAATGGTGTTCACCGGATATTCTGAGGATGAAATAATATGGTCAGTTAAGGCTGTTCAGTCTTTTAATAGAAATCCGGTTACTGCGTGGCTCCGCGATGACCACGTGCTTCAGGTGGAGCCCGGCAGCGATATGCGGTTTCAGTTTGGTGAAGTGGTACTGAGCACCTGCGATGAAAAAGTAATCCGTATTGCTATGCTCAACCTGGCGCAGTCGGTTGCTATGGATCAGTACCATGCCGTTACCGAGCAGTTGTTATCGGAGGTGAAGCGTTTCACCTACCATCTGGAAACCAGCGGTAAGCTGAGCATCAGCCGAAAGAACATGCTGCGCTTCATCGGCAAAGCCTTAAATACTCAAAATGATGTTGCCGAGAACATTTATATTTTTGATGCTCCTGAACTGGTTTGGGATGATGAGTACCTTGATAAACTGCACCAGGGACTGATCCGTCATTTTGATTTGCGGATGCGCTTCAGTGAACTTGAATACATGATGCGCATAATTGAGGAAAACCTTACGGTATTCCGGGAGATCAGCAACCAGCGCGAAAGCAGCCTGCTCGAACTGATCATTATTATCCTCATCCTGGTTGAAGTTTTCGATCTGTTTATTTCTAAATTGCTTTGATTTGTCGTTTTGTGATCACTGCCTGTAACCCATTACCTTTTAATCCTGTCCATCCATGACGCAGCCACAACGCATTCATCTTTTTCAGGGTTACGGTGTTGAGTTGGAGTATATGATTGTGGATAAGGATTCGCTGGCCGTTAAACCAATTGCTGATGAATTGTTGAAACACGAATTGGGTCAATACGGTGGCGACTTTACCCGCGAGTCCATTACCTGGTCCAACGAAATGGTACTCCATGTAATTGAATTAAAATCAACCCGTCCGGAGTTGAACTTCACAGCACTTGAAAATGCGTTTGCCGATGAGGTGAAACGCATCAATGCCATCCTTTCAAACTGGAATGCCAAACTTTTGCCGGGTGGGTGTCACCCGGCTTTTAACCCCTTGACGGAAACCAAATTGTGGCCCCATGAGAGCAGCGAAGTGTACGAAACATACAACCGGATCTTTGATTGCCGGGGTCATGGCTGGTCTAATCTCCAGAGCACACACCTTAATCTGCCGTTTTACGATGATGAGGAATTCGCCCGCCTTCATGCGGCCGTCAGACTTATTTTACCAATCATCCCTGCATTGTGTGCCAGTTCACCAGTGATTGAAACCAAAGTTACCGGGTCTGCCGACACCCGGTTGAAATATTATAAATCGAATCAGGCAAAAATTCCATCCATTACAGGCAGGGTTATTCCTGAGGCTGTTTTTTCAAAACGAAATTACCTGAACACGATCTATGAAAAAATAAAAACCGACATCAGTCAGCATGATCCGATGGGTATACTGAATCCCATTTGGGTTAACGCACGGGGTGCTGTACCCCGCTTCGACCGGGGTTCCATTGAACTGCGGCTTATGGATGCGCAGGAGTGCCCTGCGGCCGAGATGGCCATCCTGACGTTGCTTATTGAAACAACCAAAGCACTTGTCAACGAAATTTTCTGCGACTTTGAAACGCAGGTAAAATGCCGCACCGAAATGCTGGTGCCAGTCCTCGACCTCACCATTGAGCACGCTGAACGTGCACTGCTTGTTGACCAGGGGTATCTTCACCTGTTTGGATTTCAGAAGAATGAAGCACGGGCCGGAGATTTATGGGAGCATATTTTTGATCGGCTGATTTACCGCGGCAACGATGCGCTGGAAAAATGGAAACCCGAACTGGATATCCTTTTTAATGAAGGTTCACTGGCCACGCGCATTCTCAAAACACTTACCCCCGGCAATTCATGGGTTCCGGTTTACAGACACCTTGCCGACTGCCTTGCACAGAATAAACTCTATATACCTTAACCCGCTGAGTGGGCCGTGTTGGTTACCTGATGGACTCCAACTCACGAAGTAATTCTTTCAGTTTTTCCAGGTGATCACCATACAGTTTTTTCAGGTACCAACCGGTTATTCTGAAAACCCCCACCATGAAAATTCCGGTAATCAGAACAAACCAGATTAAAAAACTAAGCTGCTTGAACCGGTGAAGAAAGTTATCCAGCCCGGCATCCATTGCGCCAAAAAATAACCCGAGGCAAAAAAATACCGGATAAAGGATAGTATAGCTGCGTTTGTAAAACGATAAGTAGGTAGTTAGTCCTGCAATCAGATTTTCAAGATTTGTTTTGAGATCTGTTTCATTAAGCGTATAGCGACTTAGAAGCAGGAGTTTTTTGATGTAATAAAATATATATACAGCAAAGATTACCGATAGCGTAAGAACCATCCACTTAAGTTGTCCGCTTTTAGCATAAAGCCCATACGTGGCAAGGGCAATTCCGCTTATGAGGGTAAAGGCAAGTTCAAACCATACACTGCGCTTTAGGCGGGTTACAATAGAGGTGCTTCTCCCTTGTAACATCCGGGCTATTTCATCGGTGTTTTTGGCGTCAATACCCGGAGGCTGCTGCTTCCAAATTGATTTCAAGTCATCCAGTTCTTCCATAACTCAGCCGTTCATTAGTTTGCGAAGTTTTTCGCGGATCCGATTCATTCGTACCCGCACATTGTTCTGGGTTATACCTATAGTTTCTGCGATCTCATCATACGGAATTTCATCAAGCGCCATCATAATCATTGCCCGCTCAATTTCTGAAAGCTTCCGAATGGCCCACTGCAACTTTTCAAAATTCTCTTCGGCATTATCGGATTCCCGATCCGATACATTCAGGTGATAGTCATTCAACTCCTCGGTTTGAATTTTGCGGCCCTGTTTACGCAGCCCCGAAATGGCCGTGTTTAGGGCAATGCGGTACATCCAGGTTGTAATCTTGGAATCGCCCCTGAACGTGTGAAACGATTTCCATAATTGAAGAACCACCTCCTGGAAAAGATCGTTGCGGGCGTCCCGGTCATTTTCGTACATCATGCATACCTTGTGTATCAGGCCCTGATGTTCGTTAACCAGATTAATAAAATATCTTTCTTGTTCGCTATCCGGGGGCACGCACTGCAAGGAATAAGTCGAAAGGTAAAAAGATAATTACAAAAGGCTGAGGCAAATTTTGCCCTTTGCCCTGTGGTATTTTTTTAAATTTGGCTGATTACTTTGTGTTTAAGAGGCATGGGCTTGCAAAAACAGATCGGTAACTTTTTTGGTTTTACCCGTGCTCAGGTAAACGGCTTTCTTATTTTGTTACCCCTTCTCCTGGTGTTCCTTTTTTCAGAGCCGGTTTATCGCAGGATGAATAACCCGGATTTAGGCGATGATGATAAAGAAAAACTTGACAGCCTGCTTGCACGCTGGCAGGCTGATCAGGAAACAGGGCAAGATGGGCCAGACGTTGAGTTGCCCCGATTGTTTATGTTCGATCCGAATACCGTTACTCAAGCCGAACTGGCCGCACTTGGCTTTCCTGCACGCCTTGCCAATCAGTTGCTTGGCTATAGAAATAAGGGGGGACGTTTTCGTTCGGAGCAGGATTTGTTAATGCTTTACAATATGGATTCAGCATTCTACAAGCAACTGGCACCATTTGTTGTTATTGCTGATGTACAATCTTCGAGGAGCGAACCCCCGCCAGGAAGACGGGTGTCCGCAACCAAACAAATGCCATTCGATCTCAATCTGGCCGATACCACTCAGCTGATTACCGTGAGGGGTGTGGGCCCGGTGTTATCAAAGCGGATTATTAAATACCGCGAGGCACTGGGTGGCTTTATTTCAAAAAACCAACTTTTTGAAGTGTATGGACTGGATTCAGCAGTTGTGGATCAAATCAATGAGCAATCGCTTATTCAACCGGAGTTTAGGCCACGAACCATACCTATCAACCGGGCAAGTGAGGCCGGGTTGGCAGCTCATCCGTACATTCCAAAATCCATGGCCCGGGCCATTGTTACCTACCGATTTCAACATGGCGCTTTTCGTTCAGTAGACGATCTTGTGGAAGTGAAAGTAATTCCGCAGCAAGCAATCCATAAAGCCAAACCCTACCTTACACTTGAATAATTCGGCTGATCATATTTTTAAAAACTATTTACGAAGGCTAACCCGGCTGGTAGGCAACAACCGTTCCTTGCTGCTGCTCCGCGAGACGGGCCAGCAGGTAATGGATTTATCGCGGCTTAATCACATCAGTGTTCAGAATTCATTTGAAGTGATCGAAGCGCTCATTGCCGGCAACCCCAAAACCATTTGCCCGTTGGTCGACAGCCGGATGGAGGCCGCCAATGTGGTGAGCAGCACATTAAAACGGCTACATCGGGTTGGTCAGTTTTTGTTCGAAGAAAAGGGCACCCGTGATCTTCACATCGGGTGGCCCGTGCTTCGTGGAAAATTTATTGACGGCACCCCGGTGCGTGCACCGCTATTGTTTTTTCCGGTTGAGTTAATCGCTGAAAAGAGCGGGTGGGTAATCCGGTTACGGAAGGATGCTGAGTTGACGTTCAACAAATCCTGGCTATTGTCCTATTTTCATTTCAACCAGGTTCCGGTTAATGAAGCGTTGTTGGAGACTTCCTTTGAGGAATTCGATCAGGACAGCACCGTTTTCCGAACCCAGCTTTACCAACTGCTAAAGGATAAGATTGAAATTAATTTTAATCCCGACACCTTTTCGGGCGCCATCAACCCGTTTGAGTCGTTTACCCGCGATGAGTTTGAAAAAAAACACAAGGCAGGAGCAATAAAACTTTTTCCGGAAGCCGTGCTTGGCATATTTCCGCAGGCCGATTCGCAGTTGGTGCCTGACTACCTGCAATTAATTAATGAGAATACTTTTGCAACCGTGGAGGACTTCTTTGCGGCAAAGACTGCAGCGCTGCAAAATCCAACTGTGCATGATCCTATAGCTGTTAACCTTGCTGTTAAAGAGGAGAAGGTGCTGGCACCCTTTAAGCTGGATGCCTGGCAGGAACACGCATTGAAGAGCGTTAAACTGGGAAACTCCATAGTGGTTCAGGGCCCTCCGGGTACCGGTAAGTCGCAACTGATTGCCAATCTCATTGCCGACAGCATAGCTTCAGGGAAGAAGGTGCTCTTGGTTTGCCAGAAGCGCGTAGCGCTGGATGTAGTGTTTGAGCGGCTTCATACCGAAGGCCTCTCAGCCTTTGCTGCACTTGTGCACGACTTTCGTGACGACCGAAAACGGATTGTTCAGAAGATCGCCTCGCAGATTGAGCGTGTTGAAGACTACCGGGCGCAGAACCGCACCATTGACATCATCCAAACAGAACGAAGATTTCTGCAGGTATGCCGCACCATTGATCAGCTTACTGAGGAACTGGAGGAATTCAGAAGAGCGCTGTTTACCGATAAGGAGTGCGGTCTTTCTACCAAGGAGTTGTACCTCACTTCTGATCCGGCAGCTCAGCGGATAAATCTCCGGCAAGAGTACCAATTGTTCGATTTCCGCACGGTCGATGCTTTTGTAAAAAACCTTGCCGCCTATTCAGGCTATGCAAAGAAAACGGAAGCGGATGACTATCCGTGGAAGAACAGGAAGTCGTTTGCCCGGTTGCGTATTGCTGATCGGGATGCCATCGAACGAACAATAAAAGAAGTTAAGGATTACCAGGAAGAGCTGGGCCGAAACCTTGAACCGTTGCTGAACTATACTGTTTCGTTTGGAGATGCCGAAACCATTTTACTGAAGAAACCGGAAGCTGACGAACTGGCTACCCTGTTGGCCGATGAAACTGTATTCTCCTTCTTCAAAAGAATGGCCGAAGAGAAGGATGAGGTAACCAACCTGTTGTGGTTGCAAAACATGGAGCGGGTGTGTATGAATTGCTTTGAGGGCAATGGTGTGGAAGCCACGCTTACGGAGGACCAGATCGGAAAGTGCCAGGTAGCATTGCAACAACGTATGGCGGCACGGAGAAGTTTAATCCGGCTTATCCGGTGGGAGCTTTTCTCCGAGAATAAATTTTTTCTGAAGCGAATACTTATTGCTAACGGGCTTCCATATTCCAAAAGCGGATTGCGCAGTTTGGAAGATCGGCTGGACAATCGCCTCAATCTGGAGCACCACCTTACCAGCATAAAAGAGAAAAAGTGGCTGCTGGATTTACCCCCGGCATATGATAAACGAAAGTTCAAGAGGTGGTTTGAAAAGCAAGTACTGTCTGTAAAAGCCAAATTGCTTTACAGTTCCCTGCGCGGGATCAGCAAAGGGTTAACAATTCAGCATTTCTCACGTGACGAGTTTTTAAGGAGACTCTGGGGCATATATGATTTGCTGAACGAAATTCCAGGCAGGAAAACAGGTTGGTTGCAATACCTCACTCCTCATCAGGTTAGTTTGCTTGCCCAAAACCCAGGGCTTTGGTTTAACCTTACACAACAAGTACGCATTGATTTTGATAGTTTATGTGAAGTTGATTCAATAAAGGAGAGTTTTTCATCGGTTGAACTGGAAATTATTACCCGGCTTTACGATGCTGTGAAAGACTGGAACACCCCGCAATTGGTTGCCGTATTTCAGAACAGTTTGCGCCTGGCATGGATCGATCACCTGGAAGCCAAGTTTCCGGTTCTCCGTGCAGTTTCAACCCAACGCATTGAGCGGCTCGACCAGGAACTTTTTCAGGCCGTAGCCGAAAAGCAAAAACTCAGCACTGAAATTGTTCGGGTAAAAGCCCGTGAGCGTGTTTACGAAAATGTTGAGTACAACCGGTTGAATAACCGGGTAACCTATCGCGACCTGCTGCACCAGGTTACCAAAAAGAAAAAATTATGGCCGTTGAGAAAACTGATCAGTACCTTCCGCGATGAGTTGTTTAACGTAGTGCCTTGCTGGATGGCATCACCGGAGTCGGCCTCTGCCTTGTTCCCCTTTACAGAAATTTTCGACCTGGTTATTTTTGACGAAGCCTCGCAGTGTTTTGCTGAGCGGGGCCTTCCGGCAATGTACCGCGGCCGACAGGTCGTTGTGGCAGGCGATAGCCAGCAGTTGAAGCCATTCGATTTGTACCAGGTACGATTTCAGGAAGAGGAGGAGGGAGAGGATTTGGAGGTGGACTCCCTGCTCGATCTGGCAAGCCGGTATTTGCCAACCGTGTCGTTGCGAAATCACTACCGCAGCCAGTCGGTTGAACTGATTGAATTTTCAAACCACAACTTTTACAAGGGCAAACTGCGCATTCTTCCTCATCAGGCTGTTGTAAACAAAAATGAGCCGGCCATAGCGTACCACAACGTTAACGGCCAATGGAAAGACCAAACCAATCAGCAGGAAGCCGAAGTGGTCGTGCAGAAGATACAGGAGTTAACCCGTACACATCCTGAGCTATCAATAGGCGTAGTAACGTTTAACGCACCGCAACAAGAACTGATCCTTGATTGCCTGGAAGCAGTGCACGGGCAATTTCCGGAATCGCTATTTGTTAAGAACATCGAGAACGTTCAGGGTGACGAACGGGATGTTATTATTTTCTCTACCGCATATGCGGTTGATCGGTCGGGGAAGCTGAGTATGCAGTTTGGCAGCCTGAACGTGGCCGGAGGAGAAAACCGGTTGAATGTTGCGATTACGCGCGCCAGGCAAAAAATTATTATTGTGTCCAGCATCTGGCCGGAAGAACTGAAACTACATGGTGTTAAAAATGAAGGGCCAAAATTGTTGCGGGCTTACCTTGAATTTGCACGGCAGGTTGCTGACGGAAAATTTGTACCCGCTGCGGCCAGTCAAACCCATGTTGCTGATTGGTACCTTTCAGGTGCAATTCTGAAATGGAGTAGTACCGAAAAGTTGCCGTGCGGGCTTGCTGCATGCCCATGGCCCGGCAGCGATATTGTTATAACAGAGAATGCTGCCTGCGGAGGTCTGATGCTGTGCGATGATGAAATCTATGAACAGATGATAACCGCTAAAGATTCTCATGTATACACACCGCAGCTCATCGAGCAGAAGGCATGGCCCTGGTTGCGCATCTACAGTCGCAACTGGTGGCTTGACAGAGAAAAAGTGCAACAGGAAATCAGCCGCTTTGCCTTCCGGCAAAGCCATTCTGCCCGGTAGCTGTTCAATGGATTTTCATTATTGGCCTGCCATCATCGCCAGGTTGTAATTGGTCATGAATTGGTTTTGTTTTCGGTGGAAGTTGTTTAGCTTTTGGGGTATAAAAAAAATGTGCATGAGACGAATTACATACCTTTTACTGCTGACCACTTCGTTGGCCTTTGCCCAGGGTTCGGTTAGCAAAGCGCCTGAAGTGAAAGAGGGCGAGGGTCCCTTTCCGCAATTAATCATCAGAGGTGTTACATTGATTGACGGCACCGGGGCGCCACCCATCGGTCCGGTTGATGTGATCGTCAGGCAGAACCGGATTGAACGAATTGTAAATGTGGGTTATCCCGGAGTTCCCATAAACCAGGAACGCAGGCCAAAGCTGGATGCCGGAGGCAAAGAGATCAATGCCGAAGGCATGTACCTGATGCCCGGCTTCATCGACATGCACGGACACATCGGAGGAAGCCAGGCGCCCAGCGCAGAATATGTATTTAAACTCTGGATGGGTCATGGCATTACTACCGTTCGCGATCCCTCGGCCGGCAACGGTCTGGACTGGGTGTTGGATCAGAAACAGAAAAGTGCCCGAAACCTGATCACTGCTCCGCGTATCTATGCCTATACTTCGTTTGGCCAGGGCAGTGAAAAGCCTATAAGCACACCCGAAATGGCCCGTGAATGGGTGCGAAGCAACAAAGCAAAAGGAGCAGATGGCATTAAGTTTTTTGGGGCCGCACCTGAAATCATGCAGGCAGCCCTTGAAGAAAATAAAAAGCTCGGCCTGCGCTCGTGTTGTCACCACGCGCAGATGGATGTAGCACGATGGAATGTGGTGAAGTCGGCCCGGGCGGGATTAACCAGCATGGAGCATTGGTATGGATTGCCTGAAGCGTTATTTACTAACCGCACGATACAGGATTACCCTCTGGATTATAATTACCAGAATGAACAGCACAGGTTTGAAAATGCCGGGAAATTATGGAAGGAAGCCGCTGCTCCATTTTCTGAACATTGGAATAATGTGATGAATGAGTTGCTGAAACTGGATTTTACGCTGGATCCCACCTTCAATATTTATGAGGCAAGCCGCGATTTACATCGTGCACGCAGGGCCGAGTGGCACGAGGACTACACGCTCCCGCAGTTATGGGCTTTCTATCAACCGAATCGAAGAGCCCATGGTTCGTATTGGTTTGCCTGGGGAACAGAACAGGAAGTGGCATGGAAAGAAAACTACCGGCTATGGATGACCTTCGTTAACGAGTACAAGAACCGTGGCGGAAGAGTAACTACGGGTTCTGATTCAGGATTTATTTTCCAACTGTACGGCTTTGCCTACATCCGCGAACTGGAAATGTTGAGGGAGGCCGGCTTTCACCCGCTGGAAGTAATTCGTTCAGCCTCCTTGTATGGGGCGCAGGCACTGGGCATGGAAAAAGATCTTGGCTCAGTAGAGGTTGGCAAACTGGCCGACTTTGTAATTGTGGATCAAAACCCACTCGAAAATCTTCAGGTGCTGTATGGAACGGGAGCTGTTAAACTTTCTGATGACAATAAGCCAGTTCGGGTAGGGGGTGTGAAGTACACCATTAAGGACGGCATCGTTTACGATGCTAAAAAGTTGTTGGCCGATGTACGCAAGATTGTGGCGGACGAAAAGGCGAAATCTGGTTTTGTGTTGAAGCAACCAGGAGTAGACTAAAAAAAGTAGTTTAGGGACAGGCAACTCATTATGGACAAATTTCGTTATATTAGTGGACAAATTTCCGATATAATTAATGAAATCCCGTAAATACACAAGAAGGGGCCGGTCTTTTTCAGTTAACGAACCGGCTGTAGCCTTTTTTTCAGGGCAACCGGTTTCGGTTTTCTCCCTGTTGGGCATTGAGGCATCAAGTGTTAAAGAACCCCTTAACCGGGTTTTGGCGTTTCGCAAAGGCTTTAAAAAGAGTTCCTTCGATCGCCTGAAAGAAGTCACCGGCCTTGATAACGAAACACTGGCAACGGCCATGGCTGTCTCGTCTAAAACCATTCAACGAGCTGAGGTTTTCGATCCGGTTCAATCTGAAAAGATGTTTGCTTTGGCTGAGCTTTACGCGCTGGGTATCGGGTATTTTGGGTTGGACGGTTTTCGAAGGTGGATGGAGCGCCCCTTGTTCAGTTTGGGTAACATTAAGCCGCTTGAGTTGATCGATGTTTCTGAAGGGGTAGCCATTTTAAAAACTGAAATCTTGCGCATGCAACATGGTGTTGCGGTATGAAAGCATTCCGGGTTGCCCTCACCGGATTTTGTGATGTAAGCGGTGAGGGAGCCAAACGTTACGGAGGCCGTTGGAATTTACCGGGACAGCCCGCATTGTATGCCAGCAGTTCAGTGTCAGCCGGACTGCTGGAGCGG
>JBBINY010000069.1:0-1721 GCA_037443645.1 Cytophagales bacterium
AGACGAAGAGATTGCCGTGTTATCCAAGCAGATTACTACAGGCCAGGCACAACCGGATGCGTTATCATTCGAAGAGTTGATGTACTCGGCAACCTTAACACCTTCACTGGAGGAAAAAGAGGCGATCTATTCTGCCGCTACAAAAAAGGGCACCAACTGGAATGCACACAACAACCTGGCTGCTGTTTACATTACCCAGGCTATTGCCAATCCTTCTAAAGCATCTGCCCTGGCCGACAAAGCACAGGCGCAATTAGATATCGCTGCCCGGATTAATTCTGCTCCTGAAGTAACCGCCAACATGGCTTCAGTGTCGATGTACAGGGGCAATGCATATGCCGCTTATAATTACTCCAACCGCGCCTCTGGCCTCCGCGGTGACAATGCTGCCGGCCTGAATGGCGTAAAAGGAGCAGCCGCCATTTTTACAGCTCGCTACAGCGAAGCCGTGCGTGCAGAGTCATCCGCTGCCAACACAGCCGATAACCTTTTTAACAAAGGGCTGGCTCAGGTTCTGAACAAAGACTATCAAAATGCATTAACTTCTTTTGGAGAAGCAACCCGTCTTAACAGCAACCATGCTTACGCTTACTATGGTGCAGCAGTGGCTTCTGCACGGCTGGGCAATGCCGATGGCGTGGTTAGCAACCTGACTAATGCTGTAAAAGCTGATCCTTCGTTGAAGGAAATGGCTCTTACTGACCTTGAATTTGCTAAATGGAGTACTACCGAGGCATTTCGAAATGCGTTGAGATAAGATAAAACCGGGTAACACCCACAACCCTGGCGCATGCGCCAGGGTTTTTTTATGCCAGAAATCCAAGGTTTCATTTTATACCCTTGTTCCTGACGCTTATTTTTACACCCTTCAACAGAATTTACCTATGCGAGAAATCCAGTTCCGAGAAGCCCTGCGCGAAGCCATGACCGAAGAAATGCGCAAAGACCCGGCTATTTTGTTAATGGGCGAAGAGGTTGCCGAATACAACGGGGCCTACAAGGTAAGCCAGGGAATGCTTGATGAATTTGGACCGGAACGGGTAATTGACACGCCTATTTCAGAACTTGGCTTTGCCGGTGTAGGTGTTGGCGCAGCCGTGAACGGGCTGAGGCCCATCGTTGAATTTATGACCTTCAACTTCTCGCTGGTTGCCATTGACCAGGTGATTAACGCAGCCGCTAAAATGTACTCCATGTCGGGCGGTCAGTACAACGTGCCGATCGTGTTCAGGGGGCCTACAGGAAATGCCGGCCAGTTGGGCGCTCAGCACTCACAGAATTTCGAAAACTGGTATGCCAACTGTCCGGGCTTAAAGGTGGTGGTGCCTTCCAACCCGTACGATGCCAAAGGGTTATTAAAAACATCCATACGCGATAATGACCCCGTTATTTTTATGGAAAGCGAACTGATGTACGGTGACAAGGGCGATGTACCGGCCGAGGAATACCTGATACCCATCGGAAGCGCGGACGTGAAACGGCCAGGCACCGATGTAACGATTGTATCTTTCGGGAAGATCATGAAGGTGGCCCTTGCGGCCGCTGAGGAGTTGGACAAAGAAGGAATCTCGGCCGAGGTGGTTGACTTGCGAAGTGTGAGACCCATCGACTACACAACTGTGGTAGAATCCGTAAAAAAAACCAACCGGCTAGTAATCGTGGAAGAAGCGTGGCCCTTGTCATCAATCTCAACTGAAATTACGTACCACATACAAAAGCAC
>JBBINY010000069.1:1731-11293 GCA_037443645.1 Cytophagales bacterium
GACTACCTGGATGCACCGGTACATCGCATTACCAGTGCCGATGCGCCCCTGCCCTATGCACCTACGCTTATCCAGGCAATTTTACCTAACGTAGAAAGAACCGTAAAGGCCGTAAAAGCGGTATTGTACAGAAACTAATAAACTTTCTAATGAACCTTACCAAACTACTGCGCAGTGCAGGTCTCATTTGTATCCTATTATTTGTTAGCTGAACAGAGGAGGAAACTCCGACACCCTATATTAAACAGGGCTTTATCAAGGGAAAGATTACTGGTGAATCAGCTGATGGTACGTACACCTTCAATGATTCTTTCAGCCTGAACTACCATACCCATTATCTAGGAGCTGTTTCGGGTTATTATGAGGATAGCGGTATATACAGCATCTCTTTTGGCCGAATGGATGTTCGTACCGGAAGCTTCGTTACCATTCAAATCAACAACATCAGCGATCTGCAAGACTCCACTCCATCTGAATTTACCATAGATGTGTGGTTTTTAAAGCCGCTGAACAATAACAGTGTAGCTGGTTTTGGTACGAGCAGCGGAGGAAATACCTCCACGGTTACAGATTTTTCATTTAACCCGGACACAGGAGTTGTTAGCGGGAAATTCAGCCTCAGCGGATCGGTCAACTCAACAGAAAAAAATGCTACAATTACCGGTGAATTCAGCGGAGAAGTGTATCGGTATTTCTATTGATTTCATTGCTGACCTTCTCATTCACGTTACAGAGCATTATGGTACTAAAAAGAATCCCCTGCTCATTTCCGGGGATTCTTTGAACGATTAGAATCGAGCAGCTTTTAACTTTATATCTGCACTAGAAAAAGCTTTATCAAACTCCTTTTTCACCTGCGCAGCTTCAGCCGTCTTGCCTTGCATCTGCAAACTCTGATGCAAACCGAATAATGACCATCCGTTGTTTCGGTAGAATTTCAGATCCTCACGGAACCGCTGTTCAGCGGTTGCAGGTTGTTTTGCCTCCAGCAGGATTGATCCCAGTGTTTGCCTTACCGGAAGGTACCAGTCAGGCGGCTCCTGGTAAAGCAGGTTATCTTCAACGTCTATCGCTTTTGTAAGTAATTGAATGGCTTTCGTATAATTCTTCTGCTGTGCCTCAATCTCAGCTTCCAACACGTTACTACCTATACTCAAAACATTTCTGAAGCTATTGAACCCTGCAATTGTCATTTCCATAAATGGATCTTCGATAAGTACGTTAAGTCTGCTTAATTCTGAGGAAGCATCATTTACATTCCCCGTTCGGGCAAAGGCCATACCCCTTGCATAGTGCCACACAGCCTTCACATACTTAAACGAATCCACCGGTTCGGTGATTTTCAAAATATCGTTCCATTTTCCAAACCGGGCCATGTTATACCAGGGCATGGCATACCAATGTTGAAGGGTGACCAAATCAGGCATATTCATCATTTCCTCCGGAATATTTTTCCTTAGCGAATTAGCAGCGGATGCTGATTTCTCACTTAGTCCAGCCATTTGTGAACAAGCCAGCAAAAAGTGATAGTTGTGGGGATAATAGAAAAGCGGGTAGATGCTCTGTATATTGCATTGGGCAATGTAGTCCTCATCAGTCTTTACAGCTCGCTCATTTGCCGCTACGCCATCTAAATATCGTCCGACACGGATATAAATATGTGACGGCATGTGAACAAGATGACCAGCCCCGGGAACCAGATTTCTAAGTCTGTCAGCACTTTCAACAGCTTTATCAGGATTTGGTGAGGCTTCAAGGATGTGAATATTCAAATGGTTTGCTCCCGGATGATCGGCTTTTTTTGAAATCACCGAAGCAATCCGGTCCACAATGGGCAGCGTCCATGGCTGTGGTTGTCCGTTCTTCCAATAGTCCCATGGGTGAAGGTCCATCAAGGCCTCCGCATAAAGTGTCTGAACATCCAGGTCATCCTGAAATTCTGCGGCAACCGCTTCCATGGCTGCCGCATAGGCTTCATCCAGCGATTTCCGGTCCTGGAGCGCCTCTGCCGTGTACCTTCTGGCCAACGCATCAATCAAGGCGTTCTCCTTAGCGGAAGCATTACCCTTCAATGAAATGGCCTTTTGCAAAGCCTTATATACCGTTTCTGTATCAGCAGGATCCATGGGGAGATTGATATTTGGCCCCAACGACAATGCCTGACCCCAATAAGCCATAGCACAACCCGGATCCAAGCGCGCAACTTCCTTGAAACTACGGTATGCTTCAAAATGATTGAACCCATAGTATAGATTTACACCCTGATTGAAAAACTTTTGAGCACGTTCATTCGATGTACGTACCCTCATGCCATAGTTTCCAAGATTTTCCAGCAGCGGAGCCATTTGTTTTGTGGTGTCCATCAATTTTAGGATAGTACGCACACCCGGAGTTCCGCAAAGTGTAATGGGCGCTATAATACCGGCTTTCGTTTGGTATCTGGTAGGTAAGATGTGAGGGGCGTTTTGAGTAGCAATAACCACGAAGAACAATAAGGCTACTCCCGGAATAAGCAATAGCTTTTTCATAGAAGCGGGGTTTAGTTTGGGTATAAATCCAATACGGGCACGTACTGAAATGCCAGGATCGAGGTTGTCTCAGAGCCTTTTTGCATCATTCTGCCATGCCTGCGGCAGGCAGGAGCATCAGCGAAGAATCTTCTTCAAAAATCTCTTTGATGCGAGATGTTTCGCTTACGCCCAACATGCCAATGAGACTTTTGAAACAGCCCAGCATTTCAAAATTAAAGCTAATAAATTACTGTAATGCGGCAAGCAACACTGCCCATGCCTTGTCTATCTGCCCATTACGGAGATAAGATTGCGCCAAGTGGTGCGCGTGGTCCTCACTCGTTAACAGTGCTTGCCTTACTTCAGGTCGATTTTTCATTTCATCAATTAACGACTTATCGGGCAGATGCTGAACACTACCCAGTATGCCCAGGTCATTACCTGTTAATACTTTGCTTAATCTTATTTTCTCCGGAATCTGATCCACCCCTATTCCAATCTTATTTCCAGGCTGTGGAAGTCTGAATAAATTCTCACCATTAGCCCGGCAATACCAGTCGCCACCCATCCGGGCTACGGCATCCAACCTGAAGGGGTCAATTCCTCCCTCCTTATCCAGAACGTCATCCTGAATATGCATCAACAGCATTTCACAAATTACAAGGTTGCCTGCTGCACCACCATCGCCCAGCGGAACTACCTCTTTAACTTTGCATTCCATCGCAATTTTTGATTCCCTCACACGAGGAGGCTTTACTCGTTCCGAAGAAACTTCTGTCAGGCCGGCCTTCTTAAACTCATTAACACCCTTCGGGTACTCTGCGCTGGCCAGCGAAGCCTGGTGAACAATGTTATAGCTTACCACATTAATAACCACTTCAGGCACCTCTATTACATTCTCATAGGTATTCTTCACGGTGTTATCTCTTCCCCTTCGTGCCGGAGAAAAAATTAAAACCGGTGGATTTGCACTGAATACATTAAAAAAACTGAACGGGCTCAGGTTAACATTACCCTGCTTATCCATTGTACTGACAAACGCAATAGGTCGCGGAGCCACCGCGCCCAGCAGGTAACTATGCAACTTCGGAACCGGTATCTCTTTGGGATCAACAACCATAGTATTGGATTACACGGCCGGCAAAATGGTACCCCTGCATTCGCCAAAACCAATGCGCACACCATCTTTTTCGGCAAAGGCCCGAAGGATGACGGTATCACCATCTTCAATGAATGTGCGCTGATTACCATCAGGCATGAGCAACGGCTTGGATCCGTTCCATGTTAGTTCAAGCAGTGAACCATACGAACCCGGATCAGGGCCACTGATTGTTCCGGAGGCGTACAAATCACCAACCTGAATGTTGCAACCGTTCACGGTGTGGTGAGCCAACTGCTGATTGATATTCCAGTACATGTGTTTAAAGTTCGACCGGCAAATCATTTCCCCGGTTCCCTTTTCAGGAATAAGACTCACCTCAAGGTTGATATCAAAATTGCGCATCCCCTCCGATCGCAGGTATGGTAAGACTTCTGGTGCCTGAACAGGTCCTTGTACCCGGAAAGGTTCCAGGGCGTCAAGGGTAACAATCCAGGGTGAAATGGTTGAACCGAAATTTTTTGAAAGAAAAGGGCCCAGTGGCACATACTCCCACTGCTGAATATCGCGTGCGCTCCAGTCATTAAATAATACGAAACCAAAAATTGCATCCTCCGCTTTTTGAGCAGAAATGGCTTCGCCCAGCTTCGATTCCCTGCAGGTAATGAAGGCCATCTCCAGTTCAAAGTCGAGCTTGCGTGAGGGGCTAAAAACCGGATGGTCAGCGTCAGCAGGTTTAACCTGGCCTTTCGGCCGATGGATGGGTGTACCTGAAATGACAATGGACGATGCCCGTCCGTGGTATGCCACGGGCAGGTGCTTCCAGTTTGGCAACAGCGCATTCTTCGGATCACGAAACATGCTTCCTACATTCGTGGCATGCTCCTCGCTGCTGTAAAAATCGGTGTAGTTTCCTATGCGCACGGGCATCAGCATCTGTACTTCACTCATTGGAATGAGGGCGATTTCGCGGGCTGCAACATCCGAACGCAACTCATGGTTGTTGTGCCTGAGTAATTCTGAAATCCGGTTTCGTACTTCCCCTGCTTTTTTCCGTCCAAGCGCCAGAAAATTATTCAGGTAAGACTGGTTAAATACACCCGGAGGTAATCCCAGGCCATCCAGAAAGCCATGTTCATGAAGGTATACCAAATCAAGTACGTAATTTCCGATAGCGACTCCGGCTACCGGTGAAAGATACTTTGTTTTGAATATGCCGAATGGAAGATTTTGAATGGGGAAGTCTGACCCCGCAGGTACCTCCACCCAACTCTTAAGCTTCGGATCGTTTGCCTTACTCATGCACAGTTTTGAATGCACCAAAAATAGAAATGATTGGTGATATTACGGGTTCCCTTACAGGCGGGTGAAAGCATTAAATTTACGGCAATGCCCGGCCAGCCAACACTACCCATAGATTTTGAACGCCAAATGATCGCCCTGCTGGGTGAAGCATATGAGGACTACAAACAAAGCCTGGCGAAACCCCCTCCGGTAAGCATCCGGCTTAATCCGCGAAAACCAATAACACCAGAGGGCGAACCGGTGGCCTGGTGCTCCAGTGGTTATTACCTGGCCGAGCGACCCGCATTTACACTCGATCCGTTTTTTCACGCAGGCGCCTACTACGTTCAGGAAGCCAGTTCAATGTTCCTGGAGCAGGTTGTCAGGCAAGCAGGTCTGGCCGACAATCCGGTGAGAATCCTTGACCTGTGCGCAGCACCGGGAGGAAAATCAACCCACTTGTTAAGCCTGGTCCATCCCCAAAGCCTTGTGGTATCCAATGAAGTCATCAAAAGCCGCGCGGCAATTCTTGCTGAAAATATCGGCAAATGGGGATACGCCAATGCTGTTGTTACCTCCAGCGACCCTAAAGATTTTGGTGCATTGGAAGGTTTCTTTGATCTAATTCTGGTGGATGCGCCCTGTTCGGGCGAAGGGTTGTTCAGAAAGGATCAAGCTGCCCGCAATGAATGGTCATTAAATACTGTTCACTTGTGTTCGGGAAGGCAGCAGCGAATACTCGATGATGTGTGGCCAGCCCTCAGGCAAAACGGTTTACTGATATACAGCACGTGCACGTTTAATCCGCAGGAAAACGAGGGCGTACTTCAATCACTCGATGAGCGGTACGAGCTCGAGCCGATCAGTATAAACCTTAAAAGCTCCTGGAATATTGAATCAACCCTTGGCAAGCCGTTCGGCTACCGGTTTTTTCCTCATCGCGTAAAAGGCGAGGGTTTTTTTCTCGCGGCCATCCGTAAAACCGCCAGGCAAAAAGAAATTCACATAAACCCTAAGGACAAACTTACCCCGCTTAAGCTAGATCAACACACACGAATTACCGGTTGGCTGCTGGAACCCATGGAATTCAGTTTCATTGAGCATAAAAATACCATCCGGATGATTCCTGAAGTCCTGAAGCAAGAAATTCAGTTTTTATTACATCACGTAACGGTGGCTGAGGCAGGCACAGCGCTGGCAACCGCAAAGCACGATAAATTGGTACCCGAACATACAGCAGCCTTGTCGGTTCACCTGGACAAAAATGCTTTTCAGGTTGCTGACCTTTCGCTGCCCGAAGCATTGGCTTATCTCCGTAAAGAAAATGTAGTGCTGGATACCTGCAAGCCCGGCTTCACCTTAATTACTTACAAACACATTCCAATCGGGTGGGTCAACGTTCTTCCCAACCGCGTCAACAACCTTTACCCCTCTTCCTGGCGAATTCGGATGCAGGCATAGCCGACAGTAGTTGCTTTTCATTAATTTTGCCGCTCGATATTAATTGAACCATGTCATTATCAACTAAATACAACCCGGGTGACGTTGAGGGCAAGTGGTACAAACAATGGTTGGAGAAGGGTTTCTTTAGTGCCACCGTCAAACCGCAAAAAGAGCCATACTGCATTGTAATTCCACCACCCAATGTTACCGGTGTATTGCATATGGGCCACATGCTTAACAATACCATTCAGGATGTGCTCATACGGAGGGCCCGCATGCTCGGGAAGGAGGCATGCTGGGTTCCGGGCACCGACCACGCATCTATTGCAACCGAAGCACGGGTTGTTGCCATGCTGCGGGAAAAAGGAATTAAAAAATCAGACCTTACCCGCGAGCAGTTCCTGGAGTATGCCTGGGAATGGAAAGAAAAATATGGCGGCATAATTCTCGAGCAATTAAAAAAACTTGGTGCATCCTGTGATTGGAATCGGACCAAATTTACTATGGATGCCGACTACTATGACGCGGTAATTGATGTGTTCATTGATCTCTACCGGAAGGGATACATTTACCGCGGGCTGCGGATGATCAACTGGGACCCGGCAGGTAAAACTGCCTTGTCGGATGACGAGGTAAACTACCGCGATGTTCAGTCTAAACTTTTTTACATAAACTATCCCATTGAAGGCAGCACCGAATTCGTGACCATTGCCACCGTTAGGCCAGAAACCATCATGGCCGATACGGCAATCTGCATCAATCCGAATGACGGTCGCTACCAACACCTGAAAGGAAAGCGAGTACTCATCCCTCTAATTAACCGCTCTATTCCGATTATTGAAGATGAATACGTGACCATGGAGTTTGGTACGGGATGCCTGAAGGTTACACCTGCCCATGATGTTAACGATTATGAGCTCGGAAAAAAGCACAACCTCGATCTGATCGACATCCTTAATGAGGACGGCTCCTTAAATGAAAAGGCACAGATCCTGGTTGGTGAAGACCGCTTTATTGCCAGAAAGAAGATTGCTAAACTGCTGGAAGAGGGGGGCTATATAAATAAGGTTGAAGACTACAAAAGCAACGTGGGCTTTTCAGAGCGGACCGATGCGGTAATTGAACCCCGCTTGTCGATGCAATGGTTTGTGCGGATGAAAGAAATTACGAAACCAGCGCTCGAAAATGTAATGAACGATACCATTCGCCTTATTCCAGCGAAATTCAAAAACACCTACAACCACTGGATGGAGAACGTGCGCGACTGGTGTATATCAAGACAACTGTGGTGGGGGCATCGCATACCCGCCTGGTACAACGAAGCAGGCGAATGCGTGGTTGCCAGAACAGAAGAAGAAGCAGTTGCCCAATTCAAAGCCAACAACCAGAAAGCAAACTCCTTAAAACAGGATGAAGACGTATTGGATACCTGGTTTTCAAGTTGGCTGTGGCCCATCGCTGTTTTTGATTGCTCTGTGTTTAAGGATGGTAATAAAGGCAATACCGACCTGAATTATTTTTACCCCACCAATGATCTGGTTACAGCCCCTGAAATTCTTTTCTTCTGGGTAGCCCGCATGATCATTGCCAGCTACGAGTACCGGAACACCCTGCCATTCAAAAACGTGTACCTCACCGGCATTGTGCGCGACAAACAGGGACGCAAAATGTCGAAATCGTTGGGCAACTCACCTGATCCTCTTGAACTGATGGCGAAATACGGAGCCGATGGCGTGCGTACGGGGATGCTGTTCAGCTCACCGGCCGGCAACGACCTGCTCTTCGATGAAAAACTCTGCGAACAAGGCAGAAACTTCGCAAACAAAGTATGGAACGCCTTCAGGCTGGTAAAGGGCTGGAACACCGAAAACATAGTTCAGCCTGTTGAAAATGAATTGGCGTGCACCTGGTTTGAAAACAGGCGGAATCAGGCGATGGCTGAATTGGATGACCACTTCGGAAAATTCAGGATTTCGGACGCCCTGATGACTGTGTATAAACTGATCTGGGAAGACTTTTGCTCCTGGTACCTTGAGATGATCAAACCGGGTTTCGGTAAACCGATTGACCAGGTAACCTACGATAAAGCCATCTCATTCTTTGAAAGCCTGCTGAAAATCCTTCATCCGTTTATGCCGTTTATCAGCGAAGAATTATGGCATGAACTGCGCCCTCGCACCGAACGGGAGTACATCATTGTGGCTGAGTGGCCTGCCGCAATGCCATTCGACACTGGAGTATTGAACAAGGCAGCATTCATCTTTGAAGCCATCACCGAAATCCGAAACACGCGCAATGCCAGTAACCTGTCGCCAAAAGAACCTCTGAAAATGGTGATTAACAACAATGCCAGCCTGAAGGACAGCTCATTCCTTGCGATCATCAAAAAACTGGGTAACATCAGTGAAATACAGTTTAACCAACCGGCTGCACCCGGAAGCATCAATTTTGTCATTCAATCAACCGAGTTCTCCATACCGCTGAACGGCAAGGTAGATGCCGGGGCCCAGCGCGAGGCGCTTCAGAAAGAAATTGAATACCACCGGGGATTTCTCACTGCAGTAAATAAAAAGCTTGCCAACGAACGGTTTATGAACAGCGCACCTCCGGAGGTGATCACGATGGAAAAAAAGAAAAAAACAGATGCGGAGGCAAAGATCAATGCTTTGGAAAAAAGCCTGAGTGAACTCTGATGAGTCTAAAACCTGGCAGCAAGCAATAGTTCAATATTCTTATACTTCATATTGAACTTCCGGCCAACGGCATCGTTTGTGAGGCTGCCTTTGTAGGTATACACTCCTTTCATAAACCATTTGCTCGAGAAGATCATCTGCTCAACGCCTCCTTCCTCCGCTGCCCGCAAAATTGTGGGTGTAAAGATATTGCTCAGGGCTGTTGCTGCCGTATGGGCCACGCGGGAGGCTACATTGGGCACACAATAATGGATTACATCGTACTTTCTGAAAATCGGTTTCTTAAGCGTAGTGATTTCTGAAGTTTCAACACATCCGCCCTGATCGATACTCAGGTCAATAATCAATGAGTCGGGTTTCATCTTGCTAACCATCTCTTCCGACACGACAATCCGGGCCCGCCCCTTCTCGGCACGCAGGGCGCCAATCACCACGTCTGCTGTCTTCAATGATTCGCTTAATGTGAGCGTATCAATGGTTGAAGTGTATACCTGCTGGCCCAGCAGATGCTTGATCCTTCTTAGTTTATACAG
>JBBINY010000070.1:0-11193 GCA_037443645.1 Cytophagales bacterium
AAAGGCGGTTGTTATCCGTTTTCATGGCCCGGAGTTTGGCCACCCACTTGGCAGGCTCCCAATACTGCACCTGCGAATCGTGCAGGCCGGTGGTCACCAGCAGGTTAGGATAATTTTTAGCCTCTACCTGGTCGTAAGGTGAGTAGGAGAGCATGTATTCGTATTCCTCCTGGATGTTGGGGTTTCCCCATTCCTTCCATTCAAATGTTGTTAAGGGTATGCTTTCGTCCATCATGGTGGTGATCACATCCACAAAAGGCACGGCCGCAATCACACCCCGGTAAAGGTCTGGTCGCATGTTTACGATGGCGCCCATCAGCAGGCCACCGGCACTTCCTCCGGATGCGAACAGTTTATCCTTTGCAACGTACTTATTCTGAACCAGCCATTCTGAGCAATCAATGAAATCGGTAAATGTATTTTTCTTGTTCAACATCTTTCCATCCTCATACCACGATCCGCCCATTTCCTGGCCGCCACGCACGTGGGCAATGGCATACACAAAGCCGCGATCAAGCAGGCTAAGTCGTGCGGTGCTGAAAGTAGGGAACATGGTGGAACCATACGAGCCATACCCATAAATCCATCCGGGCACGGTTCCATCTTTTTTGAATTTATCTTTCCGGTACACGATCGACAGCGGTACTTCCTTGCCATCGCGGGCCTTAACCATAACGCGCTCGGTAGCATAGTTATTTTTATCAAAATCACCCAAAACAGGATTTTCTTTCTTCAATTCTTTTTCGCGGGTGTCCATGTTGTAGTCGTAGGTGGAGGCCGGTGTTGTCATGGACTGATAATTGTACCGGATGATGTCGGTGTTGAATTCCGGATTGTTGCCGATGCCGGCATAATAAGCGGGTTCACCAAAATCGATGGAGTGCTCAGCGTTATCGGACCATTTTATCAGCCGTATTTTTACAAGCCCTGCATTCATCTCGGCCACGGCCAGATAATTTTTGAAATAGGCTACATCATCTAAAAAGGTATCTTCCCGGTGGGGTACAATGTCTGTCCAGGTGGCCGAGCCCGGGTTTCCAACGGGTGCCTTCACGAGCCGATAGTTTTTTGCGTCTTTATTGGTGTAAATATAAAAATGCTCTCCAACGGCATGATCAACCGAATACTGTACGTTTTCTTTCAGCGGCTCGATCAGCATTGGCTTACCGGGTTTGTCGGCACTCAGGTAGTGAGAGAAGCTTGCGTCCGTACGGCCCGAGCTGATGATAAAGTATTTCTCTGACCGGCTTTTGTCAATGCCCACATCAAGGGTCTGATCTTTTTCTTCATAGATCAGTGCATCGACTGATGCCGTTGAACCCAACAGGTGTCGCTTAATCTGATAGTTGCGCAGGGTGACGGGATCCGGAACGGAGTACAGTATAGACTTGTTGTCGTTGGTCCAAACGTACCCGCCCCGGGTGTTGGGTATTTTATCGGCCAGGTACTTGCCCGTAGTTAAGTCTTTAATCTTCACGGTATAAAAATTCCGGCCTACTGTGTCCATAATAATGGCGACCAGCTTGTGATCCGGACTTATCGAAGTGAAGAAATTTAAAAATGACTGGCCTTTACCCAGTTCATTTCCATCAGCAACAATTTCTTCGGGTGCATCCAGTGAACCTTTTTTGCGGCAGTAAATCGGGTACTCGCCACCGGTAATATAGCGGGTATAGTAATAGTAGTCGTCCAGTTTATAGGGAACGGAGGAGTCATCTTCTTTAATCCGACCGCGCATCTCATTAAACAGCGCTTCCTGGAAGGCTTTGGTGTGGGCCATCATGGTATCGAGGTAGTTATTCTCAGCAGTTAGGTAATTGATCACGGTTGAATCTTCGCGGTTCTTCAGCCAGTAGTAATTATCTACACGCTTATGACCATGCTTGGCAACAACTTCAAAGGGTTCGATTTTGGCTACAGGCGGGGCAACATCGGGAAGCACTATCTGTTTTTCAGCTGGTGAACAGGCGAAGAGGAGAAACCCTGATGCTAAGATGGGAAGACCAAAATTTCTGATTTTCATACGTTTGATTTTAATGAATGCGAATATGACAAATAATTTGAATTTACCTGAACGGATAAGTGATGTACGGGTATCATTTTGGTAAATGGCTGGCAGGTTGCCTGATCGTTGCAATGTCCTTGTATATGCAGGTTTTTCCGTAGCTTTGAATACTTTTTAAACTAATGGCCGAAAACACCTACAAGTCAAACACCTTTCGAAAACCGGATAAAAAAGAAAAAAAGAGCAAGTCAGGGAAGTCGCCTTTCCAATTTTTTAACGATCCGAAGCTCGCCTTAGCGCTTGGATTCTTTCTGCTGGTGAGTTCTTTCTTTTTGTTCATCGCGTTTCTTTCTTACCTGTTTACCGGAAAGGCCGATATGAGTGTTGTGGTACAAACTGATAGCCCGGTACTGGAAGCAGCAAATGAAGTGGAGAACTGGTTGGGCTTTTTCGGAGCATGGACTTCACATCAGGCCATCTATAATGGTTTCGGACTGTCGGCCTTCTTTATTCCTCCCATTTTGTTTTTACTGGGCGTACGTCTTGTTTTTAAGCGCACACTGCTGTCCATTGGTTCAGTCATATTGTTTTCAACTTTTTCGGGCCTATGGCTATGCCTGTTGTTTGGGTATTTAACCTATAGCCAGGAGGGGCCTGCCGAGTGGAGTTACCTCGGTGGTAAAATCGGGTATGTTTTGGCTGAAGTTTCGCACGGCTTGTTGGGTTGGGGTACCTTTATGCTTCTGGCCCTGTCGCTTTTTGTGTTCATTGTTTTCTTTTTCAATGTAACGGCTATCCCGGTTTTTGTTAAAGACCCCAAACCTATGGGTAACGATGCGTTGGTTTCTGCCGAACCCGTTACCGGGTATACGGATGAGCAGGACAACTGGCCACAACAGGCTGACGGGGAAAAGCCTGCACCTGAGCCGGTGATATTAATGACACCCGAAGAATCTGAAGTTCGCCCGGAGGAAGTAAAACTGGATATTGAAAAACCACAAGCTGCGAAAAAAGAAACAAAACAGGAACCGGATTTCATCATTGAAGAACGGGTTGAGACCGATGCCCTTGCCGAAAAGCTGGTGGAGCAAAAAGGTGTTTATGACCCAACGCTCGACTTAAGTAACTATAAATTTCCACCGCTGGAATTACTCAATGAGTACGATACCGCCAAAGTGCAGGTTACGCAGGAGGAGTTGAACCAGAACAAAGACAAAATCCTGGCTACGCTCACCAACTTCAAAATCGGGATTACCAGCATCAAAGCCACTATTGGCCCAACGGTAACGCTGTATGAAATCGTACCCGATGCCGGAATAAAGATTTCACGGATTAAGAATCTGGAAGATGATATAGCCCTCAGCTTGTCTGCATTAGGCATACGCATCATTGCACCCATCCCCGGAAAGGGTACCATTGGCATTGAAGTGCCCAATAAAAATCGCGAGATGGTGGGCATCCGCTCGGTGTTGGCGACCCAGGCTTTTCAGAAGACGGATAAGGAATTGCCCGTGGCCCTGGGAAAAACCATTTCGAATGAAGTGATGGTTATTGACCTGGCAAAAATGCCTCACCTGCTGGTGGCCGGTGCCACCGGCCAGGGTAAGTCGGTAGGCTTAAATGTTATCCTTACCTCCTTATTATATAAGCGGCATCCCTCCACCTTAAAGTTTGTGCTGGTCGATCCGAAAAAAGTAGAGATGGCTTTGTTCAGTAAAATTGAACGCCACTACCTGGCAAAGTTACCGAACAGCGAAGAAGCTATTATTACTGATACGCGCAAGGTGGTGCACACGCTGAACTCGTTGTGCATTGAAATGGAAAACCGCTATGAGATTTTGAAGGATGCGGGGGCGAGGAATCTGAAAGAGTACAACGCCAAGTTTGTAGCCCGAAAGCTTAACCCGAAAGACGGACACCGGTTTTTACCGTACATCGTGTTGGTTGTGGATGAACTGGCCGACCTGATGATGACGGCCGGCAAAGAAGTAGAAACGCCTATCGCCCGCCTGGCACAATTGGCCCGCGCTATTGGTATCCACCTGGTGGTGGCTACGCAACGGCCTTCGGTGAATGTGATTACGGGAGTTATCAAAGCCAATTTCCCGGCACGACTGTCTTTCAGAGTAACCTCAAAAGTTGACTCGCGCACCATTCTGGATACGGGCGGAGCCGATCAACTGGTGGGCATGGGCGATATGCTGCTCTCGTCCGGTTCGGATATCATTCGCCTGCAGTCGCCTTTTGTGGATACCCCTGAAATTGAAAAAATCTGCGAGTACATCGGGGCGCAGCGGGGATATGACTCCGCCTATTTGCTGCCTGAGTATGAAGACGAGGAAAGCGGAGCCTCTACGGTAGATCTGGCCGAACGGGACGCGCTTTTCGAAGAAGCCGCAAGACTGATTGTGATGCACCAGCAGGGGAGCACCTCCCTGATTCAGCGTAAGCTGAAGCTTGGGTATAACCGGGCGGGCCGGCTGATTGACCAGTTGGAAGCGGCCGGAATTGTTGGCCCGTTTGAGGGTAGCAAAGCCCGGGAGGTACTTATTAAGGACGAACTGAGTTTGGAACAATTATTGAATAGTTTGAAGGAAAAACACGGTTAACCCGTTACTTTTGCCGCTCATTCACACAAAATCATTTAAAATTCAATGAAAAAAGTGGTTTTCTTATTCGGCTTACTTCTTTTTGTTACCCTGACGAGTTTCTCGCAATACGACCCGAAGGCCCTTGAGATCCTTGAGGCCATGAGCAAAAAATACAAGTCGTACACCACCTTTGAGGCCAACATTACCTCCAGCCTGACCAACGAAACTGAAGGCGTTAAAGAAGAATTTAAAGGTAAGATTACCGTAAAAGGAGAAAAATTCCGGCTGGTGATGGACGATCAGGAGATCATTAATAATGGCACAACGGTTTGGACCTACCTGCCCGCGGCCAAAGAAGTGAATATCGATAATTACGACCCCGATTCCGATGAGATCAATCCCTCTAAAATCTATGAGGTGTACAAAAAGGGATTTAAATACCTGTACCTTGAAGATGCCACCGAAGGCGGTGTGTTGTGCGAAGTAGTGGATCTCGTACCGGAGAAAAAGGATGCCCAGTATTTCAAAATCCGGATGAACATTTCAAAGAAAGACCGGAGCATTCAAAGCTGGACCATGTTCGATAAAGGTGGCAACAAGTACAAGTATGCCATTACAAAGTTCACACCCAATGTTTCGGTGGCCGATAATTTCTTTACGTTCGATCCTAAAAAATATCCCGGTGTGGAGATAATCGATTTGCGGTAACGCTGATTATTTCGGGTTTATCTCAATAAGTTGTTCTGTCCGGAAGGGCTTTCCTTCTATGGTTACACCTTCAATCGTTACCAGGTAAGGACCTTCTGAATCGGAAGCACAAAAGGAAACGATATCATTTCCATATCGTATGGAGGAGATTACACTGGGATTCCAATACAACGTAGTTCTGAAATCGGAGTTCGCTGGAATAAATGCCCGGTTATGATCAACACCTCTGAATACAGAAGCAATGGAATATCCCCTGATTTTGAAAGAACTGTAAGGACTATTTTCATTGAAATACCCCCTGAGGCCTCCAGCTTTGGTGTAAACAGCAATTATGCCGCTACCTCCTAAAGAGCTCTGATGAACAGTAAGTCGTTTAATAAATTCTATTGAAACGACATCGGCCGGGTTAAGCGTCAGGAGTGTCATTACCGGATCACCGCCTGTGGGCAGGTCATCAATCACTACGGCAGGCCTTGTGTCAAGCTCAAAGGAACCTGCACGTTCGAACATTATTTCGTACCTAATGCCGTTAAACGCAATTCTCAATCCTGGCACTTTTCCACGCATCATCTCAATTACGTTTACAGCCCACGGGTTAAGCAGGCTTCCTTCAAGAACGAAGTCCGGTTCCCCATAGGTGTGAACATATTTTGGGGCGGTATCTTCCTTTTTCTTTTCTTCTTCAATTTTTTTGGCGCGAATAATCACTTCTTTAAGTAGGGTTGTGTTTTTTTCAACTTTTAAATCAGCCATTTCCGTATCCGTATAAATTCCGGGCCAGGTAAGGTTCAGTGGTAAAGGTTGAACGTTATCGAGTATCACTTTTCCGCCTTGCAGGTCATACCTTCCTTCGCGCACTTTGTATCTCACCAAGGCTGAATCGATAAAATTAAGCCCGGTTATGGCGAATTTTCCATATAAATCGGTGTTGAATTCATACGCCTGGGCAAATTGTGTCGAGAATAGTTGAATGGAAACCATGGTCGGTTTATTGCGGTAGTTCAGGTATTGCCCGGAAAGGTTGATCCCCTTTTCGAGGGGAAACCGAATTGAAGAGGTTGCAGGTATAGGCTTGAGGCCGAAGGCCCTGTCAATGGTAACACTGTCCTCAATGGCGCGCACCATCGATCGGTCAGTAACTGAAACAGACATCCAGGCTGATACTGGTGTTCCTTGCTCGTTAACCACTGAAACCGAAAACTGGATTTTTTCGCGTAATGAATACATATCCTTATCGAATTTTATCTTTACCCGCTCGTTGGTTTGCACTTCTGTTCTGGTGTTGCGGAGATTCTGATTTCGTTTAACCACCGGGAAAAACTTCTGGTACACCTGCGGGTCGCTGTAGTTGCGTTGCCAGTTGGTATAGGCATGTAAGGCGACATAATCTGCACGCAGGGTATCGGGTAAAACAAATTCACCCCAGGCTTCACCGTCTTCAATTTTCAGTATTCTTGAGGCAAGCACGCTTCCTCCTTTATACTTGCCGATAAGATCAACGTAGAGAACCTTGCTAAGAGATTCAATCAGGAAAGGCGTTTTGAAATTCATGTAAGCCTTAAACCATAGGGTGTCTCCGGGGTAATAATAAGGTTTATCGGTGTGGAGATAGGCTCTTTCAAAGTAGTCCTCAAGTTGATACCGCTTTTGAGTGATAGCCGGTGCATACTCTATAGGAAGTTGTAAGGTTAAACTGTTTTCTGTGAATGTTCCATCAAGTTTTACAGAATCAGAATTGAGAATATGTCCGTTGTCTGAAAAGGCTACATTGCCATCGGCTTTCATCCACGAGTCAAATGCATTTTCGCCCAATTCATGATGAACTCTTATTTTTTCATTTAGCCGGAGTTTATTAGGCTGGCCTGCTGCCCCTATTTCAAGTTGGTTGTCCAGATTAATCTGAACCTCCTGATCATTGAAAATCGAATATCCGTTTATCGGTGCCGTGTTAAGCAAAACAGATTCAAGAAAGTTATTAACCGTAAATTGATAGGCGATAAACCGGTTGTCATCCCAGTTCTTTTGTTCGTCTTCGTTTCCTCTGCTTGGCATGTATTGAGTAAGAATTTGCAGGGGCGAATGGCTTAGGACATGACACTTGATTTTGAAGCCCAGGGCCAGATTGTTAAAATCGAGTTGGCCAAATATCCTTGAGCTTGCCGAAGTTTCTTCGATTAGCAGATTGGATTGGGTTAACATGCACTGTGCATTCCAGGCTGGAATTATTGAATTCTTTTCAAAGATTGAAGAGACAATTTCAGTTCGTAATTGGTCGTCTTTCAGTTTCTTTCCTTTGTGTTTCTCCATTAAAAAGAGCAAAAGGTTCTCTCCTTCCTTAACCCGGATGGTTTTATGCCCCGTCCGGTAACCTTTCTTTACACAACCGATTGTTACAATCCCCTTCGGCAGACCCTCAAGAAAAAAGTATCCGTTGGCATCTGTAAGTGTGGTAATCTGACTTCGATCAACAAAAACCTCAACATCCTTCATCACCTTTCCTGTTTTGAAGTCTTTTACCTGGCCGCTGATCTGGGCCAGGCTCAATACCGAGGACATGAGAAACAAAATGACTATGATAATGTGCACAATGATTTGGCTGGGTTTTATCCTCAAAATACTAATAATCCGATGAAATGCATAAATTCCCCGCAGAATTAACGGCATGAATTATAAGGAACTTGTAAACCAGATTAAAAATAAAAGGTCATACCTCTGCATCGGACTGGACACCGATGCGGATAAAATGCCGGCTCACCTTAACCGGTTACCCGATCCGGTCTTTGAATTTAACCGCCAGGTAATTGACGCAACAAAACATGTTGCCGTTGCCTTTAAGCTGAACACCGCTTTTTACGAAGCCAACGGCACACCGGGATGGGAAAGTTTAAGAAAAACGCTTGCGTACATCCCTCCCGAATGCTTCACCATTGCCGATGCCAAGCGCGGTGATATTGGAAATACGTCTGCGCTGTATGCAAAAGCGTTTTTTGAAACCATGCACTTTGACGCACTCACCGTTGCTCCCTACATGGGCGAGGACTCCGTGAAGCCTTTTTTGAAATTCAGGAATAAGTGGGTCATTCTGCTGGCCCACACGTCAAACCCGGGCAGTGCCGATTTTCAACTCATCGAATCGAAAGTGACTGACCGGAGATTGTACGAAGAAGTCATCCTGAAGGCTAAAACCTGGGCAACACCCGAACAGTTGATGTTTGTAGTTGGCGCTACGCAAACCGATACGATGAAGCATATCCGGGAATTGGCCCCCGATCATTTCTTTCTGGTGCCGGGCATCGGGGCACAGGGAGGAGACCTTGAAATGGTTTCGGACCATGGAATGAACAGGGATTGCGGCCTGCTGGTGAATTCATCGCGCGCAGTTATCTACGCTTCGTCCGGATCAGATTTTGCCGCTGCGGCTGCTGCTGAGGCGGTGAAATTGCAGCAACAAATGGCAAAGCAGTTGGTGAAGCACGGTATTACTCAGGCAAATTAATCAGCGATGTAGCGTTCGAGTTGGAATGACGGAAGCATTTCTCCATTATATCTGGCAGTTTCAGTATTTTGACAAGCGGAACCTGCGCACCACCCAGGGGGAGGAACTGCAGATTTTTCAGCCCGGAATAAAAAATGTTCATGCCGGACCCGATTTCAGTGATGCACGGATAAAAGTTGGTGACCTGGAATGGCGCGGAAGCGTAGAACTGCACATTAACACCTCCGGCTGGGCGGAACATCATCACGAAGCAGATGCTGCGTATGAGCGGGTCATTCTCCATGTGGTATGGAATGAGGATAAAATCATTACGCGTTCGGATGGGTCAATCATGCCGACCCTGGTATTGAAAGACCGGATTGATACCGGTTTATGGGAACGGTATCGGAAACTGATTACCGGAGCTGAGTCAATACCCTGTGCCAGGGGGCTTCACACCGTAAATCCGGTCGTAAGGCTCTCCATGCTCGACAGGACATTATTGCTACGCCTGGAATCGAAAGCCGCTGGTGTGTGGGCATTGCTTGAAGCAAACAAAGGCGATTGGAATGAAGCAGCGTACCAATTAATGGCCAGGAATTTCGGGTTTAAGGTAAATGCGGAACCCTTTCAGCAACTGGCAACCGCGTTGCCGTACACCCTCATCCTGAAGCATGCCGATCGCCCTGTTCAGGTTGAAGCCTTATTGTTCGGCACGGCCGGATTTCTGGAAGACGCACCGGATGATCCGTATTCAAAAACGCTGAAGCAGGAATTCACCATGCTTCGCGGGAAGTACACGCTTGAACAAAAGAGGCTTCATAAAACACAATGGCGGTTTCTGCGGTTGCGGCCCTCCAATTTCCCCACCATCCGGTTGGCGCAGTGGGCAGCGCTTCTTTCCACAAAAAGAAATCTGTTTGCAAGGTTAACAACAGGCGAATATCAGGAGTTGGTGGAATGGCTCTCTATTCACCAATCGGATTACTGGAGGCACCATTACCAGTTTGGAAGGGAAGTAAAGTCGGTTCCGGTGCTTGGTAAGAGCAGCATCCATGCCCTCCTGATCAACACCGCGGTGCCCTTGCTGGTGGCCTACGGAAGGCAGCAGGATGAGCAACGCTTCGTTGACAGAGCAATTCGGTTGCTGGAGAACATGCCGGCTGAGCAAAATACCATCACCCGGTTGTATGCTGCCATTGGCCTGGATGTGAAAACAGCATTCGACAGCCAGGCGCTGCTTGAACTGTATTCATCGTTTTGCCAGAAGCGCAGGTGCCTGGAATGCGCTATTGGTGCCAACCTCATCCGTTCCGCATGAGTTGGGTCATCGCACCGGTCAGCATCATCGCACTTGGCGGCATCCTGTTCTGGGTTTGGCACACAGACACATCGCTGATCAAACGGTTTTATTGGCCTGCTGTTATTTGGAAATTGGCTGCCGGAATTCTGGTGGGCCTGGTTCATTACCGGTACTATCCGCAAAGCGATACGGTTTACTTTTTTGAAGAGGCCCTTCGATTGCGCCACCTGGCGCTTTCCGATTTTGCTTCGTATGTACAATTCCTATTCACAGCACCCGATGGAAATTTTTTAGGCGAGCACCGAACCCTGTTTTTTGTAAAGCTGGTAAGCCTTGCCGCATGCATAACCGGTGGAAATTATTACGCGAGTTCCCTGCTGTTTTCCCTGGTTTCGTTTTTAGCAGCCTGGAACCTGGCACAGTGGATTTCCCGGGTTATTCCGGACATGGCAGCCCCAGCTGTTCTGGCGCTGTTGTTCTTCCCTTCGTGCGTATTCTGGAGTTCGGGTGTTTTGAAGGAAAGCCTTGCCTTAGCAGGCATCTATTACCTGGCGTCTGTAGTCCTTAAAATCTGGTTTCGGTACAGGCTTACCTTCGGAAATGTGCTACTCCTTCTCATTTCCATTTGGATGGTCTGGAGCCTGAAATATTACTATGCGGCAGTTTTTATTCCCATTGTCACGGCCATCCTCATCACGCGGTTTCTGGTAACGAACCTTCAATATCCTTCTTTTGCAAAAGAGGGTATACTGGTAATTGTCATCTCAGCGCTGTTTGTTTTAACAGGGGGTTTTTTCCACCCGAACCTTAAGCCGGCCAGAATTCCTCAACTTGTTTATGAGACCCATATGCTTTCATTAGCAAGCTCCGATGCGGGCAACGTAATCCCATACGATCTTGAACCAACCTGGATGGGCATGATCGTTCATGCTCCCCGTGCACTGGTTTCCGGACTATTTGCACCGGTAATGCCGCAAGCCGCTAACGTGCTAAAGTGGCTTGCTACGGGTGAAAGTCTTTTCCTGCTGGTCCTCACTGCATTTTCAATACCGGCATTGCGGCAGGTGCATTGTTCGCCTCACCGGTTATTGGTTGTGGGTATCCTGTTGTA
>JBBINY010000071.1:0-10849 GCA_037443645.1 Cytophagales bacterium
AAAAAATTGGGTAAATTCGCTTCACACAGGTCTATCAATCCATGTCAAAGATCGTTTACTGAAAGCAAATCAGGCTGGCTTTCCTCTTCTTTTTATGGCGCCAGCCTGATTTGCTTTCAGGGCTGTTTGGGTGTCCGGGGCCTTCCCAAAAAGAGGCAACAGCCTGTAACGGAAGGCCCAAAAATGGCGTCCTATTAAAAACCAGGCCGCCCATGCAACCTCACCCGCTTTCGGGTAGTCTGTAGAATGTTCATTAAAACTACTGCGCTATGAAAAAACTAATCGCTCCGCTAATCCTCCTCCTTCTGGCAGCCACATCCGGCCAGGCTCAAAAGCGGGTAACCGCAGATGTACCCACGTTCACGCGCATTTCGTTTGGCGTGCCGGGCAAGGCCTATGTACGGCAGGGCAACTCCCAAAAGGTAGAACTGGAAGGCCCCCAGGAGGCGCTGGATAAAATCGAAGCGCAGGTTGACGGCAACCGGCTGGTCATCCGCTCCAGGGAGAGATGGTTTAACTGGAACTGGACCGACAACGACCGCATTACGGCCTACATTACTGTTCGCGACATTGAGGCCCTTTCCGTTAGCGGCTCTGGCGACATGATTGTGGAGAATCGCATCCGGGCCAGTACACTCAAGCTGGCTGTAAGCGGGTCGGGCTCTCTGAAAATAGAAACTGATGCAGGAACCACCGAAGCCGATGTGAGCGGCTCAGGCGATATGGTCGTTCGCGGTACACTGGCAGGTTTTGAAGGTGATGTGAGCGGTTCAGGAAAAATTGAGTTGAACGCTGCCGTTGCAGGCAGGTCAGTATTTGAAATCTCCGGCTCCGGAAAGGTCATGGCAACGGGTAAGTCAGCGAATGCTGAGGTTGATATTTCCGGTTCAGGCAAAGTGCTGGCAGCCGACTTTGAAACCAACACGTGCCGGGTGCGCATTAGCGGATCAGGCTCCGTTGAAATCCATGTAAAAGAGGAACTGGATGCAAAAATTTCAGGAAGCGGTGATATACGCTACACCGGTAGCCCTGCCCGCGTTAATTCCCACAGCAGCGGCAGTGGTTCAGTGAAAAAAATAAATACCTAGCCCGGCCATCAGGTATCCTGATGCCTGAGGATACCCATGACAATCAGCAGTTGGGCTCCTGTATAGGTTAGCATAATCAGGAACCCGGCCTGTGCCAGGGGCTCAATAAATTTGTTGATTGCCAGCAGTGAATCGGAGATCATAAACAGGAGCGAACCGCCAAACACCATCACAAAACTGCCTGGCTGGGTGCGGCCATAGCGAACCAGCGCACTGAGCACCATCAGCGTAAGCACGAGCGCATAAACCAGAACAGGTAAGCGGAGATCGGCCAGGTGCGGATAGAGAATAACCACCAACCCCGACCCCGCCAGTACTACCGGAAATGCAAAGCGAACGCGCTGCAGTCCCTGCAGGGCATTCGTGTCGTCAGCAGTACGGTGCTGCCGGTAAGCGAATATGTAGAATACATGGGCGATGAGAAAAGCAACCAATCCATAGATAAAAAATCCTGCTGCTTCTTCCTGGAACATCAGCAGCACATCGCCTGCCCAACTGAAAAACAGGGCCAGCAGGAATGAAATGGATAATGCCTCTCCCCTGCGACCGTACACATAATAACCAATTAAAGTAAGCAGCAGAAAGGGTTTGGAGAATTGGTGCACCTCGGGCAAATCGGCAAGCGAGGACGTCAGTTCTCCGATACCTGCCAGTAAAAACAACACAAGAAAATATCGCTTCATAATTGATCGAGTTCACTGCCTACACTTTCAGAAGGAGCCACAACCGGTGCCGGTTTTACTACCCCGGTGGGTTTTGCAAAAAAGATCAGGTATAAAAAGGCCATCGCTGCAAGGGAACTGCACAGCAGAAAGGTAATCAAAAAATTTCCGGGATCATTTCCATACATCCAACCGGAAGCAAACGCACCAATGCCGATGCCCATCTCCATAAAAATATACAGGCTGGAAATACCCCTTCCTTTGTGTTGCTCATCACTCAGGTCGGTGGCCCACGCAAACAGCGTGGGCGAGGTAATGCCCTGGGCCAATCCGTAAAGCGTAACTGCAATCATCAAGTCGCGGGGTGTTTCACCAAAGCCCAGCAATGCCATGGCCACACCGGCCAGTGCGGTGGAAAATATCAGCACGTTGCGCCTTCCGTAATAATCGGATGCCTTGCCGGCAATCAGCCGTACCGAAAGAGAGGCTACGGTAAGAAAGGTAAACAACAGCCCTTTATTGCGGATGCCGACAAATTCTCCGAAGTCGGGCATTACGGTGTACACCGCTCCGTATGAATAGGCCGTGAGCACCATCACCACGCAGGTTACCAGCACACGGGGTTCAAACAAATCGCGCTTGTGTATCTTCAGCACTTCGTGCGTAAAGCGATTGCGTTGCTGCAGGGTTTCTTTAATGCCCATCAGAATGAGGATAGAAATAATGGCAAATCCTGATGACGTGTAGAATAGAAAATTCAATCCCAGGTTGTTGGCTACTGCACCGCCAACCGCTGGGCCGGCCGCCATACCTACTGTTCCTGCAGTACCGAGAAGACCCATGGCTTCGCCCCTTTTGTGCGCAGGAATAATATCCGACAAATAAGCGGTTAAACCGGTTGGTGTAAAGCCGGTGGAAAAGCCATGCACCAAACGCAACAGCAGAAAGCCGGCAACCGAACTGATTACCGGGTAGAGCAGGCTGGTAACAAAACAAACGGAAGTACCTACCACCATCACCGGTATGCGTCCTACCTTGTCGGCCATTTTTCCGCTGAATGGCCTCGACACCATGGCTGTGATGGTAAACAAGGAAATGATCAATCCCTTATATTCGGCTCCGCCCAGGCTGGTGAGGTAGGCTGGCAATTCCGGGATGAGCATGTTAAAGCTGGCAAAGAAGAGCAGCGAACTCAGGCAGAGCAGCCAGAACTGGCGGGTGTAAACTTTTTTTGTCTGGGATTTCTTATTCAAAACAAATCAGTGCGATTACATGATAAAACTGAAGGTTTACTTTTCATCCGTACCTATTTTTTTACACCCTCCTCCTGCAACTCCAGCAAAAATGCTTTAATAAAATCATCCAGGTCGCCATCCAGCACATTTTGCGCATCGGTTCGTTCCACTCCGGTACGCGCATCCTTCACCAGCTTGTACGGATGCAACACGTAGTTGCGGATCTGTGAGCCGAAATCAATTTTCATTTTTCCGGCTTCAATTTTATCGCGCTGGGCATTTCGCTTTTCCATTTCCAGCTGATACAACTTTGATTTCAGCATTTGCATGGCGCGCTCCCGGTTAGCGTGCTGCGACCGCTCCACCTGGCACACAATTACAAGACCGGTAGGCTTGTGGGTAAGCTGTACTTTAGTTTCCACCTTGTTTACATTCTGGCCGCCAGCTCCTCCCGAGCGGGACGTCTGAATTTCAACATCAGCCGGGTTAACTTCTATGTTTATGGAGTCATCCACTTTTGGATAGACAAACACCGAAGCAAACGAGGTGTGCCTGCGCTGGTTGGAGTCGAACGGTGATATGCGCACCAGGCGGTGCACGCCTATCTCCGATTTCAGCTTGCCATAGGCAAAAGGTCCTTCGATCTCCAGTGTTGCCGATTTGATGCCGGCCACCTCACCGGCCTGGTAATCAACCTGGGTAACTTCGTAGCCGTTCTTTTCGCCCCACATGATGTACATGCGGTTAAGCATTTCGGCCCAGTCGTTGCTCTCCGTGCCGCCTGCTCCCGGGTTTATTTCGAGCACGGCACTGAGCTGATCTTCTTCGCGGCTGAGCATTTTTTTGAACTCCAGTTCCTCAACCGCTTTAGCCGTTTTCAGGTATTCGCGGTCAAGTTCATCTTCTCCCACATCACCCGCATCATGAAATTCATTCAATACCTCAAGGTCCTCCACCAGCTTGCTTACCTTCTCAAAGGCATCAGTCCAAACTTTTTTGGTGCGAATGTTCTTTAAAATAATTTCCGCCTGTTTTGGATTACTCCAGAATTCGGCCTGGTGGGTAATGGCTTCTTCGTCTTTTACTTCAACGATCTTACGGTCGTAGTCAAAGATACCTCCTCAAAGCCGAGACACGGCCTTTTAAATCTTTCAGTTGTTCGGTGGTCATAGGTATATAATAAGCAGCAAATATAATGAAGATGTTGGATGCCGGACGCAGATATCGGGCATCAAGAATCCAGCATCCAGTATCCAGAATCCAGCACCCAGTATCTAGCATCCAGTATCCAGTATCCAGCATCCAGCACCCAGCACCCAGTCTCACCCTTCCTTCCCCAGGCTTCCTTCATACAGCTCATACTGCAGTAAACGACAGTCCAATTTGGCCGAGTAAAATTCTATTCTTCGACTGGCCTTCAGTCCGATTTTCCTGGCCAGGTCAAGGTTTCCGGTAAAAATATACCCGGTGTATCCTTTGCATTTTTGTTTCAGAAAATCACCGATGCGCCTGTACGTGCTTTCCAGTTGGGTAAGGTCACCCATTCGTTCGCCATATTCGGGGTTTAAAAACAGCACACCCCGCTGGTTTGGAGGAACAGGGGTCTGCTCAAAATCACACTGAACAAACTCAATCAGCTTATCAACTCCGGCTTGTGTTGCATTGGCGTTTGAAATGGTGATGGCATCTTCCTTGATATCAGAAGCTATGATTCTCAACCCGGGCATCATTACGATCTGCTTATTCAAAACCAGAAGTTCACGTTCGTACGCACCGGCATCGTAACCCACCACATGCATGAATGAGTAATTCTTCCGGAATAACCCGGGCCTGCGGTTAGTAGCCAGCAATGCTGCCTCAATTGCCAGGGTACCTGAGCCACACATCGGGTTTATAAATGGCGATTTCCGGTCCCAACCGGAAGCCATAATCGTAGCGGCAGCCAGCGCTTCAAGCATGGGGGCCCTGCCGGGAATTTTTCGATAACCGTGTTTTGAGAGGGTAGGCCCGGAGGTATCTAGAAACAGTTCGGCTTGCTTTTCCTTCCAAAACAAATGCACCACTACCTGGCTCAACTCCGCTCCGGAATCCGGCCGTTTTCCGGTTCGCTCGCGAAACCGATCGGCAATGGCGTCTTTTACTTTAACATTCACGAAGAGTTCGTTGTTGACGCTCGGGTGGTTAACATTGCAGGTCACCGAAAAATATCCATCGCTCCGAATGACCACTTCCCACGGAAATTTTTTTACGTGTTCATAAATGTGATCAGGGTGATCGGCCTGGAACGAACGCAATGAATAAAGCACCTGGCTCGCACAGCGCAAATTGAGGTTAAGCCGGATGCAGTCGTTTACTGTTCCTTGTACCTCAACCCCGGTTTGAAATACCCGTTCCGGTTTGTACCCAAGCTCAACAACCTCCTGGCTCAGGTACGGAGCCAGACGCTTGTTGCAGGTAACGATGATCTTTGCTTTGTTTTTGGAAACGTCCATGGGAACAGGTTGTGGGGCTTTTATCCAATTGGTGACCTATCGATCCACAATTACCGCCTTCTTTTTCCTGCCGAGAACAAAGTAGTCGTTATTTACAAATTGCATCAATACACCGGTTCCTACCAATGCGGAGCAGGCTACCAATACCCCGGTGTGAACGGTGTACTCTTCATTCTGCACAAGGGTTGTATTGACCAGGTCTCCGATAAAAAACATGAGGCCGGCAGCTATAAACCCTTTACCAATCGATGCTGTTCTGAAACCTGAGTTGGGCAGATCGGTTAAATCAACCTTTTGGAGTTGGTGAACATAGGTTGTGTCCTCTCCTATCCGGAAATAATCCTGATGGATGCCGGCAATAAATCCTCGGGTAAAGTGATTACGATCCTTGCGTTTAAATCGGATGTAATCACCCTCCTTAAACGATACAATGGTATTGTCTCGTTTCAAAAGAACTAACCGATACTGTGAGGAAGCACAGAAGGGAACCACTACTAAAAATACCAGGGCAGCTAACGGTCTCATTGAAACTGATCTTGCCCGAAAATAGCCAATCTGCCTACATCTTCACAATCCAGTTAAACGGATCGGGCTTAACTCCACGCTTGATGCTATCCAGTTCGTTGAGGATGTAGTTCGAATATTTCCGTTCATTTACCGGTGGCAGGTAGTAGTCTTTATTGTTATACCCGATCAGTTCAATAGGGGCAATCGTGGCAGCGGTTCCCGCACCAAACGCTTCGGTAACCGTTCCCTTTTCAAGGCCGTCAATAAGTTCTTTTACCGTTATTCTTCGTTCCTCAACGTTCCATCCCCAATGGCGGGCGAGTTTCAGCACGCTGTCGCGGGTAATGCCTGCCAGGATGGTATCGGTAAGCGCGGGTGTTACCAGTGTATCGTTGATAACAAACATCACATTCATAGTACCTGACTCTTCGATGTACTCATGATTTTTACCATCGGTCCAGATGAGCTGGTGATAGCCCTTATCCTGCGCCAGCTTGGCCGGGTAGATTGCCCCACCATAGTTTCCTCCGGCTTTGGCATACCCGGTGCCACCGTCAATGGCGCGGGTGTAATGGGTTTCAATCCTCACTTTTACGGGTGTGGAGTAATACGCACCCACCGGGCAAAGAATGATCATGAAAGTGAAGTCAGAGGATGCCTTGATGCCAATGTATTCATCGGCCGAAAACATGAACGGCCTGATGTAGAGCGAGGAGCCATCGATGGCCGGTATCCAGTTGCGATCGAGGTCAATCAATGCAAACAAGCTGTCCATGAACAACTCTTCGGGTATGTGCGGCATGCACATGCGCTCACCAGAAATATTCATGCGCATCCAGTTATCGTGCGGGCGGAATACCAGGGCTTCGCCCTCCGGGCCGCGAAACGCCTTCATTCCCTCAAAAATGGACTGCCCATAGTGCAGGGCCGGGGTTGCCGGGCTTATGGGCATATACCCGTACGGCACAATGCGGAAATTCTTCCACTCCCCGTTCCGGTAGTCGGCAATAAACATGTGGTCGGTATAAATTTTACCAAACGGTATGTTGGCGAAATCAACCTCTGCCACTCTCGATTCACTAACGCGGTGAATGCTGATGTTTTGCGTATCGACCATGCTGCTGGGATTTTGCGGTTGTTGCACCGGCAAGTTAACAGATATTTTTTGAACCGGCTAACGGATGTTAGGATGAACGGTGCCTGCTCCAAATCGTATCCTACATCCTTGGTTTCCAGGGAGTTTCTTCTGCTCCAAGTTCGCTGCCGATGTAACGGGAGAGAACAAAAAGGTAATCAGACAGCCGGTTGAGGTACTTGATGGCCAGTTGGTCTACACTTTCCTGTTGGTTCAGGGCAATGACCAGCCGCTCGGCCCTGCGGCACACAGTGCGGGCAATGTGGCAGAATGAAACGGAAGGATGACCTCCCGGAAGAACGAATGACTTCATCGGAGGAAGGGTCGCCTCCATGTTGTCGATTTGTTTTTCCAGAAACTGAATATCCGCTTCTGCAAGAGTTGGTGTTTTTACGCGGGTGTTGCCGGGTTCGGTGGCCAGTATTGATCCGATGGTAAAAAGCCGGTCCTGTATTTCAATCAACACGTCTTTAGTAGCGGCATTCACCGGCTGATCCCTGACCAGGCCGATGTGTGCATTGAGCTCATCCACCGTTCCATAGGCTTCGATGCGAAGCTCCGATTTAGAAACGCGCTTGCCTCCAAACAGGGAGGTAGTGCCGCTATCACCGGTTTTTGTATAGATTTTCATAAAACGAAGGTGAGGGTTTCGGGCCTAATGATCAACTCGGTATAAAAAAATCGGGAGGCTCGCCCCCGCGAGTACTCAATGCGCAGTTGCAACGGGTTTACCCCGGGTAACGTGGTCATTCTTCCTGTCCCACTCCACCAAACCATCGCGCAGGCGTACAATCCGGTGAGCATAGTGGGCAATGTCGTCTTCATGAGTTACCATAATAATGGTGTTGCCCTTATCATGGAGTTCCTGAAACAGGTTCATGATGTCATAGGATGTTTTGGAATCCAGGTTCCCGGTTGGCTCATCGGCAAGAATGATGGACGGGTTATTGACCAGGGCGCGGGCAATGGCTACACGCTGACGCTGCCCGCCCGAAAGTTCGTTGGGCTTGTGATGCCAGCGGTCGCCCAAACCAACGCTTTCCAATGTTTCCATAGCTTTTTCTTCCCGGTCGCTGCGGCTGTACCCGGCATAAATCAGCGGCAGGGCAACATTTTCCAGCGCGGTAGCGCGGGGCAACAGGTTAAAGGTCTGAAAGACAAATCCGATTTCCTTGTTCCGCACTTCAGCCAGTTCATTCTCCGTCATCTCACTCACCACATGGTTATTGAGGATGTACGTTCCCGCGGTGGGGGAATCCAGGCAGCCAACAATATTCATTAACGTTGATTTGCCCGAACCCGAAGGGCCCATAAAGGCAACATATTCTCCTTTATCTATGCTTATGGAGATGGACTGCAGGGCACGAACTTCGTTGTTGCCCATTTTATAAACCTTTGAAATATTGTGCGTTTCGATGATTTTCATGCTAATCCCCCTATGTAATGTTACTTAACTAATGCCTTTCGATTTTGTTTCATTCGCTCCCACACGGGAATCACGATAAACACAACCAATCCACCAATAACCAAATCGGTTCCCAAGGCCTGCCGATCACGGATGAAGGGTACACTGGCAACAATTAGTATAACACCCACAGCCCAAATTACATCAAGAATGGGGCTTTTTCTTTTGATTGGAATTTCCCTCAACCCTTCTGATTGATTGCTAAACAGGAATTTGAGCTTGTGAGAATCCCAAAGTAACAGCATACCATTCAGGATAAGCAGTACGGCATTGACATACGGTGTGCCGCGCCACTCCAGCGAAATAGTAACCACCCATATATTAAGCAGCATCGGAAAGAGCAACAGCGCTCCCAGCGTTGCAAACCGCTGAGAAAGCAGCAGAAGTCCAATCACCAGTTGCGACCACGCAATAAAACGGGCATAAAGACCTAATCCATGTGGCGCCAGTTTTTCTTCCAGCCACACCGGGCCGATGATACCCGGAAAATTCTGGGTAAGTTTTGCCATGCCTGCAGTAAAAAAAATGATGCCGAGAAACAGGCGGATTGCTGTAATGCAGAAATGAACGAAAGGCGTATTCCAGTTCATACCGGGTAGGACGATGGCCGTTCAATAAATGTTACAATTTTCCGGATAACCTCATTGTCCTTCAAAATGCGTGTGTGCCCCAAACCGGTGGTGCGCAGTAATTCTGCTTTCGGATATACCTCGATCAGGGCGAGCGGATGGTTTATGGTGACATCCTTATCGTCTTCATCGTGCACAAGCAAGAGTTCGATTGGTTGTTGTATTTCCAGAATGTTATACCTGGCCGTAAAGGCATCGAACGGCTCTCCGTACCTTTTCAGGATGTAGTTCTTGAAAAATGTTTTAGTTTTTTGTGACCCGTTAATTGCCCGGAGGTAGGTATCAATGATTTCATCACCGATGGTGGGGCTGGCAATGTTGATGAGTTTCTTAACGGGCAGCCCATACTTTGCAGCAAAAATGGTTGCCGCTCCTCCAAACGAATGCGTAATGATTGCTTCCGGCTGACCGCACGCTTTAACTACCACATTCATCGTTTCTGCAAACTCCCGGATATTGGTTGACGTGCCTTCAGTTTTACCATGGGCAGGGCCATCGAATCCGATCAGGGTGTACCCGGCATGGTTTAACGGTTTGACGAAGCGTCTGAATTGCGTTGCTCTGCCGGCCCACCCGTGTACCACCAGCACATAACGGGGATGATCGCCCCAGCGGTAGCACTGAATTTTCTTTCCGGCTGCTGTTACGTTAAACAGTGTACTAAACGATTCAGCTTTGATTTCCTTCTCCGTAGGGGAATAACGCAGGGGCGTGAAAAATAATTTTGCAAATAGACGATAGGCTAATGGAGGAAAAATTGTTTCGAGTTGGGGATACAACCACTGGATGATCCTGAGTGCCCGCGGAGTTTTGTCCTTTTTCTTTCCCATAGATCAGCCTGAGCGCTCTATCGTAAACCGAAAAACCGAATCCCGGAAGGCAAATGTTTTCGGATCATACTCGCGTTCCGAAAACAGCACCTCATTGTTTCGGTTCACCAAAATAACCGTAGAGCACCGCGATCCGTAATCAGGGCTTTTAATAAACATACTGGAGAGCACACGCTCACGCTCCAGGCCTATGCCGGTATCGGGCAGTTCATGGTCGGGTGCGCGCTGCTCATCGTACAACAGGCTGAAAAGTGTTTCAGCATCTACACGGGGTGCAGCAATGGCCTTGCAGAATTTTTCTTTTCCGCGCATAACCTTTGGCCACGGAGTATTTAGCAGGTGGTTACTTAAACCATGAATGCCCTCTGTAATTCGCTGTACCTTGCCCTGATAGTTTGAATAGTAATATAATGTGTCAGGGTAGCCTACCAGCAGGTTGAATCCGTTATAGGCATCTGCTTTTTGTGATACGGCCTTCAAATAATCGTCCGGTTTATCGCCATTCAACAGGTAGCCCGCAACGAGTTCACCGCGTGAGGGGGCCACAGCTTTCAGGTTTCTAAGATCCCTGTAGTTGGTAACCATACTCAACTTGCCTTGCTTCGACATGGCCAGCCAGGTTCCTTTTGCTTCCAGGTCACGCCCTCCTACAATGTTGGGATAATCGTCCCAGATGTGTGCAGGCGCAGTTTTGCGAGCATAAAACTCATCGCGGTTTCCGGCAACAATCAGCTTGTATTTTGGGTGGTTATTCAGGGAAATGAAAATCAGACACATGCGTAACAAACAGGGTTTAGTCCTGAAAA
>JBBINY010000072.1:0-9943 GCA_037443645.1 Cytophagales bacterium
GCATTCGCTCGAACAGTTTAGTGAGCATATCATGATTCAGCAAGCCGGAATACCCTTGCCAGTTCATCGGGGCGTTGTCAAGAACATGAATTACATGCAACCGGCCCTGGTAGTTGGTTTCCAGCTTCGCCAGCTGATCCTTGAAAATAATACTGTCAATATCGCGGTTGCAGTAAATCAGCGAACTAATGCTGTCGGGCTCCTGGGTAAGAATACTTTTGATGATGGACATCATGGGCGTAATGCCCGACCCACCCGCAAACATCACTAAATGCCGTTTACGGTCTTTGCTGTATTCGGTGGTAAACTGCCCCATCGGCTCCATAACCTTTATCCGATCACCAACCCGGAGATTATCAGGCAGCCAGTTGCTCATTAATCCGTTATCAACGCGCTTAACCGTAACGGCCGGATCATTATCAACAAATGGCGATGAGCACAGCGAGTAGGCTCTTCGAACTTCCTTTCCGTCAATAGGTATAATGAGCGTTAAAAACTGCCCTGACCGGTATTTGATTTTGCCGTTGTTGGGCTGTTCAAAAACAATGGTTATCGCATCTTTTGTTTCGTGAATGATTTCCTTTACCCGTAAATCAAAATAGTGCTGCGAAACTTCTTCTTTTTTTGCACCGCGTTTAAATAACCCAAAGGCCACAGTCTGATAATTTAGCCCGCAAATCTACAACAAATAGAACCAGAATTACCTGATTGAGAATGCACGACAGACATTATGATACCTGCCAGATGGGCTAAAGGTTAAGCCAGTATGTAAATTTCAGCACCAGAGCCCGGTTTTTACTTTGGAAGGGCTCAGGCAGGTAGTTTTCGGTGTAAACAATAAAGAAATCGGAAGCCGGTTTAAACCGCCACTGAAAGCGGGCATTCAGGTTCATGTTATCGGCCAGGTTGTTGTACTGCACAAACGTGGTAAGAAAAACTTTATCAGTAACGGTTAAGTCCAGCCGTGGGCCAATCAAAAATAACCGCGCTTTGCCATAATTACCAGTGAGATCAATATCATTATAACTAAACCGGATACCCAAACTACCATATGGCTGGTAGCGATAATTCAATTGTCCTTCAACAACAAAGCCGCCCCCGGTATAAAAGCCGCCAAGGTTACTTGAAAACTGATAGTTGAATAACTTCCGGGTATCGCTTATATACTCCAACTGTAACTGGTTCCAGTCAAATTCTTCGCCTGCCAGGTAGTCCTGATCGCCCCCGATTGGATTGAAATTTTGGGTGAGGTGCTGAAATGTATGAATTACGCTTACGGATAGTGCCGATGTATTCAGGAAGGAAACAACATAGCCTGCTGAGTAATTCTGGTCAGTGTTTAAGCCTCCCGGAATAAAACCCCAGTTTCCCTCAGCAAACGGTCCGTGGTTGGCCACTACGTTGCTTTTCGGATACGTCAGGTATTCCACCCGTGTAAAGCTTCCGGTAAAGCCGGGATACACATTCAGGCTTGGAACAAACCCGGCTTCGGCATTGTAATTCTTTCCCAACAACTGCACGGCACCCATCACCGCAAGATTCCTACCGAAATATCCAAGAAAGGCACCGCCCGAATACCGGTCGGTTGTGGCGAAGTCGTCAATAGACTGGTGATAAAAAATGTCGCCCCGGAAACGGGTATCTTTTGAATTAATATTGAAATCAAATCCGAAAACCCGGTTATAGGTGTTGAGTTCGCGCAGCGTATCTGTTCCGTTAATTGTTTCCCGCACAAGGCTCTGATGATAAAATCTATCGGGGTCGTACTCCTTTCCAACGCCCAGCGACTGTTTATTAACGAAAAAGAAATCGATGTTTGAGCGGGCCAACACCTGTCGCTGCACGATGGCCACGGTGTAATTCTGATCAGGAAGTCCCAGCGATTTGGTTTCCTGTGTTTGAAGGTTCATTATTCCGATGCGCCAGTCTTTGCCCATCTTTCCACTGATGCGGGCCCCGTACAGGATCGGTACAAGTCTGAGTACATCAGCCGTATCGGATGCCAGTCCAAGCCTCCGGGTAAAAAACGGCCGTGAATCCGGAAAGCCTGGTTGATCAAACAGATCGCTGTTTTCAAGGAAGAACTGCCTGCGTTCCGGAAAGTTAAATTCAAAGCGAGTTAAGTTGATAACCTGCTGGTCAACCTCAACCTGCGAAAAATCTGGGTTAACGGTCAGGTCAAGGTTCAACGATGGCGTTAAGCCTACTTTGGCATCAAACCCGGTAAGCCCTTCATACTCCGAGGGCTGATTATTCTCCTTATCGCGAAACGCTGAACCGGCCACAAAAGGAATAAACGAAACATTGGTACCGGGTTTGGGTAGTTCGTCATCCCAGATCAGTTTGCCGCTCCAGGCAAAGGAAGCCGGAAGGTATTGCACGGGTGTGGCTATCCAGCTTGACACCTCGTTTCGTTCCAGGTCATTTCGCAACACATTAAAGTTCCATTCGCCACGGTTATAGCGGATGGACTTAAACGGAATAGCCAGTTCGGCAATCCATTGCGTATCGGTGCGGGTTACCGCGCTGTACCACTTATTATCCCAAAAGGCGGAAAAGTCATCGGGGGTTGCACCGCCATTGGCCATGAGGCCCTCGCGCTGTACCCCGTAAGGGGATATGTTAAAGTAAAACCCGTTGGTGTAATCGTTGTACGGATCGAAGTAGATGCCCACATTATCATTAAACCGAAAGTCGAAATCCCTGCGCAGCGATTGCACCACCGGTTCCTTGCCGTCCTCATCGCACACAAACGCCAGATAAAGATTTTCCTCATCGAACGCTATGCGCACAGCGGTTTGATTAACGGGCGGCACCGAATCGTAGGGCTTACTCATAAAAAAAGCGGTAGCCACATTCGCTTTCTTCCAGGTTTCTTCGTCCAGCTTGCCATCAATCACGATCGGGTCGGCTGCACGGCCTGCATGATGGGGTGTGCCCCGCTTATGTTGGGCAAGAAGCAGGGGGGCAACCACAACCAAAACAACCAGGAGTATCGCGCGCAAAAAAAACATAGTCGTAAAACTATTCAAATTGCCGGGTCAATGAAGTCCGCTAACGTAAAAGATTACCGTCAAGTTTTGTTATTTTTACCACTTAATAACCTGATGTGCAGCTAACACCCCTTACGGCTTTATCTCCGGTTGATGGCCGGTATTTCAGCACCACCAAAATCCTTGCGCCCTACTTCAGCGAATACGGACTGATGCGTTACCGTGTGCGGGTAGAAGTTGAGTATTTTATTGCACTTACCTATGCCCTGCCTGAACTGGCCGGAGTGCTGAAAACAAGCGAAGACCAGCTCCGCTCCATGTATCGGCAGTTCGTTGAAGCCGATGCACTTGCCATCAAGGAAATTGAGATGACCACGAAACACGATGTGAAAGCTGTTGAATATTTTCTAAAAAGGAAGCTGGAAGAGATAGGTCTTGGTCCGTATAAAGAATTTATTCACTTCGGGCTCACTTCACAAGACATTAACAACACGGCCATTCCGCTTTCGCTGAAAGAATTTCTGGAAACCGAATACCTTCCTGAAATTCAAAAACTGGTAAGCGAACTCACCACACTTTCCCTGGAGTGGAAGGACGTGCCCATGCTTGCCCGCACCCACGGTCAGCCGGCATCGCCCACACGCATGGGAAAAGAAATTTATGTGTTCATCGAACGCATCAACCGCCAGCTTGATCTGCTGAAAACCATACCGCATTCGGCCAAATTTGGAGGAGCCACCGGGAATCTTAATGCGCACCACGCGGCCTATCCGGAAATAAACTGGGGGCACTTTGCCAATGCCTTTGTTTCTAACCAATTAGGCCTCGTGCGCAGTGAGCCCACAACACAAATTGAACATTACGACAACCTGGCCGCAATGTGCGATACACTGAAACGCATCAATACCATACTCATTGATTTTTGTCGCGACCTGTGGCAGTACATATCCATGGAGTACTTTCTGCAAAAGATTCACAGCGATGAAGTCGGATCGTCAGCCATGCCGCACAAAGTAAACCCCATTGATTTTGAGAATGCCGAAGGCAACCTCGGGCTGGCAAACGCCCTGTTCGAACACCTTTCAGCAAAACTTCCAATATCCCGTTTGCAACGGGACCTCACCGACAGCACTGTGTTGCGCAATATCGGGGTTCCGCTGGCCCACACCTGGCTGGCTCTTTCCTCCGTAAAACGCGGACTCTCCAAATTGGAACTAAACCGTAATGCCATTGATCAGGATCTGGAGAAGAATTGGGTAGTGGTGGCTGAGGCTATTCAAACCATTTTGCGCAAGGAAGGATACCCAAATCCGTACGAGGCATTGAAAACACTGACGCGCAACAACACCAGACCCGGGCGCAAAGAATTCGAGGCGTTTATTAACGACCTGAAAATTAACGAAGCCGTTAAAAAACGGCTTCGCGAAATCACTCCGTTTACCTACACCGGAATATAATTTCTGCCTGGGTTTACTTTTACTTCAGTGTTAATTCGCTGATGATATTTTTCGCTCCTCCCAACTTATCAATGCACCACAGCACATAGCGCACATCCACACAGATTGTGCGATTCATATCCTTGTCGAAAGCAATTTTGTGGCTCAGTGCTTCGTAGTTGCCGTCAAACGCAAGGCCAATCAGTTCACCATTTGCGTTGAGTACGGGTGAGCCGGAGTTACCACCCGTAATATCGTTGGTGGTGATGAAGCACACCACAAGGTCGTTGTATTTGGCGTCTTTATACAAACCAAAATCCTTCTTTTTTGCAGCATCAATCAACTCCTTGGGTAAGTCAAACTCATAGTCGCCAGGTTTATATTTTTCAAGTGCTCCGCTCATGGTGCATACATAATCATAAAACACGGCATCGCGCGGACGGTATGATTTCACGTTCCCGTAACTCATGCGCATGGTAAAGTTGGCATCAGGGTAGGTAACCTTTGCGGGATTCATGGTCATTACGCCTTTCATATAGGCACGGCCCAGATCATTGAGGCGGTTATTGAATTCTGCGGAATATTTTCCAAATCGCTCGTTGTAATTCTTAAGGAATGTGCTCACATACCGGTATGCCGGATCGTTTTGCAGGGTGGAAGAATCCGGTTTAGCCAGAAAAGCATTCCACCGGGCATCATCAAAAATCAAGGTCTTTGCAAATACATCCGCGGCATACTTCTTAAAAGTGCCTTCATCTGATAAGTCGCCATAGGAAGCACGCACCATGTTGTAAAAGGCCTCGGGGTGTTGGATACGATCAATATCCGTATAAAACATCCGACAGGTAGCCGCAAGGATGTGCTGATCGGACGGTTTATTTTCATTTTCCAGAAACACCTTCCTGCTATTCTTCAGCGATTCAGTAATACGCGTTACCTCATCGGCACTGATTGTTTTCCGGGTTAGGGCGCGTTCCAGGGCCTGCAGCGAAGTCGCATAAGTTGCCAAAGGAGATCCCAATATGCCTTCATTCATGTAGATGCGGTGCATGGCATACGGGCGCCATTCGGCATACGTTTTTTCGTACTGTGCAACGATGTTCTCGTATTCCGGCTTGCCTTTGGCCCATTGAATAAATTTTTCTTCTTCGGCTTTTTTCTGTCCGTACACATCGTATTTAAGCAGTTGTTTTGCCTCGCCATCAAAGAACTTCCAGTAATTGGCAATGCTGGCATAGGCCGAAGCAAGCTGCAGCCGTACGGCCGGATCTTTTTTCATTTCCTCAAACATCAGTTTTAACCGCACATCGCGAAGGTTAACGATGGAGGGATTTTCAATTTCGGTTTTTAGTTTAACTCCGTAGGATGTCTCGTACCGGCTGGTGCTTCCGGGGTAGCCGTAGATCATGGCAAAGTCGCCATCCTTTACACCCTTTGTTGATACATTGAGGTAATATTTCGGTTTGAGCGGAATATTTTCGGCCGAATGTGTTGCCGGTTTGCCGTCTTTGGAAGTATACACACGGAATACAGCGAAGTCGCCTGTATGGCGGGGCCACTCCCAATTGTCAGTATCGCCACCAAATTTTCCAATGCTTTCGGGTGGAGTACCCACCAGCCTCACATCGCGGTATCGCTCGTACACAAACAATAAAAACTGGTTGCCTTTATAGAACGGAACCACACGGGCCTCATAGCCGGAGCCTTCGGTAGCCTTTTTCGTAATTTCCTGCGCCACCGACTGAAGCCGGGAACTCCATTCGCTTCCTCCCAATCCCTTCAACGCCTCTTCAACGTGTTTGGTCACATCTTCAATCCGCACAAGAAATTGCACCGAAAGTGCAGGAGCGGGAATTTCTTCTGCTTTTGATTTTGCCCAGAAGCCATCGCGCAGGAAATTTTTTTCTACCGTGCTGGCTGCGGCAATGGCACTGTATCCACAGTGGTGGTTGGTAAAGATGAGGCCTTCACGGCTTACTATTTCGCCTGTGCATCCACCCCCAAAAATAACGATGGCATCTTTCAGGCTTGCTTTATTTATGCTGTAGAGTTGCTCCTTGCTCAACTTGAGCCCCCGCTTTACCATATCGTTATACACCTGGTCGCCCAACAAATACAACAACCACATGCCTTCATCGGCACGGGCAAAACCGAAAACAAGGACAAGGAGCAGGGGTAAAATTTTGCGTTTCATTACGTAAGGTTAGAAGAAGCTAAAGGTAAAAAAGGTTTATCAACTTCACTTAGTTATCCGCCAGATCCTGCAACATGCGGGTAAGGCAATCCTGAAAATACAAACCGTTTCCCGGTCCATACCAGTTCATGGTTTGGGTTTCGTATTTATTTAAATCGTACAGGCTATCGGGCGTAACATAGCCTATATAGCCCCCATTGAAACTGGTGACAAACGTGTGCATTCCGGAGCCCTCTGCCTGTTGGTAGATGGGTGGAGTGAGCATGCCCGAAAAATCGCAAGGGGTGCCCAGCATCACCAAATCGCCCAGACGCAACATAGTTAATCCAACTTCCTGTTCTCCAAGAAGGCGCGTACTAAGCCATGAACGAACACGCCATCCGGGGGAGATTTTTACTTGCTGGCTACCCAGCATAAGCGGAATGTGTTGCACCTGGATACCGGTGTTTAACACCGGACGCACATCCGCTTGTTGCACCGCACGAAACAGCAGGTTACCCATTTTCTGAATTTTTTGATCGCCATCCTTTACACGTATGGGCGCATGGCTGCCAACAGCGCCAGCCAAAAACATGGCAAATGTATTTCCGTCAGACTCCAGCAAATCCACTAACTCACCCGGATAATCCCTTGAGAGTCTTAAATCGGCCGAAGCCAAGCATGTGGCATGTGCGGTAAAACTCAAAATCATTCCCCGCGAACCGTCTGATCGGGAAATCTCCACCACATGAAGCAGTGAATCTACAGGACCCTCCTTTATCAACCGATTGGTAACCGCTTCCGGAACACCAATGTTCCCGTAGGCTACCGTGGCTTCTACTTTAGAAGCCGATGCCTCCTGAATAGAACGTAACGTTTGATGGGAAATAAAGTCTATCAGGTTCTGGTCAAAATCCCCGGCATAGATTTCTCCAACCAGGTGGTTATCCCACTGGCCTACGCTGTTATGCGTGTGGGTAGCGCCCAGGTAAACCCGGTTAATGGAAAAACCAATGGAGGGAAGCGCATTCGCCAGCCGTTGATACAGGGCTGGCGGAACAATCAGTAAATCAAAACTTACAACGGCAACTTCATTATTCGCCTGTTCAAAAACCAGGGTGCGTACAAACACAGAATCGCGGATGCCTGAAAAAAGCGCACCTTTCCGCTTAACATATCCGGCCGTTGCCGTAGGATAATGGGGCGTTATGGATGCTTTGCCAAAACCCACACGAAGCGCGGCACTGTCTTCAGTCACACGCAACTGAACTGCGCTGTCAATCCGTGCCATCATAGCCGCATAATGCGGCTGATCATGTGGTGTGCTGCGATCAAGAGGTGCAACGGATACAGCAACAAACAACACTATACCTCCACAGAAGACCAGCAGAATCCGACCACTTACCATTAACGCTTTTCGCACCATTCGGCAAGCAATTTAACAGGATTACACTCGGGATAACACGGGTAATTGATTACCTTCAAACAAAATCAATGCAGAATGATTGAAAAATGGTCGAGACGCAAATTGCTGAAAGCGATGGGGCTCACAGCCGGAAGCCTGGCCGCGTTACCGGTTTCATCGTGGGCGAAAAATGAATCAGGTGAACGAATCATCCTGCCGGACAGCCTCTACCAAGCCAGGCTTGCCAAGCCAATCACCGCCATCACCTGCGGAGCCGGGGCGCGGGGTAATGTGTATGGCAACTATGCGGTGCAGTATCCGGATCAGCTAAAAGTCGTTGGTGTTGCCGAGCCAATTGTTACCCGGAATAACCGGTACGCAACCAAACATAACATACCAAAAGAAAATCGCTTCACTACCTGGGAACAGGTTTTTCAAAAACCCAAATTTGCCGATGCTGTAATCATCACCACCCCCGATAACCTGCATTACGGCCCGTGCATGGAAGCACTAAAGCTTGGGTACGATGTGTTGCTTGAAAAGCCCATATCGCCCAGCGAAAAAGAATGCCGCGATATCCTTAAGCTCACCAAAAAAACCGGGCGCATTGTAGCGGTGTGTCATGTTTTACGGTATGCTCCTTACTTCATCCAACTGCGCGAACTCATTCACAACGGAGCCATTGGCGAACTGATCAGCATGCAGCACCTGGAACCCATCGCCTACGACCACATGGCCCATTCGTACGTGCGCGGAAACTGGCACAACAGCAAACAAACTACGCCCATCCTCCTGGCCAAGAGTTGCCACGATCTTGACATCATCCGGTGGATGGCAGGCAAATCCTCAAAAAGCATTCAGGCCTTTGGCGATGTGAAGTGGTTTCGTAAAGAGAATGCCCCGCCCGGAAGCACCAGCCGGTGCACCGATGGATGTGCCGTGGAGAACACCTGCCCCTACTCTGCCCTCGAATTGTACTACCGTAAGCGTTCGTGGTTGTATGTGTTCGATATGCCGGATGACCGCAACCAGTGGAATGATTTTATTCTGGATAAACTAAGAACTACCAACTACGGCAGGTGTGTGTACCGGATGGAGAACGATCAGCCCGATCATTACATTACGAACATCCTTTTTGAAGATACTATAACCGTAAGCTTTTCCATGGAAGCGTTTACTTCGTATGGTGGCAGACGCACACGTATTATGGGCAGCCATGGCGACATCGTGGGCGACATGAATGCTTTTGTATTAACTGATTTCCGAACCGGTAAACAAACCGAGTGGAAGCAGGCCACGGACGGACACGGAGGCGGAGACTGGCGCCTGGTGGCCAACTGGATTCAGGCTGTGGCGGAGCAAAACCAGAATGTGTTGTCCTCCACCATTGAGCAATCCATCGAAAGCCATTTGATGGGGTTTGCAGCAGAGAAAAGCCGGTTAGAGAAAAAAATAACCGACATCATTCTTTAGTCAGCATTTTTACCGAAATCCTAATCATTAACCATTCACCTTCATGAATAAATTAATTTCTTGCTTTGCCGCACTCCTGCTCATTGCTTCCTGCTCGCGCCCGGAGAAGGGCTTCATCCGCGAAGACGGACTGGCTGCGTTTACCGTAAGCGGATTGGAACAACACCTGCAAACGCTGGCCTCCGATGACTTTATGGGCCGCATGCCCTTTACAGCAGGCGAACAAAAAACAATAGCCTACCTGGAAGATCAATTAAAACGTTTGGACATTGAACCCGGCAATGGTACCAGCTACCTGCAGGAAGTGCCCCTGGTGAACATTACCGCTACCGCGGCACCAACCATGACCATCAGGTCAGCTAAGCGGTCATTCACGCTGAACGGATTAACCGATTATGTGATCTGGACAGAGCGTACCGAACCGACAATTGAGATCACCAACAGCGACCTGGTATTTGCCGGC
>JBBINY010000073.1:0-9604 GCA_037443645.1 Cytophagales bacterium
ATAACGGTCAAACCTATTGGCTTTCTGCCGACCTCAATAAGTTCTTTCGTTTTCCCAAATGGCTTAACCTTGCCTTTGGGTACGGTGCGCACGATATGGTGTATGCAAATGATGTCGAAAATGCAGCTGCCGGCTATGATGCCTACCGGCAATACTATATCGGCATCGACTTTGACTTTTCGCACATCAAAACAAAATCGAAGTTTCTGAACACAGCGCTATTCCTGCTGAACATGGTTAAGCTCCCGGCACCGGCTGTTGAATTATCGGTAAAAGGAACCCGCTTTAACATGTTTCAATTCTGAAAGTTGATACTTTTTTTATACCTTCCACCATCTAAAAAAAAACGGATATGAACATCCTTCAATCTGTAAAACAATATGCCGACCAGATTGGCGGCACGTTTACTGATTACGATCATACCAAAGCAATCGTAGTAGTGCCCTTAAACAACGGCCGGTTTCAAACCGTTTTGGTGATCCTTGAAAAGAGCAAAACCTCCGGCAAGGAGCGAGCCGTATTCACATCAAAAGTTGGAGAATTTAATTCTTCCATCGATACGTATAGTTTGTTGGTTCAAAACGGACATTTCGATTTCAGCAAGTTCATTATTGAGGACGACCAGATCAAAGTGGTAGCATCAAGCCTGGTGGACACCACTACCGCGGATGATGTGAAGTATATGGTGCAGGAGGTAGCGCAGCTGGCCGACCATTATGAGTTGCTATTCACCGGCAAAGACATCCATTAAACCAAAGTCGGCCTTATTCGTTATTTTTGTAACTGCAAGCCGGCTTATCGTGCTGACGGTTGCCGTCAGTAAGGAAAGTCCGGGCAACTTCAGGAAGCATACCCTGGGAAACCAGGGGGTTTGGCGGCAAGCGCCAAATACAGAAAGTGCCACAGAAAAAAGGTAGCCCTGACAAACGAAGGTTTCGTTAGCGGTGATAGTGAAAAGGTGGGGTAAGAGCCCACCGGGCTGTGAGTAAACCACAGTTGCATGGAAAACCTTATGCGTTGAAAGGTCAAATAAGTCCCGGGAATGCCTGATTCACCTTCCGACTTGATCGGAAACCGGGATGGGTAGACCGATTGATCCTGCCGGTAAACGTCAGGACCAGACAAATGATAAGCATTCCGTATTGACGTACGGGAGACAGAACCCGGCTTACAGGCTTGCAATTCATAAACCTTCCGGAATAACCGGAAGGTTTATTTTTGTAACTCGATAAATAAACTATGGCAAAAATTCTGATTGTTGATGACCTGGCCGCTATCCGGTCGTCCCTGCGTGAGATACTGGAACACGAAGGTCATACTGTATGGGAAGCGAAAGATGGAGAAGAGGCCTTAAAAGTGCTTGAGGAGCATGAAATAGCGGTAGCCTTTTGCGATGTGAAGATGCCAAAGGTGGACGGCATTGAGTTACTGGAGCGGGTAAAAAAAGCGGGCATTCCTACCGCGTTCATTATGATATCAGCCCATGGAACTAAAGAAACAGCCCTGGAGTGCATTAAGCGGGGTGCCTACTTCTTCATCCAGAAGCCCTTCGAAAGCATTGAAACCATTTTAATCCACCTTCGAAATATTCTGGAACGGAATAGTTTGAGGGAGGAAAACAAGGTCTTAAAAAAGAAGTTCTACAAAGATTCAGCAATCATCGGGGAGTCAGAGTCGATCCGTCAGGTTAAGGCCATGATTGAAAAGGTAGCCCCTACTGACGCCCGGGTATTGATAACAGGACCCAATGGTTCTGGCAAAGAACTGGTGGCCCGTCAAATCCATGAAAAAAGTAAACGGGCTGACTTACCCCTGATTGAGGTGAACTGTGCAGCCATCCCCTCGGAGCTTATCGAAAGTGAGTTGTTCGGCCATGAAAAGGGATCGTTCACTTCAGCCATCAAGCAACGCATCGGCAAATTCGAACAGGCCGAAGGAGGCACCCTGTTCCTGGATGAAATCGGTGATATGAGCCTTTCGGCACAGGCCAAAGTTTTACGGGCACTGCAGGAAAATAAAATCACCCGGGTGGGTGGCGAAAAAGAAATTATAGTGAACGTCCGCATAATTGCCGCCACCAACAAAGACCTGAAAAAGGAAATAAGCGAAAACAGGTTCAGGGAAGACCTGTATCACCGCCTCAGCGTAATCGTTATACGGGTTCCGGCCCTTGCTGACCGGAAAGAGGATATCTCCTTATTAGCCGATAAGTTCCTGACAGCCATTGCGGAAGAACAGGGAATCAAAAAGAAGCAAATGAACGAAGGTGCGTTAAAAGCCTTAAAGAGTTACATCTGGACTGGTAACGTAAGAGAACTGCGTAACGTAATTGAACGGCTGGTAATTATGTCCGGAGATGAAATAACCGGGAAAGACGTAGAAAACTATCTTTAGAACCTCAGATTCTCTTCTCGCCCGACTGACGGGACGGGGTTTCCTTCTTGCTATATGTAGGACAGGTGTATTGGCTGCAGGCAGAGATAAAACCGGCCAAAAGGAGGAAAATAATCAGCTTTTTCATTAAACGTGGTTTTTGACAGAAACAAAAATAGAACAGTTAGCAAACAAAACAAATTCAACGTAAGTTTTTACCATTAAACGTAAAATTTGGCTATTCGGCCATCAGGTTGCAGCCTCTTATCTCGGCATTATCCAAACGCCCCGACACATCAAAGTCACCATTTGGTAGCACCGAACCCATATCACCTGTTTCAATAAATGCACACGAGTGAAGATTGGCTAAATCAATAACGTTAAGACCCCCCGGTTTATTGACCTGCCCCACCTGCAGCGGATCGGTAATATCCCTTACCAAAACACGCATCCAGGGCGGGCATGAAAACCGGTGACCACCCTTTGTATAGGCCTGCGAAAAAAGCTCCGTCATCCCATATTCTGAATATAGTGTACCTACCTGAAGTCCGGCTTTTAAGATCGTATGCAATTCGTGGCGGGTTACTTCCTTGCGCCTCCCTTTCATTCCTCCGGTTTCAAAAACCAGGCAACCGTTCAAATCAGGAGCATACTTTTCAGCAAGGTCGAGTAAAGCAAACGTTACCCCAAAAACCACAACCTTTCGGGAAGTTGCCCTGCGCAACCTATGGATGTCCTCAACCAATTGAGCCGGATTATTCAGGTAAAAAGCTTTGTTCGCTACACCTGTTGGCTGACCGGACGACTGAATAAAATACTCCAACATGGCGATGAGCGAAGAATCCGGACGTTCCAGGTATGATGGCAGCAGTGCCAGAAAATGATAGTTACCCAAAGGCCCGAAGAAATGCTCAAAACATAAGCGGGAATTACTCCGGTAAAAATCCAGATCAAGTACATGATGAGCACTGCGCAATGCACGGGTTGTGCCGCTGCTTCTGAAAATTACCTGATCGTTCCATGTTCCTGTTTTTACGGGATGCGTTTTGAAGAAATCAATTGGCAGAAATGGGATTTCTGTTAATAAATTCACCGCTACGGGATTAACCCTCCTGGCTTCTATATATAACTTGTAAATCGGGTTGTATACCGCTTGATACCGGAAAACGGAAAGTGCAATATTTTCGAAAGTTGCCTCGTTTACTGTGTATATTTGAGATTGTAAACTTTTGATCTTTTCCAAGCGTTTGATGGTAGGCCGCTTCAAAATTAGTACATGAAGGCATTTAAGGGTTTCATTTTATTCTGTTTTTTGCTCCTGGGCATCAGTTCATGCTTTGATCCTCCCAATTTCAGTGACGCCCCCGAGATCGCCTTTAGCAAAATTGAGTTTAAAGTTACCCCTGAATTCAGCGTTATGGACACCCTGATCCTTTACCTTGATTTCAAGGATGGTGACGGAGATATGGGGCTTAACCAAAAAAATCTTCAGCACCGAAGTGATCCTTACCACCCGTTTACTTATTACCTGGAAACTTCGGGGGGTGGCATTCGGCCCGTTGCAACGTTTGAAACGCAGATCTCCGCACCCGCACCTCTTCCTCTGGAAGTCTCCGTACTTAAAGCATCAGCCCCGCTCGGCAAACTGGTCACAAACCGAACCCGCAACAAGCCGGGGTATGGCACTCTTCCGCCCCTCGATCCCGGCCAGGTTGATTGCAAGGATTATATTGTTTCGTATTTGATTATTCCGCCAGAATTACTAAGCACCATTGATTCATCGTATAATGTAGTAGCCACCAGCCCAACAGGGGCAGTGTTAATTCAAGACACACTCTACTTCACCCAAAATCAGAACCATTATAACATCCGGATTCGCTTTTACCAAAAGATCGGCAGCCAACTTGAGGAATTTAGCTGGGAGGAGGAGTTCTGCTCAACCTTCAATGGCCGTTACCCTGTTCTCTCAGACCGAAACGATCCGCTTGAAGGAACGCTGCGCTACAATATGAAATCGACCGGCTTCCTTGCTCTGTTTAGCGTTAAGACGCTTGCGCTCGATGTGATTGTCAGCGACCGATCGCTCAAATCGGATTCTATCCGAACGCCTGAATTCACCCTTGACCGCATACGGGTCAATTAGAAGTATCCCATTTTTCGAAATTGAAAGCGAGATGGCTTCGGTCTCCCGATAACTCGATGTTGTTTTTTTCTGAGATGACTTCTAATAAAGAGGTGGAAATCCAGCCGGGTTGGCTTCGGCCATAAGGCCATAAACCTGCTCCACCACATCATCGCTGCTGGGTTTTGAGAAATAGTCCCCGTCAGAAGAATAGGCCGGCCGGTGTTCTTTAGCTGTCATCGTAAGCGGTTTTGAATCGATAAACCGGTAACCGTCCTGCACTTCAAGCACCTGTTGCATCATGTAAGCGGTTGCACCCCCGGGTACATCTTCATCAGCAAAAACAATCCGGTTTGTTTTTTTCAACGAATCAACAATGGTATGGTCACAATCAAACGGCAATAACGTCTGCACGTCAATAACTTCACTTGAAATGCCCAGCGCATCCAGCTCATTGGCCGCATCCATGACAATGCGGCACATCGACCCATAGGTAACTATAGTCACATCATTTCCTTCGCGCAGGATTTCAGGCTTGCCCAAAGGAACTGTAAACTCTCCAATATTATCCGGCAACCGTTCTTTAAGGCGATAGCCGTTCAGGCATTCAATGATCAATGCCGGGTCATCTGATTGTAGCAACGTGTTATAAAAACCGGCAGCTTGCGTCATATTACGAGGAACAAGCACATACATTCCGCGCAGGCTATGCAGAATCATCCCCATGGGAGAACCGGAGTGCCACACGCCCTCAAGCCGATGCCCGCGGGTTCTGACAATCAATGGGGCCTTCTGTCCTCCTTTGGTTCGGTATTGGAGGCACGCCAGGTCATCGCTCATAATCTGAAGCGCATACAACAAGTAGTCGAGGTATTGAATTTCAGCAATCGGGCGCAGGCCACGCAACGCAGCACCGATTCCTTGCCCGATAATAGTACATTCCCGTATTCCGGTATCCGTTACACGCAGTACCCCAAATTTTTCCTGAAGACCTGCAAATCCCTGGTTCACATCACCGATTTTTCCAACGTCTTCGCCAATGGCGAATACGCGGGGGTCGCGGCTCATGGCCGCATCAAAGCAAGCCCGGACCACATCGCGTCCATCAACTTCGTGCGAACCTTCGGAAAAAACAGGCTTAATCTCTCCTACTTTTAGCGCTGATTTTTCTGATTGGCTATAAAGATGTGAACTGTATTGTTCGGTTGCTTTTTCGGTTGCCCTGCTAATCCAACGCTCCAACTCGGAACGTACTGATTTTTCATTTCGTAAAATACGTATGGCTTTCCGGGCGGTTTTCATTGAATCCAGCTTAACCGGATTAACTGTCTTACTCAATTGTTCTGCCAGCCGATTGATCTCCCCGGAGTTGCCTGATTGACCGGCTGCTTTGGTCAACACCTTCAACAAGCTTTGCTGGTCGGCCTGGATCTCCTGGTTAAAGGCTTTCCATGCTTTTTCTTTGGCTGTTTTTGCGGTTTGCTTTGCTTCAGCCTCAATGGCATCCAATTCCTCAGGCAGAACCAGTACTTCTTCAACGATCCATTCCCGCATTTTCCGGATGCAATCGAACGCTGTTTCCCACTCCAGTCGTTCCGGTGATTTATACCGCTCGTGCGAACCGCTTGTGGAATGCCCCTGGGGTTGTGTCATCTCTTCTACATGAACCAGAACCGGCACATGCTCTTCACGGCAAATACTGGCCGCCCGCTGGTAGGTGGTTAACAACGCGGGGTAATCCCATCCCTTTACGGTAATAACCTCAAAGCCCTTCTCTGACGCAGTTCGCTGCAGGCCCGCCATAACAACAGAAATGCTTCCTTTGGTGGTGTGGTACTCTTGCGGAACTGATATCCCGTAGTTATCATCCCATACGGATATGAGCATGGGCACCTGCAACACTCCGGCCGCATTCAGTGCTTCAAAAAACATACCCTCCGAGGTAGAAGCATTGCCAATGGTACCGAAGGCGATCTCGTTCCCATTATCCGATAAGGTGGTGAACTGTTTCAAGTCTGGATTCTGCCGGAATAATTTCGATGCATATGCCATGCCCAACAGCCTGGGCATTTGTCCGGCCGTTGGACTAATGTCCGCACTGCTGTTTTTAAGCTTGGTCAGATCTTTTAACTCGCCCTTTTCGTTCAACATCCGCGTTGCAAAATGTCCGTTCATCAGGCGGCCTGCGGAAGCAGGTTCAGCCTCCACATCGGTATGTGCATAGAGTTGGGCAAAGTACTGCTGAAGGGTCAGTTCTTTTATGGCAAACATGAAGGTCTGATCGCGGTAGTAGCCGGCCCGAAAATCGCCCGGACGAAACACCTTGGCCATGGCCAACTGGGCTACCTCTTTGCCATCACCAAAAATTCCGAATTTGGCCTTGCCCATAAATACTTCCTTGCGGCCAAGCAAACTGGCCTCCCGGCTCTCACACGCAAGCCGGTAATCGGCAAGAATCTCCTTTACGCGGGCTTGTGAATATTTTACTTTCGATTCTTTGGTAAGGCTCACTGCTGAATATTGATCGGTTCAAAAATAGCCAATAGCCCATCAAATGACAATTGTGAATTGCCGGTTGACGGTTATCTTTGCTGCCTGCTAAATCCCTAAACATTATGATCATTGGTGTCCCAAAAGAAATAAAGAACAATGAAAACCGGGTTGCACTTACACCTGCCGGTACGCAAGAACTCATAAAACGCGGCCACTCTGTTTATGTTGAGCAGTCGGCCGGGGTTGGAAGCGGTTTTTCAGATGCCGAGTACAGCAAGGCCGGAGCGAAACTAATCGGAACAGCCGCTGAAGTTTTCAGCCTTGCTGAAATGATCATTAAGGTGAAGGAACCCATTGAGCAGGAGTATAAACTCATCAAAAAAGATCAGCTGGTATTTACCTACTTCCATTTTGCCTCTTATGAACCGCTTACGAAGGCTATGATTGCCAGCGGTGCAGTTTGCCTAGCTTATGAAACCGTTGAACGGGTGGACGGAAGTCTGCCGCTGCTTATTCCGATGTCGGAAGTTGCCGGTCGTATGGCTGTGCAGGAAGGGGCCAAATACCTGGAGAAGCCACTTAAGGGACGTGGCATCTTGCTGGGCGGTGTGCCTGGCGTAAAACCAGCAAAAGTATTAATCCTGGGCGGGGGCGTGGTGGGCACGAATGCCGCCAAAATAGCTTCGGGTATGGGCGCTGAGGTGACCCTAATGGATGTTAACCTGAACCGACTGCGTTACCTCGATGATGTGATGCCAAAAAATGTTCATACCATGGTTTCGAATGAATATGCCATCCGGGAAATGGTGAAAGATCACGACCTGATTATCGGAGGCGTGCTGATCCCCGGAGCCAAAGCGCCTAAACTCATCACGCGCGATATGCTGAAGACCATGCGGCCCGGGACGGTTTTGGTAGACGTGGCGGTTGACCAGGGAGGTTGCATCGAAACCTGCACACCAACAACCCACGAAAATCCCACGTTCATCATCGATGATGTTGTTCACTACTGCGTGGCCAACATGCCCGGTGCAGTGCCTTACACCTCTACCCTTGCACTGACAAACGCCACGTTACCCTATGCTATACGGCTTGCTAACCAGGGTTGGAAACGCGCCTGTCAGGAGAGTACCGAATTACGCAGCGGATTAAATGTGATGTTTGGTGAAGTGGTCTATAAGGGAGTTGCTGATGCATTTAATCTGTCCTACACAGATGTAAAGAAGTTTTTATAAGATTTTTAGCTGGACTCATCTCACTTAGGATAATCAGGAATTTCTGAGCGTGTTCGGATACCATCATCTGAAAAATCAACTTCAAAACAATAGTGATTCATGCCGTTGGTGATGAGAATAAACGGTGCTTTTAGCGAAGCATTATAAACCGCTGCCTGAAAAGATACTTCCTGTGAAATCGGACGGTCTGCTGCTTTACACTCAACCACCATCCAGGCCTTTCCTTCCCGATCAAGCACTACTACATCGGTGCGCTTACCGATGGAATTGAAGGTCAATCCCGCCTCAACCCGTATGAGGCCTCTCGGATAGCGCTTGTGATTGATCAGGTAATTGATGAGGTGTTGCCGAACCCATTCTTCTGGGGTAAGAACAACGTACTTTTTCCGAATGCCGTCAAAAATCCATACTTTACCATCCGCTTTTTTAAGGCGATAAGCATAAGCCGGCAAGTTGAGTTTGTGCATACAGCAAAGTAACCAACAAATGAAGACCAAACAGGAAATTGTTGAAAACTGGCTCCCCCGGTATACCGGTCAGCCGCTCGATCAGTTCGGGCAATACATTCTGCTCACCAATTTTGAAAACTACGTAACCTTATTTGCCGACTGGCACGGTGTGCCCGTCAACGGAGGCGACCGGCCCATGCGTAATGCAACGGCTGATGGCATCACCATCATCAATTTCGGGATGGGCAGCCCCAATGCGGCCACTGTAATGGACTGCCTTAGCGCCATAAAACCAAAAGGCGCACTGTTTCTTGGGAAATGCGGAGGCCTGAAAAAGAAAAATGACATTGGCGATCTGATCCTCCCCATTGCCGCTATCCGGGGTGAAGGGACCTCCAACGACTACTACCCCCCCGAGGTGCCGGCATTACCCGCCTTCGCCTTACAAAAAGCAATTTCAACCACTATCCGCGATTATAACCAGGACTACTGGACCGGAACAGTGTATACCACAAACCGCAGGGTCTGGGAGTGGGACGAGGATTTTAAAGCCTACCTGCGCAAAATACGGGCTCAGGCTATCGACATGGAAACAGCTACTATTTTCATTACTGCGTTCAAAAACAAAATCCCGGCCGGAGCCCTACTACTGGTTTCAGATCAACCCATGGTACCCGAAGGTGTTAAAACTGAGGTGAGCGATAAGGTAGTAACCCAAAATTACGTTGAGTTGCACCTGAAGATCGGCATTGATTCACTTCGTCAGCTCATCAACAACGGTATGACGGTGAAACACCTCCGGTATTAGAGTTTCAGCCCCGCGATAAAGGGGCCGAAATATCGGATGCCTTGATCCGGTTGAGGACAATCAAACCAATCACAAAATACACGGCCAGGGCAAGCGCACTGTTGCGCATGCTACCAGTTAACTG
>JBBINY010000074.1:0-9596 GCA_037443645.1 Cytophagales bacterium
CGGAGCAACAAGTATGGGATAGTCAATTCCAAGGAGTTTGTCGAGCGTCATGGTATTCATTAACAAAAGCTACATTTATCCGTATACACTGTTATCTTTAAAATGCTGCTGAAAGTACTAAAACTTATTCCAAATGAAACAACTCATCGCATTACCATTCATCCTGGCATTGATTACACCCTCCAGCGCACAAGAGATTCCGGTTATTGTTGACGCCAGGTGGCTTTATGAAAACAAAGCTAAGGCCAACCTGGTTATCCTTCAGGTAAACGCCCTCCGACTCGACTATGAAAAGGAGCATATTGAGGGTGCCCGGTTTCTATGGCCAGGGTGGCTGGCTCCCGATTCGCCCGAAGGCAATTACAACGCCCCTGATCCCCAAAAGGCCACCGAAATTCTTCAGGGTCTAGGTGTTTCTACCAACTCGCATGTAGTGGTTTGTCATGTTCGCAATGAAGTGGGGCCTGCAGCACGAATGTTTATTACATTGGAGCATCTGGGTATGAAAGGCCAGGTTTCCTTTTTGAATGGCGGTTTGGAGGCCTGGAAAAAGCAGGGGTACACCGTAACCAACAATTTACCAGTTGTTAAAAAGGGAAATTTTAAGGCAAGGCCCACAGGCTTGCTGGTCGACAGGTTTTATGTTCAGGAGAAGCTGAAAAACGGATCATCAACCCTTGTGGATGCCCGGCTCAAACGGTTTTATGATGGCGATCCAACGGGTTACCCGCGCGATGGCCACATTGCCGGAGCGCAGAATATTCCTTACACGGAGTTGTTAAACACTGCCAATTTTTTCAAGCCGGCAGACTCCCTCCAGCACTATTTTACACCCATTAACTCGGCAAAAGACAAGGAATTGGTTTCGTACTGTTTCATCGGTCAATCGGCCAGCGTTGTTTACCTGGCAGGCCGCGCCCTTGGCTATTCTATGAAACTGTACGATGGTTCCATGCAGGAATGGAGCCGCATCGATGAATGCCCAATGGAAAAGAGCCCGGGTAAAGAGCGGTAACTATTTCCGCTTTGTCTCCTGGGCCGCAAAGAATTGGCGGAACTGCTCAATCTTCTGATTGTAGGTGAGTTTGTCGAGTGGCGCTGTCTTCAATACTTTCAGCTTTTTTACTTTCAGAATAAGCTTTTCAAGGTTTTTTTTCATTTCACCGGGGCCGGTTAAATAGACCACGGCTTCGGAGTTCCTGATGTAATTAACCACTTGCTGCAAGTACCCCGTTACCGCCTTGTTATAGCGGGCCTGTTGTTTGCTCTCAAAATCGAACCCGATAGCCGAACGCGTTTTTAGGGAAGTCTCTCCTTCAAATCTTGGTCTCTTTTCAAGGTCTGAGGGAATGGTATGAGCTTTAACTCCTCCATTCATAATCTCTACAATTAACGCCTCACGGGAATCAATCCAAATACCGATTTTTTTCATAACATGGAATTTCCCCCAAGTTGCTCATACGTTCCTCGATTTGCACTGACAAACATCATTGTGAAAATTGACAATTCTCAAATAGATTTGGTGATAAAACGTAATACGCTTTGGTATCGTAAACATCCGATGCCAAAAAATCCCACACAGAGCACAAATTAAGTGGAATATAAGGCACGTGAAGAATTGTGTTTGCAAAGCAGAAACTTCGCAAGCGCAGAATTGTAATCAACCCATCGAACTAATCCAGGCTGCGGTGTGTCGTGCTAACTCCGGTATAAGGTTTTGACCTCGAAGGGCAAACGAGTGATCGGCTCCTTCAATCATAATGAGTGATGCTTTGGGTAGCCTTGAGCACACTTCCCTGATCAACCCCTCGGTGGCCAATGCATCACGCGTACCTTGCAGAAATAGCATAGGGCAAGTAAGATGATGGAGATGGTCGGCCCGATCTGTACCTGGCATTCCAGGTGGATGTAACGGAAACCCAAAAAAGCAAATTCCCATTATATTCTTTGGGTTCTTTTTAGCCATAAAATGCGAAGTCATTCTCCCGCCAAACGATTTACCGCCAGCAAACAAAGGCACCCCTTGAAATTGGTTGTGTGCAAATTCAATAACGGCCTCAACAGTTGCCATCGCGATTGCGGGTGGGTCGGGTCGTTTCCTCCCGGCTTCAATGAAAGGAAAGTTGTATCGGACAACAGCCAGATTATGCGTTACTAATTCATGGGTGAGTTGCGTCATAAACGGATGGCGCATACCGGCACCGGCACCATGGGCCAATACAAAAACGGCAGCCGGGTCAGGTGGTGTGGTTACCAAACAGGACACCCTGCCCACGGATTCGGATACACCAAGTGTGGCTTGACTCTCCGTTGAATTATTCACACCCTAAAGGTAATCCGATAGGGCATCAGCATGATATTCCTTACCTGGGAATGATTAGCCGGGCCGACTTCTTAATGAAACAAAACAGGCACAGTCCAACCTCTAGCACCAGAATTGAAACGATGGCAAAAAGTATTTCCATAGCACATCAAAATTGAGTTAAATTAAAAAATCACTAAATAGTATTGAAAGTATTAAAAATCAGTGTGTTAAATTAGACTAAAATAAGCTTAATTTCAAATCCAAATGAACCTGGAAACTGAGATTTTAAGGCAACACTCTAAGAATCAGACTAATAGGATTGTAGCGTATGTGGGCAATAATCCCCACCGCTTTAAAATTCTGATTGACCTGCTTATCCGCGGGCCTTATCGCGTATCACAACGTGCTTCATGGCCTTTGAGTATTTGTGTCGAACAACATCCTGAGTTGGTCATGCCTCATCTTAACAGGATAGTGAAAAACTTAAAACAACCCGGGCTGCACAACGCAGTAAAGCGAAATACTATCCGGTTGTTGCAGTTCATTCAGGTGCCTGAGCGCTTGCATGAAGAAGTAGTCAATATCTGTTTTGAGTATCTTCAGGACAATAAAGAAGCCATAGCGGTTCGTGTCTTTTCCATGACTGTGCTCGCCAACATCGCTGAAAGTACGCCTGACCTGAAGCGGGAGCTGTTGCTCATCCTGGAGGATATACTTCCTTACGGCAGTGCAGGGTTGAGATCACGAGCACGCAAAACCATCAGGCAGCTAACAAGAAAACACCGTGAGTGAACAACAGCAGCATACATGTAAAAGTTGTGGTAACCGCTTTTCCGGAGTTTACTGTAACTTGTGCGGGGAAAAAGTAATTGAACCCAAGGACCGCTCGCTGAGGGCATTTCTGTCAACTATTCTGGTTGCTATAACCTTTGCCGATAACCGGTTTGTAAAAACCCTGTGGCTTGTTATCAAAAACCCAGGCTTTCTGTCGAAGGAGTATGCCGATGGCCGTAGGGTAAACTACCTGCGACCGCTCCAGCTATTCTTTATTCTTAACCTTGTTTACTTCTTGTTTCCTGTTTTACAGCTCTTCAATTCATCCCTCCGTACGCAGATGTATTATCTGTTTCACAGCAGTTGGGTTCGGACAGTGGTTGTGAACAAAGTAGCAGAAGCCGGATTGAGCCTTCAGGGATACGAACTGATGTATAATGCCAGGTCAACCAGCCTTGCGAAATTACTGATTGTAGTATATGTGCTGCTGGCTTCCATCCCGCTAGCGCTGATCTACCATAAACGAAAAAACCGGTATTTCACTGACCATGTAACACTTTCGGTAGAGTTAGCCTGCTTTAACATGTTTGTGAATGCGATTACGCTCTCAGCTTTGCTATGGTTAGTAAGCCGGCTGCTGAAGGCAAGCGATTTACCGTGGCAAAGCTATCTCAATGACAACACCCTAACCGGTATTTTTGTAACTACCAATCTGTATTTCATTTACCGGGCCTCGGCTACATTTTACCGGCAACACGGAATAACGTTGGTGGTGAAGAGCGTACTGGTAGTTCTTGGCCTCTTCCTGGCGTTGGAAGTCTACCGGCTGCTGTTGTTCATCATTACCTTCTGGATGGTTTAAGCTGCGTTAAAGAAGGGAAAGCTGGTTGATCAGTTCCAGGGCCTGTTTATGATCCTCTGCAGGTGTGAGGTTGCAGTATTTTTTCAGCACCTGTATTGCCTGTTGATATTCCTTGTTCAGGGCAAGGGTAAGGCCAAGATTAAAATAGCTGTTCGGAAACCCCGGCTCAATTTCAGAGGCGATGCGATAGTGTATTTTTGCCAGGGCCATGTTCCCTACTTCGGCATACAGGTTGGCCAGGTTATAGTGGGCTTCAAAGTGCCGTGGCTCAAGGCTAAGGCCTCGGGTAAAGGCATCAATTGCCCCTCCATGATTCCTCAATTGTGACTCAATGATTCCCAGATTACACCAGGCATCAGCAGCAAAATCACCCTCCTCAATGGCCTTCCGGTAAAGCGTTCTGGCAGATTCAACGTCCCCGGTTTCATCCAACAGTAATGCTTCCTCGAAGGTGGTGAGGTGTTTGAGCTTAACTACCCTGCCGCCAAATAAATTTAACTGACCGGGCTTTGAAATCTGGTCATCTTTACGTTGGCGTGCCTTCTGAAGTCCGAATTTTTCCGGAGCCAGTCCGGGAAATTTTACCACCTTGGCCATGGAGCAAAGGTACAAATTACATCCTACCAAAGGAATGACGCCCGTCAGCTTGCCTTGCGTTTCAGTGCTTTCTGCTTCGATGCCTTTTCAGCAACCGACCCTTTGGCTTTTTCCATCGGTTTCTTCCTGGCACGTTCAATGCTGGCCTTCAGGGCCGTCATAATATCCACCACTTCGGGCTCGGCTTCCTCCACAGAGATAATCTCTTTGCCTTCAATCTTAGCCTTTATGATTTTCTTTAGCTCATCGGCATAGTGATCTTCCATAGTGATATTGGCAAACTTGGTAGTCATGGAATCAACCAGTGATTTAGCCAGTTTAAGTTGCTCTTTATCGGCCTTTGCTTCGAGAAGCTGAGGCACCTCGCGGATGCTCCTCACTTCATTTGGATACCGGAGCCGGTACATCAGTATTCCTCCTTCTTGAGGGTTTAATAATACCGGGGTTTCCCGGTCACGAAGAACAACCTTACCCACACCCACTTTACCTGATTCTTTAAGTGTAGCAGCAAGCAATGCATACGTCTTAGCAGCAACATCGCCATCCGGACCGATGAAGTAAGGCGACTCGTACAACGTAGGATGAACCTCTTCAACCTTAACAAAGCCATCTATTTCTATCACCTTGGTGCTTTTAAGTTTTACCTTATCAAGGTCCTCCTGTTCAATGATCACAAATTGGCCGGGTTCGTACTGATAACCCTTTACGATATCTTCATTACGAAGAACCTGGCCCGTAACTTTGTCCTTCTTTTCATACGCTACAGGATTATGTCCTTCGCGTGAAAGCAGGTTGAAACTTATCGTTTGTGCGGAGTCAATGGCATTGTATATCCTGATGGGGATAGTGACCAATGAAAACCGGATGTGGCCCTTCCAGATTGCTCTCATAATACTTGCTTTAAAAGATTAAATATAGTGCACTAAATATTTGATTTAAAGAGATTTAATAAAAATTATCAAAGTAGAACTATATTGCTCTAACCCATACCCTCCATGAAGTTTAGAGAACTGTTTTTTCTGATAAGTCTGGTCCCGCTTACCGCGTTCAGCCAAGGCGAAATTTTTACCCATAAACCCTATGACCCTGCTAACGTTCGGAGTCGGGTAGCGTTTGACTTCGACTCGTATTATTTCGTTGCAGGCAATAAGTTTTTTGTGGCACGCGGATCCTTCTACTACGGTTTTCCAAACGATCGACATGCTTTTGGTTTATCCATCCCACTCGTACACAGTATTTTCAATGCCGATTTTGCAGGGTACGAGAATACTACAGGCATCGGAGACATCCGGATGAGCTATATGGGCGCTGCTTATGTAAAAAAAACTCCGTTGGGCATCGAACGGGTCTCATGCTACCTCGATGTTACCGCCCCCACCGGCAATGCCGACCTTGGCCATGGCGTTGGGTCATGGCTGTATAAGCCTGGTGTAATTCTCTCTGTACAACCCAGTCCGGCATTTAGCCTGTACCCTGAAGTGCGTTTTCAATTTTCCGGAAAAGAAGTAAACAGCCGTGGCGGAGCGGATGGTGTGCCCGATCTGGAAGATCCTGAAGAGGATGAGAAATTGCAAAACATATCATTGGCACTACCGGCTACCTATGTGCTGGAAGACTGGGAGGGCTGGCTTAGTCTGAACGCAGAATATGCGTATACCTTTGTTGAGGATACGTACTTTCTTTTCTTGCGATTCGACTTTGGCAAGATGCTAGGCAAACACTCAGCAGCAGGACTTCAGATTACAAAGTTCATTGCAGGCCAGCCCCGTTTGGAAACGCTGGTTAGGGTGCGGTTTAATTTTTTCCTCGATAAAAATTAATATGCTTTTACTGCAAATCCGGACGCAGCCGTACAAATACAGGCTCGCGGTAGTTCTTATCCGGTGTTAAAGAAGCATAACGTACTTCAATCATGATCAGTGGCTCTACCCAGGTTGATTCTTTCTCGTCTAAAACCTTTTCTTCAACAGGCTTTTTAATTTTCTTCAATTCTTTAATCAGTGACCAGACTTCCTTTATCATAGCATCGTCAAAGCCCGTACCCACCTTGCCACGGTAAATTAATCCGCCCCCCTCCTTTTCTGCAATGTGCAGCCCTCCGAAAGTGGTGCTCCGGTTTCCCTTGCCCCGGTTATATCCGATGATAACGCAGTCGGCCGAATTTCTGATCTTTATTTTCACCCAGGCATCCGAACGTTTGCCCGGGTGATACCGGCTGTTGCGCTGTTTGGCCATTATCCCTTCCAGGTCATGCTCTCGCGCAGCTTCAAGCAATGATTCACCGTCTTCCACCCATTCACTAACACGGTAAGATGAATCTTTTCGGACAGCGTCCTTCAGCCACTCCATCCTTTTTATCAGGGGCTCATTGATCAGGCTCCTCCCATCCAGGTAAAGGCAATCAAAAACATAACAGTAAACGGGCGATGACCTTGAAAGCTTTTGAATAGTCGTTTCTCCCGATGCCATCAAGCGGTTTATTACCTTTTTAAATTCGGGCCGGCCTTGCTTGTTCAGGCAAACAATCTCGGCATCAAACAATCCACAGGTAGCCCGGAAGGCCTTATCGGCTGCAAGCAATTCAGGAAATTGCCCGGTAATATCATTCTGATTCCGGCTGCGTATGCGCACGTGGCCATCCTCGAGGGCAATCAAAGCACGTATCCCGTCCCACTTTACTTCATACACGTAATCGCCTTGTTTCGGCAACTGTTCAGCGCTTTCCGCAAGCATCGGCTCAATGGTGTCGTGCAGGTAGTTCACCTGCGGGGTATCGACCCGCTCCAGCAAAAACTCTTTCTCCTTAATTCGATAGATCCTGTACTCGCCTGATACTTCCTTACTGCTGAGACGAAAGTAAAAGCCATCTTTTTTTTCCTTCGTGATGGTGTACTTACCTGATGCATAAATCCACATGTCACCTCCACCGTATTGCCCTTTTGGTATTTTTCCATCGAATGTCAGGTATTTCAGGGGGTGATCCTCGGTTTGCACGGCTAACCGCTTTACACCGGGATGAGGTGGGAGTCCCCGGGGTACAGCCCACGATTTCAATACACCATCCTGTTCTAACCGCAAGTCATAATGCAGGTGCGAGGCATGGTGCCGGTGAACAACGAAATTATTACCACCTGCTTCAGGAGTATGGGCATCGGGCTCAGGAGTTTTTGTGAAGTCACGCTTCTTCTCATAGGCCTCAAGTTGTTCGGGCGTCTTTCGTTTCCGTGACGGAGGCATGTCCTTCACCACCTTTTTTTTACGGTGATTGTGTAACTCCACACTAAATGCATCGATTGCCTCCCACGCGTCTCCGTCAGCCGTTACCTTATCGAGCGCATTGTGAATAGTATGTTCAAGCGGGCTTTTCAGTTTCTCCAATTCATCCCACCTCAGCGGCATGGATACCGGTGCCCCGATGCGTCCACGTAGACTATACGGTGATACAATGCTTTGCCCTGAGCGGATGCGGTAGATATCGATAAGGGTCCTTCCTTTCCGCGCTTCTTTCTTGATGTGCAACGTAGCAACCGAAGAGTTCCGTTCAACAAAGGGCTGTGCAATGAGTTGTGCCGTTTCAAATACGGTATGGAAGTCAAACTTCGGCTCAATGGGGCAACACAGATGGATCCCTTTACCTCCGGTTGTTTTCACAAATGCCGTATAGCCGAATGATTCGATATACTCCTTAAGATCAATTGCAATCGGAACAACCTTTCTGAAGTCATAGCCTTCAGGAGGATCAAGATCAAATACCATGTAATCCGGAAAATCAAACCGGGGTCGCCTGCTGTGTAGCTGGTGAAGTTCCAATGCGGCAAGATTGGCAAGCCAAACCAACACAGCAGGCTCTGTAGCAATAATGTAGTCTTTCTTCTCCTCTTTCCCCAGCTTTTCAAACTCCACCCAGGGTGGCGCCCATTCCGGCCGGTTCTTTTGGTAAAACATTTCTCCGTGAATTCCATCCGGGTACCTGATGAGCGTAAGCGCTCTTCCCTTGATGTGTTTTAACAGGGTGGGTGCAATCTTCAGGTAGTACTGGATTACTTCTGCCTTCACGATGCCGTCTTCAGGAAAGAGAACTTTATCAAGGTTGGAAAGTTCCAGTTTCCGTTTTCCTATTTCCGTCCATTGTGCTTTCCTGGCCATACATTAAAGGTCAGTGGTTGATTTGGCAGGTAAAAAGATCATACCCACTGCAAAACAGCTTGCCGCAACAACTATGGGATACCACAAACCTGCAAATGGATCGCCCCCAATGGTAAGGGCGGTTGCAATAAACGGAGTAAGTCCACCGAATATTCCATTTCCGATGTGATACGGGAGTGACATGGAGGTGTACCGGATCCGGGTTGGAAAGAGTTCAACCAGGAAAGCGGCAATCGGACCATATACCATGGTAACAAAAATAACCTGAGCGGCTATGAGTCCAACCATCAACCAGTAGCTTACATCGCCAAGCGTTATCTCCTTCTTAAACTCAGATGTTACTTTTCCGTTGTTGCTTGATTCCACATGGGTTTCAACCAATCGGGTTTCATCGGTATAATGCCGGGTAGTTCGGGAAATTCTTACGGAATCACCTTCACTGGTCATGGAAATGGATTGAAACGGTGGCTCGGCTTCGGCACGTTCCTGTTTTACCGATACATCACTCAACCTGAACATGGTTTTATAAATGGGTTTATATAAGACAATAGCCAGCAACATGCCGGTCATCATGATGTACTTCCGACCGATTTTATCAGACCACCAGCCAAAGACTATAAACAGAGGAGTTCCAACAACCAATGCTGTCGCCACGATATAATTCGACTGCACAAATTCAATGTTGCAGGTCTTCTGAATAAAAGAAAGTGCATAGAACTGGCCCGTATACCAAATCACCCCTTGACCTGCCGTTGCACCAAATAAAGCGAGAAGTACCCATTTAAGGTTTTCTCTCTTGCCAAAACTCTCTTTAATAGGATTGGAGGACAACTTACCTTGCGATTTGATGGCTGCAAACAAGGGCGACTCCTCCATCCTTAGCCGGATATAAATAGAAATGCCCACCAGAAA
>JBBINY010000075.1:0-9486 GCA_037443645.1 Cytophagales bacterium
ACCAAAACCTTGATAGTCTGATTAACGTGGTCAATCGGGAAAACCCAGACAGTAATTCAGTAGCTGCCCTTGAACAGATTCAGCGATTTTATTTTAACCGGGGCCTGTATGATTCAACCCTGAAATTCGCCTGGCGTGCATTGCCCATGGCTAAAAAACTTGGGCTCAACAAGAAAGCTGCCAAGGTGAACTTTATTATTGGTTTAACCTATACCAATAAAACCGAGTATGATAGCGCTGAGACTTATTTACAGGAGGCTTTAAATTTTGTTCCCCTTATACGCGATACAATGCTGGAGGTTAACATCTATAATGCCTTGGCTAAACTAAACTCATTCCAAACCGACTATTCTTCGGCTATGGAATACCTGATCAAAGCCATCAACCGGATTGACCAGGCACAGGCACCTGTGGTGAAAGAATTTTTACCGATGACCTATGGAAACATTGGTAATACCCTGATTGCACAGGGGCAGCTACAAAAAGGAAAAGAATATTTACAAAAGGCACTGGCCTTACGGGATTACCCCGATGAACAGCGGTTCAGGCTCTATATCCATCTGGATGTTTTTGAAGTGTACCTTAAACAAAACAATACTCCGTTGGCAAAAGCACATTTAGATTCAGCCATTGCCCTCAGTAATGAGATTAACAACATTGTTGCTACGGCCATTGTGGCAAGTAATGAAGGCTATTACTATCAAACCATTAATGACCCGCAACGGGCCCTGGATGCCTACATGAAATCGTACCAACTGAGTGACCGTACCGGGAATAACTATCAAAAAGCAGAGGTTGGGGTAAATATTTCTTCGATGTATTTACAACTAAAAAATTATAAGGAAGCTGAGCGGTTTGCCCGTGAGGCAGGGAAACTTGGGGTTACCTATAAACACTACAACGTGGTGGCCGATGCGTACGAGGTTTTAAAGGACGTCTCGGTTGCTAAAGGAGATTTTAAGAATGCTTTGCACTATGCCGGGTTAACGAAGATTTATACGGACAGTGCTTCAAATGCCGAAACACAAAAACTTATTCTCTCCCTGGAATTTAAATATCAGCATCAAAAAAAGGAACGAGAGATAGCCAGCCTTACTAACCTTGCAACCCAAAAAGAACTGGAAGTAGTGAAGCGAAACCGGCTGCTAATTGGAGGAGGGATTTTTAGTTGTGCTGCGCTGCTTATTTTAGGATTGCTTTACAAGAATAGCCGTCAACGCCAGTTACTGGCCGAACGCGAACAATCGTTACAGCATGAACGCATAAAATTTTTAGAAGGCCAGCAACAAGTGACCTCATTGCAGGGAATTTTGAAAGGACAGGATGAGGAACGCGGCCGGATGGCCAAAGACCTGCACGATGGCTTGGGTGGATTATTATCCGGAGTAAAATTTTCACTAGCCAATATGAAGTCAAACATAGTATTAGATGCTAACAGTGCGCTGCTATTTGAGCGATCGCTCGATATGCTGGACAATTCCATAGCCGAACTCAGGCGTATAGCCCACAACATGATGCCCGAAGTGCTGGTACGATTTGGATTGCAGGAGGCTGTAAAAAGTTATTGTGAGTCGGTCCGTCAGTCAGGAATATTTCTGGTAACCTTTCAGGTAGTTGGCACGATAAAGCGATTTGATTCAAACAAGGAAATCATGGCGTACCGAATCATCCAGGAATTGCTGAATAATTCGGCCAAACATGCCAATGCAACCCATGTGCTGGTACAACTGGCCAGGCATGAAAATGAACTGACCCTTACGGTAGAGGATAATGGTGCCGGATTTGATCCAAACAAACTGGATCAGAATAGTGGAGCGGGCTGGACCAGCATCCGGTCGCGCATGAATTATCTGAAAGGGAGAGTTGATGTCCAGTCAGGCGAAACAACAGGAACATCGGTTCAATTAACCATTCCTATATGAGAAAGGTGTTTGTTGTGGATGACCACCCCATGGTGATTGAAGGCATGCGCAGCATGCTTCAGCAGGTTGAGGATGTTCAGCTTTGCGGTTTCGCCATGAATGCCGCCTCCGCCAAGGCTTTCTTTAAAACCAACCAGGCCGATATTCTGCTGCTGGATATTAACCTGCCCGACCAAAACGGTATGGAGTTGTGCAAGGAAATTGTAGAAGCACATCCGGCCTTGAAAGTACTTGCGCTAACCAACTTCGACCAATTAACATACCTTCAAAGCATGAAAGATGCCGGTGCCCGCGGATATGTGTTGAAAAATGTTTCGCTGGAAGAATTGAAGAAGGCTGTTGAGGTTGTAAGTTCAGGTAAGGAATACTGGCTCGGAAAAGACACGTTGCGCGAAGGCATGGGAGACCAGAATCAATTGCTGCTTACAAGGCGCGAAATTGAAGTGCTCAAATTCATAGTTGAAGGCCTGACCAACCACGAAATTGCGGAGAAGCTTTTTGTGAGCGACAGCACAATTGACTCGCACCGGAAAAGCCTTATTTCAAAACTTCAGGTAAAAAACACCGCTGCCCTTGTGCGAACCGCTATCGAAAAGAAAATTGTTTGACGCGGGTTGGCCCATCAGGATATGCAATGCAGCGGCAGGTATGAACCAGGTTACTCTTTGCCAAAGCCTGTAAAACTTCCATAGCCGGTATCCTGCAGCCATAATATGCGGGCTCCGTTTCTCTCACAGGAGAAGTACGCGTTGTATTGCCTGGGCTTCTTTTCAATCTCCGAAAAGTCAATCTGCCAGGGGTTTCGCATAGTAAATTTTCCGGTAGACTTTGCCCCATCAAATTTGATATTACCTACAAAGCCGCTGGCGGTGCTAAGCTGCCAGTCGTAGGTGCCGTCAGCCCTGAAGACAAACTCCTCGGCCGAAGAGTGAGTGTTTGCCGTGGTTGCCCCGGTATAAACGTTTACGTAGTTGGTGAAACCACCAAACGAACTGCTCCATTTGCCCTCCAGGTCGGTTGCAGCCACAGCAAACTTGTTGTAGCCGTTCATCTTCCGTAGCGGATTCCAGGTTTCAGTGGCGTAGTAATCTACACGGGCAACATCAACTCCAAACGTTTCAATAAACGTGTTTTGATCGGGCGCAATAAATTCCATCCAATTGCTTTTGCCTATGCTGAAAAGCGCCAGGTAAACCGTTCGCCCGCTTTGCGGTTCTCTGACATGATTATAGAGAAAGTGAGGCCGCTCATAGCCAATCGTGCCTGGGCCCTCGATGTAGTTGATGTTACCATAGCGGGGCACGATAAATGTGCTCCAGGCCAGCCGGTCTTCCTCGCGGTAATCGGAGATGTAGCTGCTGGTTTCTTTGGTATGAAAATGAATCAGAACCTTTACGTTACCTTTTGTAACCTCCACCCAGTTTGTTCGCCCATGGGCAGTCCAGCCGTCATCAAAGGTGGTGGTGGTGTAGGCGTAACCGCCTGATGATTGAGCAGGTGGGGTCAGCACCTTTGGCAGATCGGGAGGTGGAGGGTCTTTTACTTTTTCCGGCTGAACCGCAACCTGGTTGGAGGTTGCAGCCGTGGCAGGCTGCCTGTCTACACTACAGAAATAGACTGCCGTTTCTTTTTTCGTTTTTTGAATATAAGCCATCAGGGTTACAGCATCGCGCGTAAGCAAATAATACGAGTCGGCAGGCATTTTTGAAACAAGCCATTTTGCATCGGCCAGTTGTTGCAATACCTGCTTTTCTGAGTCGCCTGCCGGGGGCAGGCTCAGCACTTCCACGTTTTTTGCAAGTACGATGCCCTGGGCCTCCGCCTCCATGTCCAGCAGGGTTTGGGCTGTGGCTGTAAACAGCAGCCTGCTGTCTTTTTTACTTCCGGTGGGCAGGGCAATTCCGCTCAGCTGAGATGTGGTCACGGGCACAAGTTTACTTTGTGCAAAAGCAGCATGGGTTAGGAAGAGGAGGGCAGCCAGCGAAGGGGAAACAAAGAATTTCATAACCGTGATTTTTTTATAAGTTGAAACAATAGCAGTAAAAAACAAATCCCCGTTTCCGGGGATTTTTTGGCCTTGTTAGAAATTTATTGAAGGTCACAATCGGGGCTGCTATTGAAATTAGTTTGGTCTGTCAGCGCTTTCTGGAAGCACAGATCAGGATGGAGCCTGCAACTATCAGGAAAAAGCGCTATGGGAGGGATCATCCAAATCACTAACCCAACTATCAGCAAAATTATTCCAATACGATAAAGCCAGTCTGGGATATTCCAGTTTCATGGGGAGTAGTAATGCCCACGCTCATTAGTCAAATGGCTTGGTTTTTCGGATGTACCATAAGGCTAAAAAACCAATAGCAATCCAGGTGCTGATGGCAACAAGTGGTGAATAGATTGCACGGGTAGATACTCCTACCAGATCCAACCATTGCGAGAGATCCGTTATAACCGATACAATGCTCAGCAGGGACAGCACCAGCAGAACGGTATTCATTTGTTTACTTTTTTGTTCCTGATGGCCTTCATGCAGGCGACTCATTTTAAGCTCCATGACTGGTTACTTAAATTTACAGGTAATTCCTCGAAGTTCGCACACTCAAAAACTCATCACCGCACTATTATCATGGAAGCTGAGTACATTCATGCGAATGCCTAGCGTAATTTCATGCGTGTTGAAATTTGAACCCACCGATGAACCAGTAGGTATTTCGAACACGTAACCCAGCCGGAATTTTTCTTTAAAAATTCCCTGAAGAAATAGTCCATAGGTGGTAAAGTCGCGGGTGAGGAGGCCCACCTGGTAATTTTCCTGAAGAATAACTGCAGCATTCAGGTCAATGGATGCCGGTGCACCGCTTACCAGTTTTACCAATGCTGAGGGCTTGAGTCGGATGTGGTCGGAGATGAAGAATAAATAGGACCCCATCGCGTAGAGATGTTGTGTGTAGAGCGAAGTGGTAACACCATCATCGGTTAACGAGGGGCTTAACATGCGGGGTACGGATAGCCCGGCAAACAGCCGATCGGTGGTGAAAATAATGCCGGCCCCAAAACTCGGTTTTGTTTCACTGATGGTGCCTTCAAACAATTGGTCTCCGGGATCGAACGGATTTACTTTTGAGTTATCAATTTTGTAGTTGGCCAAGCCTGCCTGTAACCCAAACGAAAGGGTTTTCGCATCATCCAGTTTTATGCGATAAGAATAACTGCCTAATACTTCGGTGGTGGTATTATATCCAATCTGATCTGATACTATCATGATGCCCGCGCCCATGCGATTGTCGAGCAGGGAGATGTGACCGTTGGCGTTAATCGTCTTTGGGCTGCCTTCCAATCCACTCCATTGGTGCCGGTAGCTGATGGCGGCACTGAAATTTTTAGTCAGTCCAGCGTAAGCCGGGTTGAGTACAAAGGGGTTATTGATGTATTGTGAGTACAGCGGGTCTTGTTGCGCAAGCACTTCGATCGACATGACCACGATGCATAGGGTGAAGAAGTATTTCATAACGGATTGGATTTAGTTTTTTATCTTTGTTGAAGGAATAGTAAACGATGAGATATGAGTGAAGTATTGATTGCCCGGTTTAAGAATAAGCGAGAAGCTGATTTAATTGCACAGCTTATTGGTACCATGCCTAAAGCGAAGGTTTTACAAAAGGGCAAAAATCTTGAAGACATGTATTTTGCGGAGTTGATTAATGAAGGTATGAAAGAGAAGGGCACTGTTAGCTTGGCTGCATTTAAAAAAGGGTTACAAAAGCGTATTGCAAAAAAGTCTAACTCCCCTGCAAAGTCGTAGAAAGAATAGCGATGAGAATCATCGTTAAACCTACCTTTAAACGCGACTGCGATAAGATCACCAACAATGATTTGTTGCAGGCACTTGCCGCTAAGGTTGAGCAAATTGAGCAAGCCAAAGGTTATGAAAATATCACAGGACTGAAACCTTTGATAGGTTATGCAACGATGTACCGAATCTATGTAAAGACCGGAAAGCAATCCTACCGAATTGGTGCTATTATCAGAGGTAACACCATCTGGCTCGTTCGCTTTCTCTCCAGGAAAAGGATATATGGGCAATTTCCATAACATGCTTAGTACTTTAATTCTAAAAACCCGGTAAGCGTTTTCTTGCCGTTCGGGAAAACAATTTTGTAGTAGTATGTACCGGTGGGCAGTTTGCTGCCGTTCTTCGAATCACCCTTAAACACGCGGTCCGCGTTGTTGTAATTGTTTATGCTGAACACCTCATCGCCCCAGCGGTTGTAGATGAACACCTGATTGTTTTGTGTTTCCGGCAGAATGTCGATGTATTGAATGGTGAGAAATTCGTTTTTGCCATCGCCATTGGGTGAAACTGCGTTGTAGATTTTTATTTCACCGCCCAACTCGATACTAACCGTTTGAGCCGTACACAGGTTAGTGAAATCACACGCTTCAATGCCTACCTGGTCTGAGCCCACAAACTGAAACCCGGCATAGTTGATTCGTAATTCAAAGCCGGCAAGTTCTGCAAACGCCCCACTGGCAGGTTGTGCCGTAATGGTAATGCGTGATGGATCAATATTATCTTCGGGGTCACTGATTAACTCCTGCAAGTCAATAATCACCAGGCCCTCGATAAAGGCGGTGGAAGTTGTTGAAACAATCAACGGTGGCGTACAATTTTGTACCGTAGCCGTTACGGAAGTTTGGTTGCTTTCGCAGGTGCTGGTCAATAAACTCTACTGCGTCATCAATTACCGATACTCTTGACTTTGCATCCTCCAGGCGCTTCAACACAAATTTTTCCAGAATCTGGATCCTCTCTTCATCCGTTATTGCACTTTCAAGGGCATTCAAAACAGAACCTGTTTCCTCAGGAAATATATGTTCCAAAGCCATCCTGTTATTGACCAACCCAGACATGCGAAGTCCAAAAAAGTTGTGCATGGCGGTAGCCTTGAAAACAATTCCGACCATCCCGATTTTTCCTTTTAACACCAGGTGATAGTTGGATGTGAAGAGTCCGCAGGCGAAAGCCTTTGGGGTAACTATTTTTGAGGTATCATTTTGATATGACTGGTATGGATTGGCGAGATTAAATACAATGGCAGTGCAACTATTGGGTGGACTTTGAATATCTAACTCTTCTTCGGCTATGCCTTTCCAGCTGAAGTAACACTCCACAAAGGGTTTCAATTCTTCACAGGGTTTGAACTTCTGGTAGTCCATAGAGAAAGATATAGCTTAAAGTGCCCTACTCCAAGCCTGCTCATAACTATTAATTAACCTGCATCACCCGATTGGCATAATCACCAACAGAATTCATTTTCACACCAAAAGTCTTGAGCGTTTGTTGCATGTTAATTTCTTGTCCGGCTGCATAGTTCAACATCAGGCTTGTAAAGGTTTTACCTAAGTCATCCGGGGCGGCATTCTTTTGCGCTTGCAATGCTTCCACCGGCACATGCTGAAGATCAAACTTTTTACCATTTGCTTTCTCAAATATTGTAACCACCTCCAGTGGGCTTAAGGCTTCTGGTCCGCCCAGTTCAATTGATTTATTCTTTGCTTCAGGGTTGTCCACAACCGCCACCGCAAAGGCAGCCACATCCCCAATAGTGATCCAACTGATTTTATTTTTTCCTTCTCCGTAAATCGTTGCTTTGGCGTTGGGGAAATCAAAACCCACCGCAGGGCTTAGCCAGGCTTCGGCAAAGAAGGTGGGTTGCAAAATGGTGTACGGCATGTTGCCGTTTACTAATTTCTTTTCAACTCTTCGTTTGGCATCCTGTAACGGAAACTCGCCTTGCATGGATGGAAACGAAATGTAGATGTAGTGTTGAATTCCGGCTGCGATTGCCTCGTCTGCTAAAATAGCCTGACCCTGGTTATCCACGGTTTGAATGGAGTCTCCATCCTGTCTGGAGAATGTGGAGGAGGCTGTGGTCACCCTCTACCAACTGTATACCCAGTTGCTTAAGTGAATTTACTTTTTCTGCAGCAGAAGTCTTTCGCACGAGTCCACTTACATTTTTATTAGCTGCAGTCAGTAGGCGACAGATTTCCATGCCTAAAAATCCGGTAGCACCTACCACCAGTATTTTTGATGTGTTTCTATTTTTCATTGTGCTTATATTTTATTTGTTCTATTTGTTGCAAAGCGATGCCAGAAAGCAAAGCACATGCTTTTAAATACTCTGGTTCATAGGACTTGCTTTAACTGCCGCACACGAATCTCGTAGTTCTGTTCGGCAAATTTACTACCGGCAATTAAGCAGGCTGCTTCATCACCCCCAATTGCTCCATCAGCACTACCTGGTCAGCAATAAGCCAGTGGCTCAGGATCTTGTTCTTGTCAATTTCATAACCAATAACAAAGGGGAAGAATACTTCTTTGTATGTGGGAGGTATCCCATTCAACTCTCCTTCATGCTTGCCTTTAAATCGCCCCCGAACAACAATGCGGTTATCTTCTCCAGTAATTTCATCAATAAACATTTCATACTTGGGGAATGCGCCATCAAAAAAAAGAATATGTCCGATCAGCGCCTGGTCGGTTATGTATTGTTCACACAATTCACGGGTTTTGGTTACCCCGCTAATGGCATTGAAATACCTGATGACAAATTCTTTGTTTTTCTTGACTTGATTCATATTGAAGAGATTTTTTGATTAATCACCTATTAGCATGCGTTGTCGTTTGTACGGGTCGCAGAAATGCCTATGCGGAATACCTTGCTGTGCCCGAAGCGTGTGTGACATTACTGCCCGAAGGAGTGAATTTTAATGAGGGCTCGTCTGTACCTATAGCCGGTAGTACTGCCTATGATGCGCTGCATCTGTTGGGGGCCATAAAACCCGGGCACTGTGTCTTGATAAATGGAGCCTATGGCTCGGTGGGCTCATTTGCCGTTCAATTAGCAAAGTTGGCGGGAGCTTTTGTAACTGCAGTTTGCAGCACAAGCAATCTGTTAAATGTAAAGTCAATAGGTGCAGATGAGGGGATTGATTATACCAACACGGATCTTAATACATTGAATAAAAAGTTTGATATCATTTTTCATACACCCAGCGTATTACTGTATAACAAAGTAAAGCACCTGCTCACCGATACCGGTACCTTCATTACTACGCTTCCTTCCCCTGCCACTATGGTTTTACAACTCACGTCAACTAAACGGGGTAAAAAGGTAATGACGGTTTTCGCCAAACCAACTCCCGAAAAGATTAGCTTATTACTGTCACTCGTCAATGAACACAAACTGAAAGTAGTGATTGACAGGGAATACCCCGTTGAACAGTTTGCCGAGGCTCATAGGTATTCAGAAACGAAACGGGCGAAGGGAAAGATCATTGTTATTTTTTAAGTGAGTTAGAAAAGGTGGTCTGAACAAAATACAGACCACGTTCTAAAAAATAAGTTTCCATTCCTTAACTCCCGGCCGGTCAGCTATAAACTCAAACTCCTGGGCCTGGTTTCAAAAATTACTTCATATCCAGAATGTCGAATACAAAGGCATACTCCCTTGCAACCTCGCGCAGTCTTCTGAACCTACCGCTGGCACCACCATTCCCCGCA
>JBBINY010000076.1:0-9050 GCA_037443645.1 Cytophagales bacterium
TCGTCAGTTTCAAGTTACCACTGTCGCCAACAATTGCAGGTAACTCCCTAATATATTCAATGTACAAAAGAAATATCCTGCTTTTTCACACTCCAATCCATCCCCGGGCGCGCGCAACGGCCTTCTGCCAGCCTGCATACAGCCTGGAGCGGGTAGCCGCATCCATAGCCGGCTTAAATAACCGGTTTATTTTCCGATTGTGACTGATGTCTTCCTTCTTCCACAATCCCGCCTGTATCCCGGCCAAAAAGGCGGCACCCATAGCGGTAGATTCAATCACTTCGGGGCGCTCCACTTCGGTGCCCAGAATGTCGGCCTGGAATTGCATCAGGATGTTGTTGGCACAGGCCCCGCCATCCACTTTAAGGCGGGCCAGTCTGGTGCCGGCATCTTCTTCCATGGCATCCAGCACATCTTTGGTCTGGTAGGCCATGCTCTCCAGCGTGGCTTTGATGATGTGGTCTTTGCCGGTGTCGCGGGTCAATCCGAAAATGGCGCCCCGTGCATACATATCCCAGTAAGGCGCCCCTAAGCCTGCAAAAGCCGGAACGACATACACTTCATTGGATCCAAGCGCCTTAGCGGCAAAGTATTCGGAGTCTTTTGACTCATCAATGAAACCCAATCCATCGCGCAGCCACTGAACGGCAGCGCCTGCAATGAATACGCTCCCCTCCAGTGCATACTCCACCACCCCATCCAGGCTCCAGGCAATCGTGGTAATCAATCCGTTTTTAGACCCTTGAATCCGTGTTCCGGTATTCATCAGCATAAAACAACCCGTACCGTAGGTATTCTTGGCCGTGCCCGGTTCAAAGCATGCCTGCCCGAATAAGGCCGCCTGCTGATCTCCCGCTACCCCGCAAATCGGAACGGAAGTTCCAAGCAGGTGCATTGTTCCAAAATCATCGGCCGATTGTTTTACCTGCGGAAGCATGCTAACCGGTATGGAAAGTTCCTGCAACAATTTTTCATCCCATGTTATTTCGCGGATATTGAATACCATCGTGCGCGATGCATTCGTCACATCGGTAACATGTCTCTTTCCACCGGTGAAGTTCCAGATCAGCCAGGTATCTATGGTGCCGAAGAGCAACTCTCCCCGGTTTGCTTTCTCGCGGGCACCGGGCACATGATCCAGTATCCACCTGATTTTGGTGGCGGAGAAATAGGAGTCAATCACCAGGCCGGTGTTCTCGCGAACATAGGGCTCCAGTCCTTTGGCTTTCAGTTCCTCGCAGAGCGGTGCCGTGCGCTTGTCTTGCCAAACAATGGCGTTGTAAACGGGCTCGCCCGATTGACTGTCCCACACCACTGTAGTCTCACGCTGGTTGGTAATGCCGATGGCGGCAATGGCCGCTGCGTCTACCCCGGTTTGTTGTAGCAGAAGATGAACAACCTCCAATTGGGTGGATAGAATTTCTTTCGGATCATGCTCTACCCATCCGGCTTGCGGAAAAATCTGCCTGAATTCCTTTTGGCTGATGGATACGATCTCCGCTTTATCGTTAATCAATATGGCGCGGCAGCTGGTGGTGCCCTGGTCGAGGGCGAGGATGTATTTCATGTTCTAAAATAACGAACTATACACCAATGTACCGATGATACCGCCCACAAGCGGCCCCACTACGGGTATCCAGGCGTAGCCCCAGTCCGAAGATCCTTTGCCGGCAATGGGTAACATGGCGTGTGCAATGCGCGGGCCCAGGTCGCGTGCGGGATTTATCGCAAAACCCGTAGTGCCGCCTAACGAGAGACCAATCGATACAATCAACAAACCGACAACAAGTGGATTGAGGCCTTCTGTAAATTTGTTGGCACCAATCGTCAGCAAGCCTAAAATCAACACGGCTGTTCCGATAATTTCGCTGACAAGGTTGTTAAGGGGCGAACGAATAGCAGGGCCGGTGCAAAATACAGCGAGCTTAACCGCAGGATCTTCCGTTACCGGCCAATGCGGGCGGTAGTGAAGCCACACCACTGCGGCACCCGTAAATGCTCCTGTTACTTGTGCCAGCATATATCCGGGAACGTGCGCCCAGTCAAAACTTCCTGAAACAGCAAGCGCCAGTGTAACGGCCGGGTTGATGTGGGCCCCGCTGAATTGCCCCACCGCATAAATGGCCAGCGTAACCGCAAGACCCCATGCCATTACAATGACTAACCATCCGGCATTTTCGGATTTGGATCTTTTCAACAGCACACCTGCCACCACCCCATCGCCCAACAGTACCAGGATGAGCGTTCCGACAAATTCAGCGAGGTAAACCGACATATCTACTTGGGTTAATCAGAGTTCTAATTCAATGGTGTCGCCAACGCCAAATGCTTTTCCAGTACCGCCACCTGCCGGTTTACCTTTTCCGTTTACTTTTTTCTTTTGCTTTCCGGCCTTTGCTGGCGCTTCCGCGAATAAGTTTTGCTGAACGACCTGCTTTCTTTTTTTGACGGATGACTCCCTTTTTTTTACAGCCGCAAGCTTACCCTTTTTTTCAGGGGAAACCGGCTTTTTCTTTTTCACCTCTTCATTTTCGTCCTCCTCCCCTTCGTCACCGGCTTCGGGGCTGTCCTGAAGAAAACTTACTTTGCTAACCCGATGCTGGGACAGCCGGTTACCCAGGGCTTTCCATCCCTTTACATCAATAATGTCTTCGAGGTTCACCTGCTCCTTTACTTTTTCTTTTCCTTTGCCCTTGATGAGTTCCACGGACACCTCGGGCGAATCGGCCAACGTAGCCACAACCAGCCGCGAACCGATGGCTTCCGAAATGAAATTAAACTCTTTGTCTGGCGTGCTGGTCTCCACCACAAAGCGTTTCACCATGAATTGCTTTGACTCCCCGTCAACATACACCGCTGAAACCGGTTTTTTCGGATTAAACTTTTCAACGCACAGGGTCTTTTCATGATCAAACCGTGTGGCCAGGTCATACCCGCTGATGCGGTACGACCCGTTGCGCATAAAGGCGATGAGTTGATCATCTCCGGCAAACTTGCCCAGGTACTTCCCGCGCTTGTCTTTGTTAAGCCGGCCGGCATCGGCATCGTACCACAGATCAAGTTTACTGAGTGTGGAGGTGCCCGCCTGCACAAAGTCAACCCTTCGGATCGGGTATTTTGTAAGGGTATTGCCCCGTGCACCCCGGCCTTTTATTTCCAGTTCAGAAAAATCAAACTCGAAAACCTTTTTGCGGGCTGTGCTGGATTGCGAAAGTTTAACTTCCACCACCTCGGCCTCGCCATTGGGGTTGCCTGAAACATAATACACCCGTGAATTGGGGTTGCCCTGGGTGAGATCGTATTCCTTGTCGCGGATAACACCGGGCATGGTAAACCGTTTAACGAATCCTTTACCCGATTTACCATCCGAGTAAATCATGTTGTACACCATGCGGTCATCGCCTTTCTTCCACACCCCGATGTACAGGATATCCTTACCCATAAACACCTTTTCGCTGATGCGCGAGATCAGCGCCTTGCCGTCTCTGCGGATGGCAATGATGTCGTCCAGTTCGGAGCAATCGCATACAAACTCATCGCGCTTCAGGCCCCACCCGGCAAAACCATCAGTGCGGTTAACATACAACTTTTGATTTATGGCGATCACTTCGGTGGCGGTAACCGACTGGAAGCTCTTGATTTCTGTTTTGCGTTCGCGGCCTTTTCCGTACTTGCTCAACAGATCCTGGTAGTAGCTTATGGCGTAGTCTGTAAGGTTGCGGAGGTGGTGCTCGGTTTCCTTAAGCTGTTTTTCAAGGTCTTTCAGCAATTCATCGGCCTTGAAGGCATCGTATTTCGAGATGCGTTTGATTTTGATTTCCGTTAGCCGAACGATGTCCTCGGTGGTAATTTCCCGGTAGAATTTTTTCTTGTGCGGCTTCAGTCCTTTGTCGATCGTTGAAATCACTTTCTCCCACGTTTCGCACTCCTCAATGTCGCGGTAAATGCGGTTTTCAATGAAGATTTTCTCAAGTGAGGAGAACAAAATCCGTTCTTTCAATTCGGCTTTTTTAATTTCCAGTTCACGCTTCAACAGCGTAACGGTTTGCTGGGTGTTGTATTTCAGGATTTCGTTAACGCCCATGAACTGCGGCTTATCCGCTACAATCACACAGGCATTGGGAGAAATGCTCATCTCACAATCGGTAAAGGCGTAGAGCGCATCCAGTGCAATCTCAGGCGATTGGCCCGGTTGCAGGTGGATCTGGATCTCCACATCTTTGGCGGTATTATCAATCACCTGCTTTACTTTAATCTGTCCTTTGTCGCTTGCCTTTACGATGGACTCAATCAATGAAGTGGTTGTGGTGGAGAAAGGTATCTCCCTGATGGTGAGTGTCTTTTTATCGGTTATATCAATCTTTGCCCTGACCTTGATTTTGCCCCCGCGCTTGCCCTGATCGTACTCGGTAAAGTCACCGATGCCCCCCGTAGGAAAGTCCGGATAAATCTTGGGGCTCTTGCCTTTGAGCACATCCACCGAAGCTTTGGCCAGCTCGCAAAAGTTATGCGGGAGTATTTTCGTGGAGAGTCCTACGGCAATGCCTTCCACACCCTGGGCCAGCAGCAGCGGAAACTTTACCGGCAGGGTTACCGGCTCCTTCTTGCGGCCGTCATAGGAGAGCTGCCATTCGGTGGTTTGCGGATTATATACCACTTCAAGGGCAAACTTTGAAAGCCGCGCTTCGATGTAACGCGGTGCTGCCGCACCGTCACCGGTGCGGATATCGCCCCAGTTGCCCTGGGTTTCAATCAGTAAATCCTTCTGGCCGATGTTTACCATGGCCTCCCCGATGGCCGCATCGCCATGCGGATGATACTGCATGGTGTTGCCGATAACGTTGGCAACCTTGTTGAAACGGCCGTCATCCATCTCCTTAAGCGAGTGCATGATTCTTCGCTGAACAGGCTTGAGGCCGTCTTCGATGCGGGGCACGGCCCGTTCAAGAATCACATAGGAGGCATAGTCAAGAAACCAGTCCTGGTAAAGGCCGTCTACACCAACGGAAATGATTCCGTCTTTGTCCTTTTTGCTTTTTGATTTTATCTCAGGCGCTTTAACGGCTTTCTTTTTTTTTCTCATTGTTCAAATCTCTACTCCAGTCTGCACTTGAGGTCTCAATATGTTGTCTCAAATGGTAACAATTTCTTCTTCCGTATTTTCTACTTTATCCAATTCAATCCTCAGGTTCTCAATAATAAAATCCTGCCGGTCGGGGGTATTCTTGCCCATGTAAAACTCCAGTACATCGCGCAGGTGGCTGTCTTTATCCAACTGCACCGGCTGCAGCCTGATGTCCTCACCGATAAACTTTCCGAATTCTTCCGGTGATATTTCACCAAGTCCTTTAAAGCGGGTAATCTCAGGCTTACCTCCCAGTTTCCTTATGGCTTCCTGTTTCTCTTCTTCGCTGTAGCAATACATCGTTTCCTTTTTATTGCGAACGCGGAACAACGGGGTTTCCAGGATAAACACATGACCGGCTTTAACCAGGTCGGGGAAGAACTGCAGGAAGAACGTCATCAGCAACAGGCGAATGTGCATGCCGTCAACATCGGCATCGGTGGCAATAATTACTTTATTGTAGCGCAGCCCGTCAAGGCCGTCCTCAATATTTAATGCATGCTGCAGCAGGTTGAACTCTTCGTTCTCATACACTACCTTCTTGGTTAACCCGAAGCAGTTCAGCGGTTTACCGCGCAAACTAAAAACAGCCTGGGTTTCCACATCGCGCGATTTGGTGATGGATCCGCTGGCCGAATCGCCTTCCGTAATAAAGATCACCGATTCGCCTGAACGAGGGCTGTTGTCATCAAAGTGGTAGCGGCAATCGCGCAGCTTGCGATTGTGCAGGTTGGCTTTCTTGGCCCGTTCGTTAGCCAATTTTTTTATGCCGGCAATTTCCTTGCGCTCCCGCTCCGACTGCGTAATGCGTTTAAGCAGTGCATCAGCCACGGAAGGATTTTTGTGCAGGTAAATCTCCAGTTCTTTCGCAACAAAGTCACCCACATAATTCCGTACAGTAGGCCCATCCGGGGCCATGGTGAGCGAGCCCAGCCTGGTTTTGGTTTGCGATTCGAAAACGGGCTCCTGCACACGCACAGCAACAGCCGCAACAATGCTGGAGCGGATGTCGGACGCATCGAAATCCTTTTTATAAAAGTCGCGCACCGCTTTCACCACACCTTCGCGAAAAGCCGCCAGGTGCGTTCCTCCCTGCGTGGTATTCTGCCCATTCACAAACGAATAATATTCCTCACCATACTGGTTGCCGTGAGTGAGGGCCACTTCAATATCGTTTCCTTTAAAATGGATGATCGGGTACCGCATCTCTTCGGGGTCGGCTTTTTGTTTCAGCAAATCAAGTAAGCCGTCCTTAGAATAAAATTTCTTGCCGTTACAACTTATGGTAAGCCCGGCATTCAGAAAGGCGTAGTTCCACATCAGGTCATCGAGGTACTCCGGGATGAAATGATAGTTTTTGAACATGGAATTGTCCGGTTCAAAGACCACCAGTGTACCATTGCGTTCCCTCGATTTAGACGTGCGCGGATCGTGCGTGAGGATTCCCTTCTTGAATTCGGCCAGCTTGGTCTGCCCATCGCGAAATGCCTGAACCATAAAGTATTGAGAAAGGGCATTCACTGCTTTTGTACCTACCCCGTTCAACCCTACCGACTTCTGAAATGCACCCGTATCGTATTTGGCCCCGGTGTTGATTTTCGACACCACCTCCACCACCTTGCCCAGCGGTATGCCCCGGCCATAATCGCGCACGGTAACGGCTTTGTCGGTTATCTTCACATCGATGGTTTTTCCATAGCCCATCATATGCTCGTCAATGGCGTTGTCGATAACTTCTTTTACCAGCACGTAGATGCCATCGTCTTTGGAGGATCCATCACCCAGCTTTCCGATGTACATGCCCGGCCTGAGGCGAATGTGCTCACGCCAGTCGAGGGATTTGATGCTGGCTTCGGTGTATTCAAACATAGACCCGGATTTCTCCGATTTCATAGGCTACAGGATTTTGGTGCGCAAGATTAAAAAATGATCCCGACAAGTTTAAAAAAAGCACAGTGTTACACGAATAAAGCGAATTTTCAGGTCAGTTAGTCAACACACCTCAAAATCATAACTACAAAAATTTATGAGGAATTGAGGTGTAACCGGTTGATTTTCAAGTGGACGTACTTCTTAGGTCAAACTATTTATTTAGGAAACACCCTGCGCACAACCAGGATGACCGGCCACGTAAGTGCACACACTATCACCAGTCCCACCGCTGAATAGATGAAAATGCCTAAGCGGCTGAAATCGAACTTTTCGGCTGAATTGTATAGGGCGATGAAGCTGAACCCGATGACGAAGAAGATATTCAGGCTGATGACCAGCCCGTGCAACCACATCCTGAAGCCCTCATCGGGTGTAAGCGACCTGTGGAACAGGTAAACCAGCAGATTCACAACACCTATTAATACCATGGCCGTATAAAACAACGACTCCCTTCCTATCGATACCGTATACAATTCTTCCTCATGGATGGCAACATCCCCGGGCAAGCTGGCATATACATAGAGCAGGTTAGCCCCTGCCGCCAACAGGGAAATGAACCACACTCCTTTAAGAATCTTTAGTATCATGTAGTAAATTGCGCTGCAAATAAAACAAATCACCGTGGATTTAAACCCCATTGTACTTTCAATACCCATCTTTTTTATCCTCATCGGCATTGAACTGGTGGCCGAACGGATTACACACCGGAAATTGTACAGCCTGCCTGATGCCATCGCTAACCTGAGCTGCGGAATAACTTCACAACTCAGCGGATTGTTCCTCAGGCTTTTTGCCATTGGCATCTATGAAGTACTCCATCACAACTTTAACCTGTTTACATGGGAAAGGAACTGGCTCTACTGGCTTATGCTCTTCCTGCTGGCCGACCTGGCCTACTACTGGGCCCACCGCATGAGCCATGAGATAAACCTGTTCTGGGGCGGGCACGTGGTGCATCATCAAAGCGAAGAATACAACCTGTCGGTGGCGCTCCGCCAAAGTTCGCTGCAGGTAATCTGGACGTTCGGGTTTAGTTTGCCGCTAGCCTTTCTCGGCTTCCGCACCCTCGACTTTGCACTCATGTCGGCCTTTATCACCTTGTACCAGTTCTGGATTCATACCGAGACCATCGGTAAGATGGGTTGGTTCGAACTGGTTTTCAACACCCCCTCCCATCACCGTGTTCATCACGGGCGCGATCCGAAGTATATCGATAAGAACCATGCCGGTACGTTAATCATCTGGGATAAGCTCTTCGGCACCTTTCAGCCGGAAGAGGAAAAGCCTACCTATGGAATCACAAAACCCATCAACAGTTGGAATGCGGTGTTCGCCAACTTCAGCCATTATGCAGAGATGGGCAAAGACCTGAGGCGAATCCCTAAATGGTCTGACAAAATCCGATACCTGTTTGCCAAACCGGGCTGGCTTCCTGAATACCTTGGGGGATATCGTGCCGCGCCAGAAATAAACAAGGCCACCTACCACAAATATGAAACAGACAGCTCGTTGTTGTTAAGCCTTTATGTATTGTTTCAGTTTACCATATGCCTTGCCGGCACAGCATGGTTTCTTTTCAAGCAAGATCTTTTCACACTGGGAGAAAAAGCCATCATCACGCTGATTATCTCATTCACCGTGGTGAACTGCGGAGTGCTTTTTGAAAACCGGAAATGGGTTAAGATTGCGGAATGGGTCAGGATTATCGGTTACCCGATTGCAATGTGTACCCTAACCTGGTTATACAACTGGCCGGTATGGCTTGCAGGGGCATCCATACTTTTCATGACGATTTCACTACCCTGGTATTACCGGATTTGGAAAAAGTCATGATAAGAATTTTCAATGCTCGTCTGCTGTGCTTGCTGCTTGTGGCAGGATGCACCAATCCCATGCCCCTATTGGAGGGCGTTGACCTTAATGCCTGGAAGAAAGACCGAAACGGATGCCTGGGCCTGCGCAGGACGATGGATAGCACACTCCTTAGTCAGAA
>JBBINY010000077.1:0-8612 GCA_037443645.1 Cytophagales bacterium
ACATCAGGATGTATAAGGGCACAGTGATATTAATGAATAAGTAACCGTTTAACACGATCACATCCCAGGCCAGCATGGAGTTGGGCCAGTTAAATACACCTATGCCGGGTATCAAATGCCAGGCGCGGATGGGGCCGCCTAAATCGACTGTAACAAAGGCGAGGCACATGATGAGCGCAGCCACGGCCATGCCTTCGCCTATCAAAACGGCCTTGGAGAAATCCATTTCTTTTAGCACGTAAGTTGGCAACACCAGCACGACTGCGGCAGCTGCAATACCTACCAGAAATGTAAAGTTAGAGATATATAAACCCCAGCTTACATGGTCGTGCATACCGGTAACAATCAGTCCATCGCGCAGCTGAATGTAAAAACAAAACGCACCCAGCAGCATAAAGAAAGTGAGGAAGCCCATCCACACATGATACAGGGTGTTTCCATGCAAGGCGGTTTTAATGCCGCTAACAACCAGTGAACGAAAGATTTTTACCTGTTGCATGCAGTACGCGTTAATCCATAAAGTACCAGAACTTAGGTTCTGTACCTAAATCCTCTTTTAATCTGAAAACTTTCTTGTTCGCCAGTACCCACCTGATTTCACTGTTCGGGTCGAGCAGGTTGCCAAAGATGCGTGCACCGGTAGGGCAGGCATCCACACAGGCCGGGTTCTTTCCGTTGCGTGAACGCTGAATGCAGAATGTACATTTCTCCATTACACCTTTCTTTCGCAGCCGGTTGCCGAGGTAGTGCTGATTGTTGTTTACTTCTTCCATGGGCACTTCGGGTGTTGCCCAGTTGAACCTGCGCCCATCGTACGGGCAGGCTGCCATACAATAGCGGCAACCAATGCACCAGTCGTAATCCACTACCACAATGCCGTCTTTTTCTTTCCAGGTTGCCTTCACAGGGCATACTTCCACGCAGGGCGGGTTCTCGCAATGAAAGCACTGTGTGCCGATATAAAAATGCCCGGCAGCCGGCACTTCATGATAAAAGTTGTCATCGGCCAGTTCAAAATCCATAGAGCCGTTTTGATGCTCGTGAATGCGTATATATTGCATCTGCGAATTACGATCCTGGTTGTTTTCCTGTACGCAGGCATTTACACAATCCATATAACCCTGACATTTTGAAATGTTGAAGGCGTAGCCATACAACACATCCTTCATTGGGCCCTGGGCGGATACGTTTATTTTTCTTCCGTTGTTCAATTCATACAAGCGTTCGAGACGCTTTACGGTAGATTCCTTCTCGTCAACAGTCATTAACTGGTAGTTGCCCTTGAAGAATTCCTCCCAGTTCAGTCGGGCCTTTTCTGTTTTGGTGTCTCCGGCCGTGACACTGCAGGAGGTGGATGCAAAGCCCACACCGGTTAGCAGTCCAAGTGTAAGTTTTTTCAGCGCATCCCTGCGGTCAGTTGGCTTGCTCATCACCTGCTCAAAGCCGTCTTCTCTCTTTTTACCGCATGAGCAATTTCCCGACTGGCATCCGGTGTTTTGGTTCTGTTGGGGGTGTACAGGTTCCATAACCAAACTATTCAGTTAGTGAAGATGTATTCAATCGCGAAGGCCAGCGGCTTGCAAACGCAGGCTTATGCGGATCATGGCAACTCACACAGGTGTTCATGATGCGCGGGGGCATCCATCCGCCTAAACGCTTGCCATGACTTCCGCCCACCCAATCGGTATATTGGGTGGTGTGGCATTGCCGGCATTGCTTGTAGCTTTCATTGAATACGATCACGCTTCCGGTTAATGAAACCAGTTCATTCATGTTTTTTTCGTTGTGGCAGGTTTGGCAGTTCATTACTTCTTCACTGCCGTGGATGATTTCAATATCCCAATGCGATTTTTTTTTATCAGCTTTAGTACCCTGGGAAAGTTGCGCCAATGGCTGTGTATGGCAGTTGTTACATGGGTAGGAGCGGATGACTGCGGTTCGCTCCGGAAGCAGTGCGGATACCGTGTCGTGTATTTGTGCCAGCAAAAGTTTTACGTTTTGCATGGCCTCGATCGAAGATTTTTCATATTCAATGCTGTCGGTATAGGCGCGCAAGCGGTTGGCTAATGGTCCGTGTGCTTTCTCATGCTGTTCGTCCTGATGCGAAGATGAACAACTGTAATACGCAATCATGATGACTGCCGCCCAGGCAACTAACAATATGGTTTGGTGTTTAATCATTGGCTGGTCTTTCCCATTCGATGGGCGTTAACGGTTTCAGTGCATGACATGACCTGCAATTCACCCGCTCAGGATGTGTAACGCGGATGGCCCTGGGTGCAGCCGGCCCGGCATGGCAAGCCAGGCAATTTTCGCGCAGTTGCAGGGTGTGCGGTATAACCGGGGGGTTGCCTTCCATCGCCCGATTACCAAGAGCCGGAGCCTTCAGTCCCTCAAACGCAGTTGTTTTAAACAGCGTGTTAGAATTGACCGGCACGTGGCACTGATTGCAATTCAATAGTTCGGGGTGGGGCGTTGCCGGAGCATACGCTTTAAACTGCTCAACATAGCCACCGTTTTGATGGCACTGCAAACAAGCTTTTCCGCCAAATGTATTTTCATTCAATATGGTATGAGGGATAATGGGTGGTGCGCCAGAGAAAGCCCTTCTTTTATAATATCCTTCCAATGATCGCTGGTGGTTCTCATCATCCGGCATATTTTGATAAGCTAATGCAAAATCGGCACGCTCAAACACGCCCGACTCAAATGGAAGTGGTTCAACGTATGGGAACAACTCTTCCTCTACATGCGCTTCTTCCTGCTCCTGCACCATGCTGAAGTTGAGCACCACAATGGCCGCAGCCATCAGCAGCACGATATAAAAAATCAGGATATGTTGTTTCGGCTTAATGGTCATACCCGCTTCAGGCTTTCATTACTTTGACGGCACACTTTTTATATTCGGGCTCACGCGAAATCGGGCAGAAAGCATCGATGGTAAGCTCGTTAATCAGAAAGCCCTCATCAAAAAACGGAACAAACACTTGTCCTCGCGGAGGTTGCCCCCGCTCATTAACGGATGCCGGCAACACCAACTCGCCTCTGCGCGAAATCAGTTTTACTTTGTCGCCCGTGCGGATGTTCATGTTGGCAGCATCCTGTACGTTTAACTCCACATACGCGTGCGGAACGGCCTGATGCAATACGGGAATTCTTCTGGTCATGGAGCCGGTGTGCCAGTGCTCAACTACCCGGCCCGTGCACAGCCAGTAAGGATAATCGTTATCCGGAACTTCAGGAGCAGGTTCAAAGGGCCGTGCCCAAATCCAGGCCTTGCCACCGGGCTTGCCATAAAAATCGAACGAATCACCTTTGGCAGCAGGATCATACTTGGCGTGGTAGCGCCACTTGGTTTCTTTTCCGTTCACGTATGGCCATAGAATGCCTGACTTCTTTTTAAGTTCTTCATAGCTGGCCATTGCATGATCGGGCCCGTCATGAAAGCGGGTATATTCCTTCCAGATTTCTTCAATGTGATTCCCTTTTGTCCAGGGAAACAGGCTGCCATACCCCATCCGTTTGGCTACTTCAATAATCTGCCAGGTGTCGCTCATGCATTCGCCTTGTGGTTCAAGCATTTTTTCGAAATGCTGCGTGCGCCTTTCCGAGTTACCGAACATGCCTTCGCGTTCAATCCACATGGCCGAAGGCAAAATCACATCGGCTACATCGGTAGTTGGCGTTGGATAAACATCCGACACCACGATAAACCGGTCTTCTTTTAGTGCCCCGTTGCGATAGCGTTTCAGGTTAGGCATAGACACCATCGGGTTGGTGACCTGTATCCACATGAACTTGATTTCACCCCGGTCTAATGCCCGAAACATTTCAACCGTATGGAAGGTCGGCTTGGCCGGAATTTTTTCAACGGGAACGTTCCAGATTTCTGCCGCGAACTTTCGGTCTTTTTCGTTGGTCACTGTGCCATGAGGCAACAGATGTGTAAGTGTCCCTACTTCGCGCACGGTGCCACAGGCGCTGGGCTGGCCGGTTAATGAAAATGGTGAGTTGCCCGGGGTTGAGATTTTTCCGGTAAGAAGATGGATGTTGTAAATCTGGTTGTTGATCCAGGTGCCGCGTGTGTGCTGATTGGTTCCCATGCACCAAAGCGACATTACCTTTTTGTTGGGGTCAGCGTAAAGCTGTGCCAGGTATTTAATGTCTTTAATGGAAACGCCACAAAGTGCTGAAGCTTTTGCAGGCGAATAATCGGTGAGAAAATTTTTGAAATCAGTAAAGTCGCTGTCGGTGGGCTCATCGGCAAACTGAAATTTATCTTCCAGGCCGTACCCGATGTTGGTTTTCCCTCTTTTGAATACGCAATGCTGCTCCACAAACCTGCGGTTCACCCAGCCGTTGTTTATGAGTTCGTAGCAGATGGCGTTGGCCAACGCCAGGTCGCCTTGTGGTGTAAACAGTATGGACTTATCGGCAGACAGGCTGGTGCGTGTGGTGCGTGTACATAAATCGATGATGATACTTTTGCGTTTCAGTCGTTGGTCCAATAACCGCGAAAAAAGCACCGGGTGCATTTCGGCCATGTTGTTGCCCCACAATACAAACACATCGGCATGGTCAATGTCTTCATAACAGCCCATGGGCTCATCCAGCCCAAACGATGTCATAAAACCGGTTACCGCGCTGGCCATGCACAGGCGTGCATTGGCTTCAATATTATTGGTGCCAATACCTGCTTTCATAAATTTAGTGGCGGCATACCCATCGGGTATAGTCCACTGGCCTGAGCCGTACATGGCCACCGCATCTTTGCCATGCTTGTCGATGGTCTCTTTCATTTTATTGGCCACCACATCAAGCGCCTCGGTCATGGTTACTTCTACCCATTTGCCGTTGCGTTTCAGTAAAGGTTTGCGCAGCCGGTCTTTTCCGTACAAGGCCATTACGGAGTGGTAGCCTTTCACACAGCACAACCCTTTGTTCACCGGACAATCAGGATCCCCCTTAACGGCTACAGCCTTACCGTTTTGTAACCCGATGAGCAATCCGCAACCCACTCCGCAAAAACGGCAGGGCGATTTTTTCCAGGTGAGTTTATCGTTGCCCGAAAGTTTCTCCACTCCGGCAAAGGTCACGTTTGGCAGCATGGTTGTTGCCGCGCTGATGGCCGATGTGGCTGCCAGTTGTTTCAGAAAATTTCTGCGCGATTGTTCGGTAACAATATATGCCTTTCTTTCCATAAATCAGGTTCTAAAAGCAGAGATTAAACTAATGTGTTGTATGGCGGTGTCACTTTTTAACGTTTCTAAAAACTGTTCGTCATCTTTTTCGAAGTCTGAATCAGTAACCAGCACAACCACTTCCCGGTTGTCTGCCGGCAGAATCTCGCAATGGTCAAAACGGCTGAGCCTCTCAATGACGCCAACCGTTTCACCCTCTTTTGGAAATATCAGGTAGCTTTTTATAGGCATATCGTTTGAAAAGAAAGTAAATCTTTGCCATGCTGTATATGATTAAAGTCATTTCTCCGTATAAAATTTAGAATTTATTTTGGTGCTTACCAGTACGTACACGATGAAATTCAGACCGTTTAGAATCATTCTTTTTGTGGCAACAGGCGTAGTTACCATGTCTCACGCACAGGTAAATTTCTCTGTTAATGGGCAGTACATGAACCGCGCAGAATACCGGCATGGTTTCTTCACGTTGGCGGCCCCTGAGCAAGAGGCTGCTTTTTTTATCAGCCAACGTGCGCGGGTAATGACCAGCCTGAAATTTCAAGGAGCAGAGTTCTATGTGAGCATACAGGATATACGAACCTGGGGCAGTACAGGTAACCTGGCCATTGACAATGCCGGTTTATTATCGGTGCACGAAGCCTGGGTGGCCTTGCCAATCAATAAGAAGTTTGCTTTGAAAATGGGAAGACAGGAAATAGCCTACGATGAAGACCGGATTTTTGGAAGCCTGGATTGGGCTATGCAGGCCAGGCGGCACGATGCTGCAATTTTAAAATTTTATGATTCGGCTTCGAACACGCAGATACATGCAGGCTTTGCTTTTAACCAGGATAAAGAACAACTGGTTGGAACCCTCTATACAGTGCCTAACAATTACAAAACTTTTCAGTATATCTATTTTAACAAGCCCTTAGGTAAAGTCAAAACATCGTTCCTTTTTTTGAATAACGGAGTCCAGATACAAAGGCCCAATGTAACACCAGCGGAATACACAACTGTATTCACTCAAACCTTCGGGCCGCGATTTGTATATAAAGAAAGCAACAACAAGGTATCGGGTAATGTGGCTTTTTATTACCAAACGGGTACAAATAACCTGAATCAATCCCTATCAGCAGCAAAGTTGTGAAGACAGCAGGACTCGAAATCTTGTCGGGTACAGACCAGGTAGGTGCAAGTGCGGGTGAGAGCCGATCCTTCACGCCTTTTTATGGGACCAACCATAGGTTTAACGGCTACATGGATTATTTCTATGTGGGGAATCATGTGAATTCGGTCGGACTCAACGACTATTATGTAAAAGGACTTTTCAAAGGTTCCAAAACTCTATGGGGTGCAGCGCTTCATTTCTTTTCGTCAAACGCAAACGTTGAAAATGACAATGCCATTGGGACTACAAGCAGCGCCAGGCTGGGTACTGAACTTGATCTTACCGTTATTCATAACATCAGGCCGGGTATTAGTATTCAGGGCGGCTATTCCCAGATGTTTGCCACACAATCTATGGTTTATTTGAAAAACGTTACGGATGGGCACAAACAATCCAACAATTGGGCTTATGTGATGTTTATGCTGCGGCCGGGTGTAGCGTGGCCCCGAACCGGGTTGAAACTGTAAACGATCTGTTAAATCTTCTCTGCTTTATACCCAGCCTTCTGAAGGGCCACTTTGATTTTTTCTTCTGTTGCCACAGGTTCCACGATAAGTGTGCGGTCCGGACTGGTCAGGTCCACCTGCCATTTGCCTTCACCGGCAGTTTCGTTTAGAAATGGCGTTACTGCGGCTATACAGCTGGCACATTTGATGTTGGTTTTGAATTTCATTAAATGATTCATTTTTATACGAATTTGTAAAAATTCAAAGTTCAGCAAACTTCAATCTCAAACTATTACTCACCACACTCACCGAACTCAGGGCCATGGCGGCACCAGCAATCATGGGGTCTAACAAAAATCCATTAACCGGATAAAGCACACCAGCAGCAATAGGAATGCCGATTACGTTGTAAATAAACGCCCAGAATAAATTTTGTTGGATGCCCCGCACTGTTTTTGAAGAAAGGTTCAGCGCTTTGGGTATGGATTGCAAATCAGAGGTGATCAGCGTCATCTTGGCCACATCCATGGCAATGTCGGTGCCTTTGCCCATGGCAATACTCACATCGGCCTGTGCCAGGGCATGCGCATCGTTGATGCCATCGCCCACCATGGCCACTACCTTGCCTTCATCCTGAAGCTGCTTTATAAAATCTGCTTTACCTGATGGCAGCATGTCGGCTTTGTAATGCGTTAGTCCGATTTGGGTGGCCACCGCTTTAGCCGTTTGCGCGTTGTCGCCAGTGAGCATATATACATCAATGCCTTTTTTATGCAACTCTTCAATGGCTGCCTTGGAAGTTGCCTTGATTTTATCGGCAATGGCAATTACAGCCAACACGTTTTTTGAATTTGAAAAGTATACCACGGTTTTAGCTTCTTCCTGAAGCCGGGCGGCTGTTGCGACCTGCGCATCAGAAAGCTGCACACCGTTTTCTTCCATCAATTTGCGGTTGCCAACAAAATAGTGTGAACCATTTGCGGATGCTTTAACACCACGTGCTGTTATGCTCTCAAACCCTTCCACCGAAGTTGACTGTACACCTTCTTCTTTCAGTCTGTTCACCACGGCTTCCGCCAGCGGATGTTCCGATTGTGCTTCCAGCGCATACAGAATTTTCTTCGCGTCAGCATCATTTGTTTCCCATTGCAAATCCGTTACCACCGGTTTTCCTTCCGTGATCGTTCCGGTTTTATCAAGGATAACAGCCGTTACTTTATGCGCTAACTCCAGGCTTTCTGCATCTTTAATTAAAATATTGTTCTCGGCTCCTTTACCTACACCTACCATGATGGCCGTAGGTGTGGCTAACCCTAACGCACACGGGCACGCAATCACCAATGCGGTTATCGAAGTGAGCAATGCATGGGTAAAGGCGTTGTCGCCACCGATTACCATCCACGTGATGAACGTGAGGATGGAAATACCGATAACAATGGGAACAAAAATTCCGGCAATCTTATCCACTAACTTTTGAACTGGCGCCTTGCTGCCCTGTGCTTCCTGCACCATCTTGATGATGTGTGCGAGCAGCGTATCGGCACCGACTTTCTGTGCTTCAAATTCAAAACTTCCTTTTTGGTTGATGGTACCGGCAAAAACTTTTTCACCAGCAGATTTTTCTACAGGCACCGGCTCACCGCTGATCATGCTTTCATCGACATACGAACTACCTGTGGTAACCACACCATCTACCGGAATTTTTTCGCCCGGCCTAACAATGATGGTGTAACCTGGTATAACCGAAGCGATGGGCAATTCCATTACCGTGCCATCCACTTTCGCACGTACGGTTTTGGGTTGCAGGCCCATCAG
>JBBINY010000078.1:0-6537 GCA_037443645.1 Cytophagales bacterium
TAACTTCACTGCTTCAACGCAATCGGATTTGGACTAAAGCTGATAACAAAAATAATCAGGGCAATCCAACCGAGAATCTGACGGTTGCGATCCAGCGGTTCTTCTATTTCAGAGGGCGGATGCTGGACCCCGATCAGGCGACCGATAACAAAACCAAAGAGCAACCAGCCTGAATATCCCTTAATATCAGGATAATTCCAGCTTAGCAAAAACTGAACAGCAAAAATTAGAAGCGCATACATCAATGTATCGCGCCACGGCAATCCAAGGCCTGTAAGACACAGGTAGAGAAAGGCCACGTAGGCCGGAATGTACACCATAAGGTTATCGGCTCCCTGTCCGGGATGGACTACACCCAGGCCTGCATAGAACAGCAAAGCAATCAGAAAAACCGAAGCAACCAGCCGGTGCCATTTATAACCGACCAGTCCGTAGAGCACGTGTCCGCCATCCAACTGGCCAATGGGCAGTAAATTGAGACTGGTTACGATGAGGGCAAGAAATCCGGCAAAAAGGTAAGGGTAATGCATAATTTCATGCGGGTTGGGCATGCGTTCCGGATCGGCCACTACTTTTTCAAGAAAAATGAAAAGAAGATTCTTACCAATGACTACGTCCAGGATTCCCTCATTGGGTGCATACACATGTTCTGCATAGTTTAACCCATATTGCTCATACTCCGGATGAATCTGAAAGATATATTCGGGTGGAGGCAGGGTACTGAAGCCATAAAAAAGCACACCGAGAGCAACAACAAATCCGGCCAATGGCCCGGCAATACCGATATCGAAATGGATGCGCATGGAAGGAACTTTGCTCCTTAACCTGATGATGGCACCCAGTGTACCAATAGAAAGTGGAAAAGGAGGAATAGGAATGTAGTACGGAAGACTGGAGTCAATGCGGTTATGCCGTGCCGTAAGGTAGTGGCCGAACTCGTGCACGGTGAGAATGCCTATAAACGGAATCGAAAACTGCATGCCGGCAACAAAATCACTCCACGTAAATAATCCATAATAAAGGGATTTTCCGTACGTCCATTCTGCACCGGCAATAGTAGTGGTAACGAACGTGGCAATAAAAAGCATTGCCTGGATACTCCGGATTCGATTCTCCTTTTCCATACTGTAAACAAAAAAGGACCCCGCTAATGAGTCCTTACCATGTTGTGGGCCCAGCAGGGCACGATCCTGCGACCCCCTGATTATGAGTCAGGTGCTCTAACCAGCTGAGCTATGGGCCCTTTTGGGAGCGCAATTTTAATGATTCGCCTACTAAATACCAATCATGCCGGAAAGCTTAACAACAACTTCGTTACCAATTCCGGATGTTTCTGCAGGTTTTCTATGTATACCTTGCTCTTCATCCGCTTGATTTGCTTCTCTATGTTTCTGGCCTGTTCAATCGTTTCACATGCTATGCTCAAATACACCTCCCAATCTGTTGCTGAAGCGGTAAACTTATTCCTGCCGTAATGCCCGTTATTGTGCTCGTGCACACGTTCCGATAAATCAGCTTTGGATGTACTGCCCGTATAGTAGTTGTTTAGTGACGAGCTATAAAGAATGTAACAAAATGAAGGCAAACTTTTCTCTGTAAATCCAGGTGCTCTAACCTCCCGATAGCTATCGGGAGAGCTATGGGCCCTTTTGGGAGCGCAATTTTAATGATTCGCCTACTAAATACCAATCATGCCGGAAAGCTTAACAACAACTTCGTTACCAATTCCGGATGTTTCTGCAGGTTTTCTATGTATACCTTGCTCTTCATCCGCTTGATTTGCTTCTCTATGTTTCTGGCCTGTTCAATCGTTTCACATGCTATGCTCAAATACACCTCCCAATCTGTTGCTGAAGCGGTAAACTTATTCCTGCCGTAATGCCCGTTATTGTGCTCGTGCACACGTTCCGATAAATCAGCTTTGGATGTACTGCCCGTATAGTAGTTGTTTAGTGACGAGCTATAAAGAATGTAACAAAATGAAGGCAATGCTATTGAAAGCACCCATCCTGAATTACTTAATCACGTGCAGCCAGCTTTTGCAAACAGCCTGATCGCCAATTTTTACTTCGTAAAAGTAAACTCCGCTGTCAAGATCTTCTGCTGCCCATGTGTTCTGGTAATCAATGGATTCAAACACCTTCCTGCCCCACCGGTTGAACACCTTTACCCGAACCGGAATGCCGTAGTCACCGGGCGTTTGCAATCCATTGCCATACTGAATAAAAAATGTGTCATTATCACCCGGTGAATCAGTCGGGGTAATTACATTGGGCACCTTAAGGGTGAATACAGGTACTTGTGCCGATTCCTCATAAACACATAGATCCTTTACTCCTACAAGCTTAACAGTATAGTACGCATCCGCATCATAGCTATGCACCGCATTGGGCGAGTCGGAAGTAAATCCATCGCCAAAATCAAAGAAATAAGTTTCACCGGGTTGCTGCACTGTTTTGTTCATCAGTCGTACAGCCGGCCGCGAAAAACAATTGGTAACAAACTCTATCTGCATCTGCAGATCTATACCTGGAACTACGTTTATCTGTACAGTATCCTTCTTCACGCACCCATCCGCATCGGTAATGGTTACGAAATACTTTGTAGTATCCTGCGGATTCACTACCGGGCGCTGCAGGTTGGATTGAAAACTTCCGTCTTCGCTCACCCAGTTGTACTGAACACCTCCCGCTGCATCAAGCTGGTAGGCGGTGTACTGGCAAATGGTTTCATCCGGTTGTGCTGACCCGTCATTCTTATAAACCAGCACCAGCTTTTGCACCGAATCAACTGCGGTACAGGTATTCAAATCTATTGCCTTTAGTTTGATCAGGTAGGCACCTTCTTCCTGGTACTGGTGTAAAAATGACTCCTTATTGGTTTTGGAGAACTTCGTACCGTCACCCAGGTCCCACTCAAAAACCTCACCACCGGTACTGAAGTTTTCCAACCGCAGCGTATCGGGGTAACACAACTCGGCAATACCCGGCATCGAAAAATCAACCCTATTGGTTTGAAGGCGGGCGCGGAGCGAAGCCAGATCGAACTTAAAGGCTGCGTTGTTACAACTCAGGCTGTTGTTGGTGTTCGACCATGCCCCCGGTGTAGTGGGGAAATCATCAAAACTTCCTCCACATCCGGCACATACCGCATGATATACAATACCACTCTTATCAAAGCGGCTGGTGCCGCCATCAACATGGGTTGCAGTTTGGGGCCCTCCCAGAAACGAAGCGTAGAGCAACTCGGAAGCATCTTCCGTGAGGACGATGAAATAGAAATCAGAACCAAAGGTAACGGATTGCAGGGCATCAGGCGTAACGGGCATCCCGGTAGTTCGACTGGTAGAAGGCCAATACCCTCGTGAGCTGTTAATTAACCCGCCCCACCCCGACATGTACAGGTTGTTGCACTCGCTTACCAGAAATGCTGTCGGTGATATATTCGGAATGCCGATCCCGGATCCGAACACCGTAGAAAAAATCAAGCTGGTTAAATCGCCCGAAAGTTTTTGTACAAACTGACCGCTGTTTGGATTTTTGTATACTCCGGGTGTAACCGGCATCGGACCGGTTGTCTGACCATACACATACACATCGCCCGTAGTGCCAACATCCAGAAAATAAATCTGATCGTATTGATTGGTGCCTGTAAACGTTGAACGCAGCACGGCTGTACCCGAAGCATTAATCAGGGCCATCCATCCATCGGTGTTGCCGGAATAGGTTGACTGGTAAGCACCTGGTATAATCGGGAAATTAGCACTGGTAGTTCCTCCTCCTGTATAAATATTCCCGAGGCTGTCAAACTTAATGGTATAAGCTGCGTCAAAACCGATGCCTCCAATAAAGGTTGACCATTCAATCTGGGTTAGTTCCGGATTAAGTTTTGCCAGCACCGCATCGGTACCTCCCCCGTTGTATACTATAGAGAATCCATTAACGATCGGGAAGTTAGCGGAAGAGGTTACCGAACTGATGTACACATTACCATCTGAATCGGTAATGATATCTCCGCGCATTTCATCGCCATAGTTTCGGGTTAACGGCCCACCCGGCCAGGTATTCAGCCCATCATTTGAAGAGCCTCCCAGGTAGGTGCAGGCCTTCAACACATCGCCTGCCGCGCTGATGCGGGCCACAAACATATCCGAACCGTTGGGGTACCGCTCAATGACATCAGAGAACACATCGAACCCACCGTTAAAGGTGGGCCCTACCACTCCGGGTGTAACCGGAAAATTCAGCGAACTGGTGGTGCCGAATACCAGCAGATCGCCATTGCCGTCCATCACCATGCTGTGTGGTGTTTCGTTGCTGGAACCTCCCAGGTAGCTGGCGTACAACAACCGGCTGCCGGTTGAATCATATTTAAGCAGTGCTACATCGTACCCGCCACCATAAGTAGTTTGAAATGCACCGGGGGTTGCCGGAAAGGTTCCGCCCAACGCACTTCGCATAATTCCCGATGAGTACAGGTTGCCATGCTCTCCAGGGGTTGCCGTACTACCCCAGTTATCGGCTGTGCTACCGGAGAATGTTGAAAAGATAAGCAGCGGATCAATAACCAGTTCATAGCATGAATCATATCCGGCTGGAAAATCAAACTGCACAATGTCATTCAGAAGCTGATAGCGGCTCACGACTTCCACTTTCTTACCATCAATAAGCTGGTAAACATAAGGTCTCTTCTCCACCAGTGTGCCCACTGAGGTTTGGATAATCAGGTTGCCGTTTTCGAGCATTAGCTTTTCGGCCCCGCAATACTGCATTGAAATTGCAGCCGGATCCCCTCCAGGCTCCACAATAAAATCATACTTGAGATGTTGCTGAGCCGAAGTTATCTTCAAATCAACGCCATCATAAATTGACGGGTAAGTAATTCCGGCATACGCTGCAGCACGTGGCGCCCATGCTGCCGGGTTGTTCCCAAGAAAAAAATTGTAGTACGTATCAAACAAACCGAAAGGTTTTGGCACCGAAGTTTCATCTGACCCGATAAAATTAATATGCAGGGTGTGACCGGATACTAAACCCGAACCCTCCGCTGCAATCCTTCCGTGTACTTCGCTTACGCTATTTCGAAATTCTGCCTTATGATGATGGTCATCAGGCTGGTCAAGCAGCGTAATTTCAAATTGGCCAGGCTTTACAAACAAACGCCCGCCCGGAACCCGGCTGGCAAAGTGAACATCCGTGGGCCACTGGTTTTTATTCTCAATAAACTTTAAGGCATGTTGCGCCAGGACAGTCTGTCCGGCTGCCGCAAGGAAACACACAGAAATCCACCATGGTAATACGCTTAATTTCATTACGAATACCCAAAATACTGAATTTCTTCACAGGTTTATACTTCCTTACGAAGCACCTGCAGCGGAGGAGTGGCAATCACTTCCCGTGAATTCCACCAACCGATCAGCACGGTAAGAAATACCACACCGGCTGCAGTGGTAACCAATTCTGCCCAGTCAAAGGCGAATGTGATCTTGAAAAAGAACCGGGTGAGAAGGTATCCCCCTCCCAACGAAAGGATCATGCCGGTAAGAGCAGCAAATAAGCCAAGGTATCCATATTCAATCAGTGTAATGCTTGCGATTTGTGTGGTGCGGGCACCCAGGGTGCGCAACAATACATTTTCCTTAATCCGCACAAACTTGCTGTTGATTACAGCACCAGCCAATACCACCAACCCCGTAACAATACTGAACAGCGCCATAAACCGGATTACGGCACCGAGTTTATCAAAAAGTTCGTTCACCGTACTGAGTATGAGCCGGAGATCAATCAAAGAAACATTCGGAAAGCGCATTACCAGTTGCTGTTGAAACTGGTTGGCTTGCTGCTGCTCATTAACGTGTGTAGAGGTAACAAACACCTGAGGCGCACTCTCCAACACCCCTGAAGGAAATACAAATATGAAGTTGGGAGGGTCTTTCGGCCAATCCACTTTGCGAATGCCACTGATCCATACCTTAACCGGAACACCCTGAACATCAAATACCAGCGAATCGCCCACTGAAACGTCAAGGTTCTCGTGCATGCCTTCCGAAATAGTAACCCATACTGAATCACGACCGGGTGCTTTTTTCTGCAACTCACCTTTGATCTGTTCTTCGGAGTGATGCAGGCTGTCGCGGTAGGTAACACGGTACTCACGCGTTAACGCCCAATTGGGAATGCGGTCAGTCGTGTCGCGTTGCAGTTGATCAACCGGCTTCCCTTTTAACTCCGCAATGCGACAGGTCACTATGGGTACCACCTGGTTTACGGGTAGATTATTCTCCCGCATTAAATCAATAACACCCTCCTTTTGGGTTGGCTGGATATCGAACAAGATTGTATTCGATTGATTTTCACGACCGCTGAATTCAACCTGACTTAAAAGACTCCTCTCAATGATATTAAGGGTAGCCACAATAAATGCACCCAGCCCAATGGTTACCATCAGCACGCGGGTTTGATTATTTGGCCTGAATAAATTGGCAAGCGCATGACGCCATGCAAACGATGCCTTTACCGGGAAAAATCTTCGTATCAA
>JBBINY010000078.1:6637-7758 GCA_037443645.1 Cytophagales bacterium
AGAAGAATTCCCTTCATTACCGACAGCCATGAAACCGATAGCTTCACTTCAACCGGCAACAACTTTCCAAATAAAACAGGAATGACTTGCTGAATACCAATGCCCAACAACGACCCGATAAGACTTCCGGCAATGCCGAGAAAAAAAATCTGGATAAAGAAAATGGAAAAGGCCTGCCAGCCGGATGAGCCGACACATCGGAGCACGGCCACTTCGGCTCGTTTTTCGCGGGCATAGATATGCACCGAACTCGCAATACCGATGCACCCGAGGATGAGCGCAATAAATGCCAGCAGAGAAAAGAACCGGTACACCGACTGAAACGCATCGCCTAGTTCACGCTTGCGTTCCGTAACATCATCAAATCCATGACCATACTTGCGTGCCAACGGACGGATCAGCGATGTCAACTCTTCAGCCTGCTTTTCCGCATCGGCTTTAATATACTTTCTGTAGTTAACCCGGCTGCCGTATTGCACCAGGCCTGTTGAATCAAGGTCGCTCATGGAAATATAAACCGAAGGCGTAAAGGTTGACAGAATGCCCCCTCCACCGGGAATCCGGGTAACCACACCGGCAACCGGAAATTTTGAATTGCCTATTTTGATTGAATCGCCCGAGCTGACTTCATACTGGCTGGCCAATGTTTCATCAAGCAACGCATACCCACCCGCTTTCATGGTTTGGTATGCATTGGCAGGAAGTGTTTCCAGCTTTCCGTAAAACGGGAATCCACCGCGTAATGCCACCAGCCTGATTAACCGTGAGTCTCCGGAATTGAGGAACAAAACCATCGAAGCCATGTCGGCTTCGTCTGCCAGTTCAGCCGGAATGGAGTCGAACAGCGTAAGCAACTCCGGCTCAAATGGCCGATTGGCATTCACCACCATATCAGCACCCAGCAACTCTTTGGCGTTCCGGTCTATGTCGGTTTGAAGCCCGTTATTCATAGAGTCCAGGGCAACAACTGCCATGATGCCCGTGATCAATGAAGCCATGAAGAGTGAGAGCCGCGACACATTATGCCGGGCATCGCGCCACGCCATGCGCCACACCCATCTATCCTGAAAGATGTTTCGGGATTTTCGCTGGAGCCGGATGATGTATTCAATCATAGTGGA
>JBBINY010000079.1:0-7434 GCA_037443645.1 Cytophagales bacterium
TCAGCTACCTTCTTTTCACCACGCAACTCTAGAGGAACCATCACATTTTCAAGAGCCGTGAGGGTTTGCAGCAATTGAAAATTCTGAAATACAAATCCAAGGTATTGGTTACGGATGTAAGCCCGGTCATCCTCACTCATGGCATTCAGCTTTAAACCCATGAGTGAAATCGTGCCGCTGGTGGGCACGTCCAGGCCGGCACACAACCCAAGCAGGGTGGTTTTACCACTTCCCGAAGGGCCTATAATGGCTAACGTGTCTCCCTGGTGTACCGAAAAACTTACATTATTGACTACGGTGAGCGAACTATTCCCCGAGCGGTATGTTTTTGTAAGGTTATTGGCCTGAAGTACCAGTTGTGTCATGGTTTTTGCTTTACCGTATCTGAATTAAAGTGGTAATGTCTTAAAATTGTTTCAGACTTTGGGTTGAAGTTTTAAGTATGGACGTAAAATCTTTTCTGTTTATTGTCGGTATGATGCTGCTTCAGGGGGTGAACACGCAGCGCACGCTCCTGTTTTTTGGCGATAGTCTTACAGCCGGTTACGGGCTTTCACCCGAGGAGGCATTTCCGGCCTTAGTGGAGAAACAACTCACTGCCCGGGGCAAGTCGTGTAAAGTAATCAATGCCGGGTTGAGTGGTGAAACATCAGCCGGGGGGCTTACGCGCATTGATTGGATTTTGCGCCAGCCGGTAGATGTATTTGTACTGGAACTCGGGGCCAACGATGGCCTGCGTGGCCTTCCTTTGGATCAAACCCGTCAAAATCTTCAATCCATACTGGATAAAGTAAAGGCAAAATACCCGAACGCAAAACTGGTTATTGCCGGTATGATGGTACCTCCCAATATGGGCCCTGAGTATTCAGCCGGCTTTCGGGCGCTGTTTCCCGATCTGGCCAAAAAAAACAATGCCATGCTCATTCCTTTTTTACTTGATGGGGTTGCGGGCAACGACAAGCTAAACCTTCCCGATGGGATCCATCCCAACACTGAAGGACATAAAATTGTTGCTTCGAATCTGGTGAAGGTTCTTGAACCCCTTTTACCACGCTGATCTATCGCTGGCACTCGTGTAAAAAAATAAGAATATCCTCAGTTACTTTATCATCCTCCTTGCCAAGCTCGCGGTTGATGGACAGATTATTCTTTTTGCTGTAATTCATCACCTTGTTTTTGATGTTTGCTTCCGATAGTTTTTTGGCAAGCAGAACAGCATCTTTTTCGGTTGGACTTTTGGTTCCGGCATAAATGATTAAATGAGGGGGCACATTGGCACCCGGCTTAACATACGTTACCGGTGATGCATCAGCCCAGCTGTCGGGCGAATCGCCAAACGTATCGATGCACCATTCGCGCACTTTGCTTACTGCATCGGGCATGGTAGTGGCCATATCAAACCCAACACCATCCAGCAACACCACGCCCTTAACGATGTTCAACGCACCTCCTGCTTCCTTCAGTAAGTGTTCATTTAACGAAACCAGTGCGGCCAGGTGCGCCCCTGATGCATACCCCATTAAAAAAATCCGGCTGGGGTCACCGCTGTAATGAACCAGGTTATTATAAATCCAAACAATTGCATCAGCAACATCCTGTACGTGCGCAGGAAACCGTGCATCAGGCGAAAGCCGGTGATTGACAGAAACAAATACATAGCCTTTTGACGTAAAGTATTCCGGCTTGGAGTCCACATCGCTTTTATCACCAAATGTCCATACTCCCCCATGAATCCAAACGATTACGGGCGAGTTGCTGCCTTTCCGTGGCATGTAAATATCAAGCGAATTCAGCCGGGGATCCTTTGCCTTCTGGGAGTACCGTACATCACCCACTTTAAAATAAGATGTCTCTCCCTTTTTTTGCGCCCATGACCCGAAAGCAAGAAGTATTGAAATCAGAAAAGCACAAACACTGAACAACTTTGAAACCGGTGTTTTGATGAGAGTCCTTATCTCCATAAGCCTAAATATGCCGCTTTAATGCCGAAAACACAATTTGAGGCAATTTTTGAACCAGCATTTATACGTTGGCTATCGATGTTCCCTCACTTAATTTTACCGGATACACTGCCAGTTCTTTCCCAACCTCCTGATGGTATGCTTTTGATACAGCCCGGATGACCCGGTCCACCTGCCCGTGCTCAATGAGGTTAAGGGTGCACCCGCCAAAGCCACCGCCCATCATGCGTGCGCCAAATACACGTGTATCGTTACGAACCTGATTGACGAGGAAATCCAGTTCAGGACAACTCACTTCGTACAACCCGGATAATCCATCATGGGTTTCGAACATCAGCCTGCCCAGTGAGATCACGTCAGAAGTAATCAGGTAATCGCATGCTTTCTCAACTCGAACATTCTCTTCAAGAACGTACCGGCATCGCTTGTATATCAGCGTATCAACCGGAATGCATTCATCAATCATGGCATGGGTGGCATCGCGCAGGCTTGTAACGCATGAATATTTTTTTTGGATCAGCATCACTCCTTCTTCGCATTCCTTTTTTCGTGAATTGTATTCCGAAGTTGCCAGCGTATGCCTCACCCCGGTATCGAAAAGCACCAGCCGGGCATCTGGAAAATGAAACGGGACGTATTGAATGGCCAGTGTGCGGCAATCCAGCCGGATAACCTGATCAGGTTTAGAAAACAAACTTGCTACCTGGTCCATAATGCCGCACTTTGTTCCGGCAAATTCGTGTTCTGCCTGTTGGGCCATCAGGGCCAGATCAAGTTTTGAAACTTTTAATTTGTACAGTTCACGAATTGCAAAGGCTACAGCACATTCCACCGCGGCCGAGGACGACAGGCCTGCACCTACAGGAACATCGCCTGAAACCATCAGGTTAAACCCACCCACCGGGTATCCGCATTTCACAAACTGATGGGCCACTCCCAACGGATAATCGGCCCAGCTTTTCACCGGCTTCAGGTCGTCAATTGCAGCGTCAATGGTTTCATTAAACTGAACCGCATGCAACACGATCCGCTTATCGCTTCGTTTGCTTATTGCCACCCAGGCGGCTTTATCAATCGCGGCCGGTAAAACACATCCTTGGTTATAATCGGTGTGTTCACCCAGCAGGTTTATTCGCCCCGGAGAGCGGACAATAAGCGGTGTTGTGTTGAACTGCTGGATAAACCGTTGCTGCAGCGGATGTGGAATCAATGGAATACCGGGTTAGCGGAGAGAGAGGGATTCGAACCCTCGGTACAGTTGCCCGTACAACGGTTTTCGAGACCGTCCCATTCGACCGCTCTGGCATCTCTCCGGGAGCGCAAAAATAAAAACTCCTGCCGCATGGCAGGAGTAATGAACGATTAGTTTTTAAACTAACTATTCAAAACGAAGCGACTCAATCGGATCTAGTTTGGATGCTTTATGGGCAGGGTAATAGCCAGACAATAAACCCACCATCACACAAACAAATAAGCCGAAGAAAATCCAGAACCAGGGTATGATGTAATTTTTCATGCCCATGAACTTGGCCCCGGCATTTCCGGCAAGGATACCCAACAGGATACCCAACAGGCCTCCCAGCAAACAAACCACGATGGCTTCAATAACAAATTGCTGGCGGATTCTCAACGGGGTTGCCCCCAGTGCTTTGCGCACACCGATTTCGCGCGTACGTTCTGTTACCGATACCAGCATAATATTCATAAGCGCAATGGCTGAGCCGAGCAGGGTTACAAACCCCAGGCCGAAACCGGCTGTGCGTATGTATCCGGCAATCTGCGAGGTGCGTTCCAATAAGGTAATGTTATTATCAATTAAAAAAGAATCTTCACGACCCGGCTGATCGCCCCGGATACGCCTCATCAACGCGGTCGCTTCACCCATCGCAAAGTCAACCTGGGTTGGATCAGTGATGGCAACATTAATTCGGTACCACAAACTGCGGCCCTTGGCCATTTGATTCGCCTTTTTCAAGGGGATGATAATCATGTTATCAAAGTTGGAGCCTGGATCGCCAAAACCACCCTTGGGAGCAAGGGTACCGATAACCCGAAACCGTGAGCCAAGGATAGTCACTTCTGTTCCTTCAATGGGTTCATTTTCGCCATACAAAGTTTGCCGGATCTTATCGCCCAATATTGCCACCTGTGCACCATATAAAAATTCCATATCTGACATATTCCGGCCCTGCACAAATTCAAGCCCCTTAATGATTGCAAAATCGGCATTGGCGCCCATCACGTTCACGTTGGGGTTAGTTTTTTTTGAGTTTCTGGAAATCTCAGCAACCATAGTAAGCATAGCCGATACGCTTACATTGGCCGGATAATCAAACTCATCCACAAATTGCAATGCCTGCCGCATGGTAATCCGCGGATAACTTTTTTCGAGCATTCCTTGCTGGCTTTGCCCGCGGTTTGTCTTTGAGTTTACCGTAAATGAATTTGCACCGAGCGAGGTGAGACTTTCCGTCACGGATTTCTCAATGCCATCAACCGCTGTTAATGCCCCAACCAGCGCAGTAATTCCAATGGCCACGATAAGTGCCGTAATTACCGAACGAAGCGTGTTTGCCTGCACCGACCGAAGGCCCTCTTTGATATTTTCCAGCAGATTCATGAAACAGATTTAATACGGTAATACGTTGAATAGATAGCCCAAATGTTACAAGAAAGGCCTGTTTTTTGAAAACATTAACCGGTAAATTTGTCGATTCGAACCATATCTAACCAAAATACGATGCGTGCGGCTGTTTTGTTCGGGTTGCTGATGATTCTAAGGGTATCCCTGGCCAATTACATTTTTATTCCTATGGACGAACGCCAGGCCAACCATCTCAAGGCCTACGGCATTGCATACTGGATTTTGCGGTCGGAAACCGAAGTAGACTGGCTGCTGAACTACCGCGGTGGCAGCTTTATGTGCCAGTTCCATCCGGCCATCCAGAATGAACTGGTGGTGCGTGGAGTGAGCTTTGAAATCATCTCAGCTGCACAGGCCAATCAGATCATCACCGAAATTTCCAGCCCAGCCCTGAACTACGACATCATGAAGTTGGAGAAATATCCGCGCATTGCCGTGTACTCCCCCAAGAGCGCGCAACCCTGGGATGATGCCGTACGACTGGTTCTGAACTATGCCGAAATTCCATATGATTTGATCTACGATGACGAAGTGCTTGGCGGCATGCTTCCCAAATACGACTGGCTTCACCTGCACCATGAAGACTTTACCGGGCAGTATGGTAAGTTCTACAATTCGTTTGGCCACATGCCCTGGTACATCGAGCAGCAAAAGGAAGCTGAAGACATGGCCAGAAAACACGGCTTTCATAAAGTATCACAATTAAAACTTGCGGTGGCAAAAAAGCTTAAAGAATTCATTGCCGGAGGCGGCTTTATGTTTGCCATGTGTTCGGCAACCGACAGTTACGACATCGCCCTGGCGGCAGAAGGGGTTGACATCTGTGAGCGCATGTACGATGGCGATCCGGCCGATCCGCGGGCTCAGGAGAAACTCGACTTTGAGAAAACACTTGCCTTTACCGATTTTAAACTGGTGCGCGACCCATACCAGTATGAATTTTCCAGCATCGATAACCAACCCAACGAACGCGGCCTGCGCCAGGACAATGATTACTTTACGGTGTTTGAGTTTTCTGCCAAATGGGATCCAATACCCACCATGCTCACGCAAAGTCATTCAAAAGTCATTAAAGGCTTCTTTGGTCAAACCACCGGCTTTAAAAGGCACTTGATTAAACCCGATGCCGTGATCATGGCTGAGAATAAAGAAATCAAAGAAGTTAAATACCTCCATGGAGTTTTTGGCAAAGGGTTCTGGACGTTTTATGGGGGTCACGATCCTGAAGATTACCAGCACCAGGTTGGTGAGGAGCCCACCGACCTCAATCAGCATCCCAATTCGGCCGGGTACCGGCTCATCCTGAATAACGTGCTGTTTCCTGCCGCAAAGAAGAAAAAGCAGAAAACCTGATTACCGGAGGTTTGTTATTTTTACAGATGCTTTGGAGGTCTACCTTATTCGCAGGCTGCGCATTTATTTTTATTTCTTGTACCGGAGCAAAATCCAAACGTACATTTTCCATTGAAGAATTTATTAATGCCCAACTTCCGGGCGCAACATCCGGCAGAAAACAATACCTGGTCGTACAGGTTGCCGACCACCAGGTTTTGGCAAAGGGATCGTTCATGCCGGGTTACATCACCTGGCGTACTGATCATGAATTAGAGTTATTTGATGCCCCGGGCATTATAACTGATTCGGCTGAGGATACTGAAAATAGAAAGATCCTCACGCTTCAAAGACCCAAACGTTAATACATGTCATTTCAAAAATTACTTTCGCTGACAGTTGTTTTCTGCGCCTCCATACTGACGGTAGTCATTCATGATCCTCTAAAGAATAATCCATTGCCACTTGAAACTTCACTCAGTACCAATGAAGTGGACGACCCGGAGCAGTTTGTATTGTATCACCAAGGAATACGCACACGTGACGGAGAATCAAAACCTGGATACCAGCCCGCTTATAAAATAAAGGAGCTGCTAAAAGCAAAAACCGAAGCGGCCAGAAAGAGAGCAGGTGCCCGGAAACAATCCAACGGAGTACTGGAGTGGACCGAACGAGGACCGGCAAATGTGCCCGGCCGCACCAGGGGATTAATTGTAGATCCTATTGATCCTTCAAGAAACACCTGGTTTGCAGGATCGGTAGCAGGCGGTATCTGGAAAACGACAAATGGAGGCCAACGCTGGACACTCCTCACGCCCGATTTACCCAACCTCGCCACAACTGTAATTGCTATGGCCGAGTCGAACAATAACATTATGTATTGCGGAACAGGCGAAGGCTTTGGTAATATAGATGGTGTTAACGGTAACGGCATGTTTAAATCAGTTGACCGGGGGCAAACCTGGAGCTACCTCCCCACTACCGCCACCTTCAACGACATTAACCGGCTTATCATCAGTCCGGTGAACCCTGATGTAGTTATAGCCGCAACTAATAATGGCATTTATCGCACCACCGATGGCGGAAATAGTTGGACACAACCATCAGGCCTATCGTTCATTCAGGATATAAAAGCAACTCCGGGAAATTTTAACATTCAGTTTGCCACGAAAAGTGGATTTGGTGTAATAAAATCCACCGATGCCGGTCAAACCTGGTCAGCCTCGAACACCGGAATGAATATTAATGGCCGGGTTGAAATTGCGGTGTCACCAGTCAACCCAAATCGCATTTTTGCCAGTGCTGTGGGGTTATTGTCTGGAACGGCTTCTGATTTGTACATGTCGGATGATGCTGGCGCAACCTGGAGCCTGGTGGATGTCTCCCGGCCATGTTTTGCCGGCAGCCAAATACGGCCACACGTTGTACATATGGCCGAACACAACAAGGAAATAAAACTTATCGCCTACAAAGGCAGTGGACCTGTTCACTCCAGAA
>JBBINY010000080.1:0-4495 GCA_037443645.1 Cytophagales bacterium
TGCCATGGCCACTGATGATCACATTTAACGCTTCTTCGCGGATACGGGACACGCTGGGTGCCTGAAGCACTACGCGATGGGGTACATTCAGTGAAGATGACGGTGTAAAGAGCACGCCAACACCATCATCCGATGCGGTGAGCTGAACAGACCGGCCGGCCATGGTAACAGTGTAGACAACCCCCGCCTGGGGTGTTAAAACGAAAAGGCCGTACCCATTCTTGTCGGTGGAGAAATCTGCCACCTGATTTCCTTTTGAATCGGTTACGGTTCCCTTTTCCAGCCTAGCCGGTCCATGCACCACAACCTTGGATCGCAAGCCGGTAACCAGTCTGCCTCCTTCCGGAAAACAGGTTAGTGTTGGTGCCGATTCGGCATCAGAAAAAACGCGATCACCGGAAACATGCAATTCTCCGGCAAAATGTCTTGACCGATCAAAATTTTTCATCCAATTGTCGTATGCCATTACGCGGTAAATTCCCGGGGTAAGGTCTGCCGGCAAAACAAGCTGGTTGCCTGCCCATCCATCGCGAATGCGTACAACCTCGTGAAGAACCACCCGCCCGCCATGGTCAACTACATCCAGTTCAATGAGATTAAAGCCTTTGAGGGGTGTGTTTTCGGAAGCAACAATATATGCCACCCGGAAGAATGCCGTGTCACCGGGAGCATACGCAGGCTGATTAAACTGCAGATGAAGTTTTACCGGAGTAGAGGCAGCATAATAGGTCTGAAGTTTTTCAGCCCATTTCTCGAGGGGCACTGGTTGTGCATGCGCAAGCACTGCCGAAAGAACCAACACTATGGAAACCCGGATCATATTACCAAAAATCAGGTTTAACATTGGTGGAATTTCTGAAAGCAATCCGGCAATCTTCACGAATGAGGGGCGGATCTGAAATTGTACCCGGAACTTCATACCGGTAAATAAATCGTGAGGCTTTAGTAACGGAACTAAACGCGACCATTCCAAATACTTTTTCTTCAGGATTGGTTACCGCTTCAAGATTACCCCGTATTTTAATAGCATTGGGTTGAAAAATATCCGTTGAGCCCTGTTGCTGGGCCTGTACGAGCTTCCAGAATTCATAGGCTGATTCAGAAAGACTCAACTGTTCAACTTCGATATGATATTTCTGAGAAAACCGAAAAGGCTCAATCGGAATCTTGCCGAGGAAGACATTATAAAACGCATAATCGGTACTGAGTTGGTTGTTGGATACCATGGCCTGGCTGCTGAAATCGTTTACCCAGCAGAGGCAACAGGAGCATAATCCAAAAGAACAAGCTGGAGGATCGGGAACTTCGCAATTGCATACAGGATCAATCCGTGTTTTGCTGGCCGGATCGGTTTCAACCTGGTAGGTGCCTGTCCACCGCCAGCGAAAAAAATTGGGTTGGCCTTCCTCGCCCCTGGAGTCGATGTAAATACCATAACTGTTCTGAGGCTGCGATTGATCGTTCTGATTAATGGAGTTGGGCAGATAAACCATGGCCAGCGTGTCAATATTACCGGCCGGGTAAACCAATTGGGTATCGGAACGGTACTCCCTCCCATCACTTAATTGAATATGCAGGGTGTACTCTCTGCCCACAACGGTCTTCCAGGTTGAAGCCGTTTGGTATTTTCCCGGTGCTGTTTGGTTAAGCCCGGTAATCAAACCCAGGGTTTCATCAATTATCCGTACCGTGGCACCGCTAACAAATATCCGGTTGGAATAATTATGGGATAAGGTTGAGGTGTACGTTAAGGTTACCGTATGCGGGCCGGGTGCATCGGTAAAGGTTGCATCTACCACCAGTTGGCGGGTTGAATTGATTTTTGGAATATTATACGGATCAACACAACTGGCAACCAGTGCCAGCGTCAAGGCAAATCCGATGTTACGAACTGCGCGCATTAGAATTTAAAGGTATAATTAACTGTGGGGATAATAGTGCCAACAACCGAAAGCTGGTAGGGCTTAAGAATACCCCATTGATCTTCCTGGAAGAAGACGGAGTATGCATTTCGCCTGCCGTACACGTTGTAGGCTGATATGACCCAGGTGCCATCCCATAATTTCTTTCGCTTGTGATTTCCTTCAATAATGAAGGCGATGTCAAGCCGGTGATAATCCGGCAAGCGGTATGTATTGCGTTCCGGAAAATCCGAGATACCCATACCGTCCACATAGTAAATATGAGCGGGTAACGATATGGGCCTACCCGTATGGTAGGTAAAATTCCCCGAGAAAAAATGCCTCCGGCTGAGGGCATACCGCCAGTTTAAATTAATAACATGCGGTTGATCAAAATTGGAAGGGAAGAATTTACCGGAATTGATTTTCTCGATATCGTACAATCCGTTTACCTGCCTGAGTGACCGGGAGAATGTATAGTTCACGGAGCCCAGTAACCTGCCCCGGTTTTTAGCTGCCGAAAGCTCAACACCATATGATTTGGCAACACCCGGAAGTAAAGCCGTTTCGAGTTTGTTGTTTAAAATCAGGTTAGCCCCATCTTTAAAATCAAGGATGTTGGCTACGTGCTTGTAAAACACTTCACCGTACACTTCATAGCTGTTTTCCTTCAGGTTTCTGAAATACCCGGCTGATACCTGATCGGCCAGTTGAGGCTTGAAGTACTCGTTACTGGATTGCCATACATCCACCGGGGTAATGGCTGCCGTGTTGCTGATGAGGTGAACAAACTGGTACATGCGGTTATACCCAACCTTTATGGAGCTTACCTGATTGAGCGTGTAGCGGGCCGACAAGCGGGGTTCGGGTCCATGATAGAATTTCATAATGCTGCCGTTTGAGTACACGGTAGAGTCCACTACGTTTTGAGATTCCAGCGGTGCGTCTGGCCGGTACTGGTACACCGTGCCCGGACCCAGGCGGGCATACAGGGCATACCGGAGGCCTGCGTCAATGGTAGTGCGATCGCCCACTTTAAATGTTTCGCTGTAATAAATACCGGCTTCAACGGAATTTTCATCAGCAATAGAAACGGAAGGGGTTAGCGACTCGGTTGTTGTTGGCCTGAGTGTGCCGGGGCTAAAATTGTAGTACGTAGCATGCAACCCGAAGGCTCTCGGCCTGTTTCCATTGTAGTTAAAATCGGCTTTCAGGGTAGGATAAAAAACGCCATAGGTCAGGTCGAAGGCTTCGCGCGCATCAGGTTCCCGAAAGGTGTAATCGTATTTGCCGGCACCCAAAGTGAGGCTGTAGAAAAGCTTTTCGTTAACCGTTTTATCCAGCCTGACGGAAGCGGCCATATTATTCCATTGAAACAATGTGTCGTTGGTAAGTTGCAGCCGGTCCCGGCTTGTATAGCCTGAAAAAATAAGTTTGGCCTTTGGAGAAAGTTTATGCGTGAGTTTAACCGATCCGTCATAAAACTGCACTGAACTGTTTTGCAACGAAGCATAGTCCGAATTAACCATGTCCAGCATCCAATCGGAATAAGTGGCGCGCACTGATGCAATCACCGAAGTAGTGTCTTTCTTTATCGGCCCACCAAGGGTTAAAAAGGTTGAAATAAAGCCGATGCCGCCACTGCCCGTCCATCGGTTGTAATTTCCTTCGCGAGACGTAACATTCAACACCGAGGAAGCCCGGCCGCCAAACTCAGCGGGTATGCCTCCCTTATAAAAGGAGGCCTGGCTAACGGCATCGGCTGTGAATGCCGAGAAAAATCCAAGCGCATGCGAAGTGTTAAAGACCGGAATGCCGTCATAAAGAACCAGGTTTTGATCCACGCCACCGCCACGCACATTAAATCCGGCAGCCAACTCACCCACGGTGGTCACGCCCGCCTGTGTTTGTACCTGCTTTACCACATCCACCTCACCCAGAAAAACCGGGGCGCGTTTCATATCGCTTACCCGAAGCGTGGCCTGCCCGATGCCTTTGTTAACAATTGCCTGATCGGATATGATTACTTCTTCCAGCATAACAGGCGCTTCTTCCAGCACCATGTTTAACCGGCCGTTGGAGAAAATCTCAAGGTCAATAATTTTTTCAGAATAATTGGCGTGCCGGAAGCTAACCAGGTGAATTCCGGGCGTGAGTGAAAGCTCATACGTTCCCTGGTCAGTGCTGGTTGTTCCAATATCGGCATCAAGCACGGTGACTGTAGCATTTTTTACCGGCATTGAAGACTTTTCATCGGTTAGCACGCCCCTTAAAACCACCCTCTTTTTAGGATCGTAATCCGCCCGGTTGCCGATAACAAGTTGCTCGATTTTCCTTCGCTCCACTACGGCCCGCGAGAGCAGGCGTTGCCGCTCAATTTCCCGGGCGGGGTCTTTAATCAGGATGATGCCATAGTCATTTAATGCAACAAACGAAATGTCCCAACCCTCCAACACCTGCTCCAAAACCCGGCTCAAAGGTAAATTGGTGTATGGCCTGTTCACCACAAGGTGCTCTACCCAGGCAGGTTCATAGAAAAAACGAATTCCGGTTTCCCGCTCTACCTTGTCCATAAAACCAATAAGCGATATCGG
>JBBINY010000080.1:4595-7066 GCA_037443645.1 Cytophagales bacterium
CCTATATCCTGAATGAATTTTGGTTCCTGTGGTCCGTGGGGTGTGCGGGGATAAGAAACCATTTGCGTTTTTACTCCGAGGCGCTTTAAAGCAACATACAATTCCTGTCCCTGCGATATGGGCACGCGCAAATCGCGCTCGCCATGAATAATCAAGGTTGGCGTTTTTACATTTTTTACCGCAAACATAGCTGAACTCCGTGCATACACATCGGTACGATCCCACATCTCTCCGCCAAAATAATCCGGTAAAAAGTCGGGTATGTCGGCAGTGCCGGTAAAACTGATAAGATTTGTAACGCCCGCACCCACCATCGCAGCTTTAAAGCGGTTGGTTTTTGTGATGATCATTGACGTCATGTACCCGCCATAACTCCAACCGGTAACGCACAGGCTGTCGGGATGAACAATTCCATCGGCTATTACTTTGTCCACCCCGGCCATGATGTCGTCATAATCGCCATAGCCCCAGTCATTCTTATTAGCCTGGCGGAACTCCACTCCATAGCCTGAACTTCCGCGCGGGTTGGGACGCAGCACAGCATACCCTTCGCTGGCAAATGCCTGAAGCGGATAGATGGAACTTGCTCCTGTATAACTTTGTGTGAACACTCCGGCTGGGCCGCCATGGATGTTGAGCACCAGTGGATACTTTCTGCCCGGCTGGTAGTTTGCCGGATAGGTAAGAAGGCCTTCAACAGTGAATTGTCCGTCCTTCGATTTCCACGCGATCACTTCCGTTTTGGCGTGTGACAGTTTTACAAAATCGTCATTGAGTGATGTGATCTTCCTGGCTTTCATGTCTTTCAGCGTCATCACATACACGTTCGGTGGTTGGTTTGAATTCTGATAAATGAACGCCATCAGATCAGTTGCTTTGGTAAATGATGCGCTGGTGTACATGCCATCGGCCGGAGTAATCATCCGTGGAGGATTGCCGTCAGCCGGCAAGGCATAGACCACCCGGTTGGTACGATACGCTTCTGAGAGGAGAATGTTCTTTCCATCGGCTGACCATCCATGAAGTTGGAAACTGCCATCGTAGGTGGGTGCCAGTTTTTTGGGGGTTCCTCCGGCTGAAGGAATAATGTAAACACTGTTCTCCCCTGACCAACTAACTATATCTCCCCCGGAAAGGTAGGCTATCCATTTGCCGTCAGCCGAGTATTTCGGGCTGGTGTCTTGCGCTTTGTTGGCGACAAGTTTTCTAATGGCACCGCTGTCTGAAGGAACCAGGCTGATGTCAGTTGTATTCCATTCATTAAGTGAAGCATTGAGCTGATGCGCAAACGCCAGGGTTTTTCCGTCAGGCGACCAGGTAAAATCGGTAATGTGAAATCCACCCGAAGTAAGTCGTTTAACTTTTCGCTTTCCCGCGGCATCGGCTTTAACGGATACGATATACAGGTGCGCATTTTTGTATGTATCCATAATTTCCATATCGCGTTTTTCCTTTCGGTTTTTTTCTTCTTCTTCAGTAAACGGATCACTCATTGTGAACGCGATCTGCTTTCCATCGGGCGACCAGGCAAACTGGCCTACACCATTCTTTTGATTGGTCACTTGCTCAGCTTCGCCTCCTTCCAGCGAAAGAATGTGGAGTTGAGCGCGGTCACTTCCCCGGGACGAAGTGAATGCCAGCCATCGGCTGTCGGGTGAAAACTGGGGATTCGTACACGTCTTGTCGCCAAAGGTGAACTGGCGATTCAGGCTTCCATCAACCGCGACTATCCAGATGTGCGTCAGGAACTCCGATTTTTCACCATCCATTAAAGGCACCGATACGGTGTAGGCAATGCGCTTGCCATCGGGCGAAATAACTGCAGAGTTTAAACGCTTATATTTCATCATGCCGGCAGGGGTCCAGGCCTTTTGAGCCATCAGCAAAGATGCCGGAATCAATAAAATCAGAAAAGCAGTTTTCATACAGGTTGATTTATGTGAGGAAGATAAAACTAAATTCAACACCCTTCAAAGTTCAATGCATAAACCCTGTTATGGAAGGTGCGCACGGATCATTTCGCGCTTACCGGGCGGGCCCGGCAAGGTTTCAACGGAAAAACCGGCTTCCTTTAAATCCCGCTTTACCTGGCCTTTGGCACAATAGGTAACGAATGTGCCTCCGGGCTTCATTGCCGATACAATCTTTGCATACACTTCGGGCAGCCACATTTCGGGTTGTTTGTCAGGAGCAAAGGCATCAAAATAGATAACATCAAATGCTGCTGGCGGCAGGACCGCATCGTGAATGGTGATTCGTTCTTTATAAAATGCAAAATCAGGAGTAACCTGAACTGATTTACCCCACCCGGCTTCATGGAGGGTTTTGAACAATTCCACATCAGAAACACTCCTTGCATAATTCAATTCCGACCAAATAACTTTTTCCAGCGGAAATGGCTCAAGCGTAACATACCGAACCGATGTGGTTACGGCAAGTATCCGTTTAGCGGTAAGCCAGGCATTGAGGCC
>JBBINY010000081.1:0-7006 GCA_037443645.1 Cytophagales bacterium
ACTAAAATCTACTATTTCATCAAACTTCCGATCGATTTCTTTTTTAGTCATTCCAAGGATAGTGCCGTTCATGTATACATTTTCGCGGCCGGTAAGTTCAGGATGGAACCCGGTACCCACCTCGAGCAATGAGGCCACACGCCCCTGCAGTACAATTGCACCTTTAGTGGGTTCCGTAATCCGGCTGATGATTTTCAACAGCGTACTCTTTCCCGCTCCGTTATGCCCGATGATACCGAGCACTTCGCCTTGCTGAACGCTAAAGTCAATGTCGCGCAGCGCCCAGAACTCCGAGTTTGAAGTACGACTAAATGAAGAGAGGTCGCGAATGCGTTTAAAATTGCGGATGGGAGCGCGCATCAATTCTGCCAATGTACCCGCCAGGGTTTCCTGCCGGTTTTCGGCCGTACCGAGCCGGTACCGCTTGCTTATCTTATCTACTTCAATTACCCGGCTCACCTCTGAAAATCAAAATGGGAATTGCCGCTGCTCGTTTCAAACCACATCGGCAAACACTTTTTCCATTCTCCGGAAGAACATGACTCCTGTAAAAAAAATGATAACGGAAACCGCACCACCGCTCAACACCCAACTCACCGGAAACGGGATCGTTCCCAGAAAAAAAGAGCGGAACCCTTCGATAACGCCTACCATCGGATTAAGTGCGTACCAGGCACGCCAGGCTTCCGGTACATTGGTGGTTGGATACACCACGGGTGCTGTGTACATGAGGAGTTGCACCATGAAAGTGAGGGCGTATTTAACATCGCGGTATTGAACCGCCAGTGCCGACAACAGCATGCCGGTGCCCAATGAAAACATGAGAAGGAAAAGCACCAACACCGGCAACCATATGATGTCGGCTGAAGGCACACGCCCGTAGGCAATCAGAAAACCTGCCAGCAATAAAAAACTGATAATAAAGTCAACCCCTTTGGATAATACGGAGGATAACGGCAGCACCAGCCTGGGAAAATACACTTTCGTTACCAGGTTGGCGTTGGTTACCAGACTGTTGGCGGATTCTGTGAGTGTGTTTGAAAAATACGTCCATGGAACCAGCCCCGTCAGGCTAAACAGGAAATATGGAACGCCATTGGAATCAATCCGGGCCAGGTTGCCAAACACCACCGTGAACACCAGTGTTGAAAAGAGCGGCTGGATGACAGCCCAACCTACACCCAGTATACTCTGCGCATACCTGGCCTTAATGCCCCGGATAACCAGAAAGTAGAGCAGATCCCTGTACCGGATCAACTCCTTTACATTTACTCCACGCCAACCGGTTTGGGGTTTGATGATGGTTTCCATGATTACCAGGCCGGTGATTGCCGGATTTGAAGTTCTTTGCGTGCACCAATCATATCCTCCTCTACCATCTCTTTGATTAGAGCATCCAGCGAAACGGACGGTTTCCAGCCCAGCTCGCGTTTGGCTTTGGTGGCATCGCCCTGTAACAAATCCACTTCAGTGGGACGATAATAGGCGGGGTCAATAAAAAGGATTTCCTGACCGGTTTGCAATTTTGTTTCGGAGCTTGTTACCCGGTTTACAAAACCGGTTTCATGAAGGCCTTCTCCTTTAAAGGCAATTTCAACACCCAACGCAGCAAACGCCTTAACAACAAATTCACGCACCGTTGCTGTTAACCCTGTGGCAACTACATAGTCAGCGGGTTGTTGCTGTTGCAGCATCAGGTACATCGCCTCTACATATTCCCTGGCATGGCCCCAGTCTCTTCGCGCATCCAGATTGCCAAGAAATAATTTCTTTTGTGTGCCCAGCACAATGCGGGCCGCTGCCCGTGTAATCTTGCGGGTTACAAAGGTTTCTCCTCGCAAAGGCGATTCATGATTGAACAGGATACCGTTACAGGCAAACATGCCGTAGGCTTCGCGATAGTTTACCGTGATCCAGTACGCATAGAGTTTTGCAACCCCGTACGGTGATCGGGGATAAAACGGAGTTTGTTCATTTTGCGGAGTTTCCTTAACCTTTCCGTACAATTCGGAAGAGGATGCCTGGTAAATCCGTACCCGTTGTGCCAGCCCCAGTAACCGCACTGCTTCGAGGATGCGCAAGGTTCCGAGGGCATCGGTATTTGCGGTGTATTCGGGCATTTCAAAACTTACGCGAACATGACTCATCGCACCCAAATTGTAGATCTCATCAGGCTGGGTGTCCTGAATAATCCGGATGAGGTTGGTGGCATCGGTCAGGTCGCCATACAGCAGCCGCAACCGGGGGTTATCATGGGGATCGACATACAGGCTGTCAATACGTTGTGTGTTGATCAGGGATGATCTCCGCTTCAGGCCATACACCTTATACCCTTTGGTGAGCAAGTAACGCGCCAGGTAGGCACCGTCCTGTCCGGTTACCCCGGTAATTAATGCGGTTTTCAAATCGTAAATCGTTTACAAAAATCCTCGTAGGCCAACCTGATACCTTTCCGCAGGGTCACTTCCGGTTTAAAGCCTAGTTGATGAATTCTGGATGAATCCAGAAGTTTTCTGGGAGTTCCATCCGGCTTAGACTTATCCAATTCAATTTTTCCTTTAAACCCCACCACTTCGGCAACGTGTTCGGCCACCTGCAGAATGGAAACTTCCTCACCAGAACCTACATTGATTATCTCTTCGTCATTGTAGTGTTCCATTAAAAGCAAACAGGCATTGGCCAGATCATCTGCAAACAAGAACTCCCGAAGCGGCTTACCGCTTCCCCAGATTACCACGTCCGGCTTCCCGGTTGTTTTTGCCTCATGAAAGCGCCTGATCAGTGCTGGTAATACATGGCTGTTCTCCGGATTGTACGAATCGTTGAGTCCATACAGGTTGGTGGGCATAGCTGAAATAAAATTACGTTGGTGCTGGTGGCGGTAGGCCTGGCAAAGTTTTATACCGGCTATCTTGGCAATGGCATAGGCTTCATTGGTTGGTTCCAGTGGACCGGTAAGCAATGCCGATTCCTTAATGGGCTGATCGGCAAATTTCGGATAGATGCAGGATGAACCTAGAAACAGCAGTTTCTTCACACCGAATTGGAAAGAAGCGTGGATGATATTCGTTTGAATAGCAAGGTTATCAAAAAGGAAGTCGGCCCGGTAGCGGCTATTCGCCAGTATACCCCCCACTTTGGCAGCCGCCATAAAGACGAATGCAGGTTTTTCCGACTCAAAGAATGAATTTACAGCGTGCTGGTTTCGGAGGTCAAGATCATTTTTTGGCTTGGCAAGTAACCGGGTAAATCCGCGCTTCGTCAAGGCCCTGTGAATGGCCGATCCGACCATTCCCTGGTGCCCGGCAACAAAAATTTTATCCGTTAGGTCCATTCAGGTGCGCAGAGGGATCAATCCTCGTCATAGTACCCATTGCCGCGAGACCGCTTGCTGCCGTACCCATACGAATACCCGTACTGGTAGGCATATCCGGCACCGTATCCATAGCCCAGGCCGGATTTATAGATGTCGTTCAGCAGGATACTGATGTTCTTTATTTTTTCGGTCCGGTAATACTCATCAATACTGCGAACAAATTCCTTAGGCGTGTAATTCTGCCGGACCACAAACACGGTGTGATGCGCAAACTTTGAAATAACAAACGGATCGGTAACCAAAGCCAACGGGGGAGTATCAATCAACACATAATCAAATTCCTGCAGCGCATCGCTTACAAACTGATTCAACCTGTCGGTAAGCAGCAACTCCGAGGGGTTGGGAGGTACCGGGCCACCGCTCACGAGGTATAAATTTTCAATTTCGGTTTTTTGAACCGTTGCCGGGAATTCGCACAGGCGCGACAGATACGAACTCAAACCTATCTCATTGCTGCACTTGAAATCATGAAAAATTTTAGGTCGTCTCATGTCCGCACCTACTATCAGTGTCTTCTTACCCGATAAAGCAAACACGGTAGCCAGGTTGATCGTGGTAAAGGTTTTGCCTTCTCCGCTGATGGAACTGCTGACCATAAACACTTTTTTGGTCTCGTTGCTGGTGAAGTAATTCAGGTTTGAGCGCAGGGCCCGGAACGACTCGGCTACGCCTGATTTCGGCTTCGTGCTTACAATAAGGTTGGTTGTGGCAATGTTATGGCCCACTCCCCCGATAAACGGAATGCTGGTTGACTTCTCTATATCTTCCTTGCTTTGAACCCTGTTGTTGATCACTTCAAATAATACAAACAAACCGAACGGGATAAGCAGGCCCAGGGTAACGGCAATGCCGTAATTCTGGCCCGGCTTCGGGCTGATAGCCCCGCCTTGCATGGGCTGATTAACAAGCTGGATATCCGATGTATTCGCTGCTTTGGATATGCTCGCCTCCGACAGTTTTTGCATCAGGAGAACATAGAGATTTTCGAGGAGCGCATAATTTCGCTGAACTGCAATCAATTGCCTTTCCGATGCGGGCAGCAGCGTTAGTTGTTTATCAATATCCGACAGTTGCTTCACAAGGAAATCCATTTTGATCTTATCGGTGGCCCGCAAAGCCCGGAGCGCCTCATCCAGATCTTTTTTTATCTGTGTAAACCGGTCGGCCTTTTCCTGCAGCAGCGGATTACGCAAACGTTCCGGATCGCCATATAAACGCAATTCAACCTGCAAATCAATCATCTTAGTGAGCAAGCCACCCAACACCTGATCGGTAATGCCCATGGAAGAAGGGAGTATCACCTGGTCCCACCGTCCAGCGCCCTTCGCTAAATATTCTTCCAGGTACACATAGTAATTCTGCCGGATGAGTAATTCGGCCCGCTGAATCTCAAAGTTCTCAAGTTTCAGATACAGGCGTTGGGCTTCACTGCTCATATCTTTCACCCGGCTGCTGTTTCCGAACCGCTCCAATTGAAACTCCACGGTACGAAGTGAATCCTTAATGTCGCGAAGTTGCTTGGTGATGAATGTAACCGTTCGTGAAGCAGCCTCATTCTTTTTTTCAAGGTCAAGCTCACTGTAGGTTTTGATCAGCGCGGATAGAAAATCCACTTCTTTATCCGGAGTATACCCGGTGATCGACAGATTGATAACGCCAGCCCCAACTGCAGCCCACTCTACTTTAAGTCTTGACACATAACTGCCGGCAACCTGCAGCGGATCCCTGATTTCAAGAATATACGGAACATCAATACGTGAGGTGGCCTTTTTGCCGGGTGGGCGCTTAATACACAAATGGTAACCTTCATAATTGATGGAATCGTCCAGGCGGAAGACGGCCGGATTAATACCCTCTCCTTTCTCGGAGTAGTATGCCAGCGAGTACGTGCTGTCACTTACTAGTTTGAAAATAAGACGCCCGGTCTTCAGTTCGGCCTCATTGCACCAGGCAGCACGAACCGGAAGCCCGCTGTAGGTTTCGCTGGTTACAATGTACCCCTCCTGTAAAAAGGAGATGTGAAAATTGAGGTCGCGCACAACGCGTTCAATCAATGGGTAAGATCGTATGATATAGGGCTCATTCAGGTAATTCCGGTAGGGGTCAATGAGCGCATTTTTATACAACAGTTCAGCCCCGCCTATTTCCTGTGTCTCCCTGATCAGGATGGAGGCAGTTACCGTGTACACCCGCGGGGCATACCGGTTTTGATAGAAAGCGATTACAAGAGCAGCACCGAGAAAGATAACCACCACATACCAGAAACGGATGGCCCTCGATAACACCCGCTTGAAATCGAGTGTATATCCATGGGGTGTTTGCTGGGAGTCTTGTGTGAAGAAGGAGTCCGCCATCAGTTAGAATTCGTATTAATCAGAGTAAGGGTAATAAGCAATAAGGACAAAGACGAGATGATCAGGCTGAGATTTTGTCCAAAATATTTCCTATACGGCCGCTGCCTCAGCGCTGGCACAATCAAAATATCGTTCTGGTAAATAAAATACTCGGGTTTGTTAATAAAATCTTCGTCTAGCAAATCGATGTACCTCACTTCTGCCTGGCCATTCACTTGGCGAATTAATTTAATATTTCTTTTGTCGGCCAAATCGGTTAACCCCCCTGCCAATCCGATAGCTTCTATAATACTTACCCTGTTATTGGCAAGAACAACCGTACCTTCCTGGTTAGCTTCACCCAGGATGGTAAACCGGAAGTTGATGAGCCTTACCTTCACAACCGGATCTTTGAGGTACAGGTCTGCAAGCTCCTGCAGTTTCTGTTGCGCTTCATAAACAGTTAATCCCGCCACCTTTACTTTACCAATCACCGGGTAGGTGATTTCACCATTCGGATCAACCAACTCTCCAATTATAAGTGCGTTACCCTGCATCATATTCTGGTTCATGTTGGTCATACCTCCCGAACTTCTATTAAAGATATCGTATTCCTCCGGGGTCAGGCTGTGAAAAATAACTGAAAGATTATCCTCAGGTTGAATACGGTAGTCGTACGATTGAACTTCGTACACGCGTATGATGCTGTCTTTCGGTAAATTGACTTCGTTCACATCACTCTTCTGAAGGTAGACGTACTTTTTATTGGTAACACATGCGCTTAGGTGCACAAGAATAAAAAGGACGTATAGTATGAGTTTGGCCCGTTGAGATAATGACATCTTACAAAAATAGAAAAATTAGAAATAGCCCCGACTTACCACAGCTCCGCCTCCTCAGTCCCATATACCGGGATGAGCAGGCCTGTTATAAAAAAGTCTTCGACCTTATTCCTTCCAAAGCAACAGGGCTTTGTCGGGGTTAAGGGTTGACTTTGTATTCTTGAATTCATCAGGCGAAAGCACCAGGGTGCGCACTTTCCGGTTTATCAGTTTTTCAACTTTACTGACGCACTCACGCAAGTAAGCCTGATCGAGCTCGCCAACGAGAACGAGGTCAATAATGCCGCTGTCACGGCCTTCAGCATAATCGCCTGTGATGAAGGCAGTTTCCAGTTTACCCAGCCGACTCAGCACCTTGTGCACCACATTGTCAATGATTTTATCAATGCCCAGGTACTTGTGCACCAGGCTTTTTACTTCCTGGTACAACGGATGCTTTGTATTGGCACTATATA
>JBBINY010000082.1:0-6931 GCA_037443645.1 Cytophagales bacterium
CGATGTCGGTGATTTTTCCCGTCAGCGGAAAGTCTTTGTCGAGGATGCTGATGGTATCCCCCACCTTGGCCGGGTGGCTGACGAACAGAAGGATGCTGGCCGTGACGTTGGAGAGCATCGACCACTGGGCAAACAGCGCAATACCCAGGATGGCGATGAACGATGACAGGAATACCACCAGCTCGTTCTGGTCGACACCCCAGATAAACAGCAGCGTCACCCCGGCCGCGGTATAGAGACCGATGCTGATCAGCTTAACGGTAAACACCGTGCGTTCCTTCTGCAGCCGATACCGGTTTCCGATCCGGTAAAGTGTTCCTTTGCTGATCAGGCTGAGCAAAATCAGGCCCACGATGACCAGCACCGTTTCCAGTATTTTCAGTTGAAGAGAATCCATATCAGGTTTCGATAAGGTGCAAAAATAATCACGGAATGGCTTGTTTGATGAAACAGTTTTTTCTGACAGTCCTGTACGGCAAGCAGGTTATCTTTGGATATGGAATTATGTCACAGCCTTCGCAAACTGTTCCGGCCCAGTATTCTCCGGTGTATGACGGTTGCTGATGTATGCCTCTATGTCAATGCTGCACTCGAACGCAACTTCACCGAAGAGCAAGTCATGATCGGGATGGATTATACCGGGTTCGAACGTGGTGACGGTGGTTACCGGGTTAAACAGCGGGAAGCTGAAAATCAGCTGAAGCCAGACGCATTCCGGTCAGACCTGAAACAAGCTGAGCTGAACCTCCTTCGCTACTGGCTGTGCATGGATGGAATACACGTTGGTCTCACGATACCTGGTGGCAATAATGATGTTCGTGTCTCCGGCCACCGGTTTAAAAATCTTCTCCACCAATGCCGGGGAGTTGTTCTCTTTGGAGATGTGCGACAAAAACAGATGACTCATAAATGCAGGCCGGTATTTTCTGAACAGCTCCAGCGCCTGTGCATTCGACAGGTGACCGGTGTTGCTCCGGATCCTGTTTTTTAATGGAAGCGGATAAGGTCCTGTTTCCAGCATATACTCATCGTAGTTGGCTTCCAGGAAGGCTGCATGGCATTGCTTAAAATGATGAACGACATGCTCGCAGGCAACACCGATATCGGTGAACACGCCCACCTTTACCGTTTCATTGGCGATGATGAAGCTGTGCGGATCGCGGGCATCATGAAACTTGGGGAAGCCGGTGACAGTAAGTTGTCCGATGTTGGTGGGTTTATGCGCTTTGAACGGAACAATCAAATTGTCTTTCACACGCAGGGTATGATGTTGCCGCGTGGCCGGGGTGATGTACACCGGTACCTTGTATTTTTTAGTGATGCCGGCAATGCCGCTGATGTGGTCGCTGTGTTCGTGTGAAATAAAAATGGCCTTCACCTTGTTCATGGAGAGGTTGAGGCGTTTCATGCGCATTTCTGTTTCGCGGCAGGAAAGGCCTGCATCAATCAATACCGCCTCATGCTGGCTGCCAACGTAGTAGCAGTTGCCGTTGCTTCCAGAATTCAGTGAGGCGACAAATAAAGCCATGCGCGAAAGTAAACAAAAACGGCTGACGACTTCTGTCAGAAGTGATGAACAACTTTGTATTTGTTAACCGGCCCGTTTGATTTTGGTGGGATGGCTGAGCTTATAATCGGAGGATCGCTTTGTGTTTAATCCTTTGCGGACATATCCTTTTTTGTACTCCTTCACACGGGCTTCAAATTCAATGCGCATGCCGGGGGCAAGCGCGAGCTGCTGAAAGCCTTTCGTATAGCTGAACCACAGGTGGTCGGTCATGGGTTCACCGGTTTCAGCATCCACGATAGCGGATAACAGAACCGTCTCTTCGGAATAGCCTTTGTAACTGGTCTTTTTGCCCAAGCGAACGAAGGTGGCTTTGAACTTTTTCCGGTTTCCTTTTTCCGGCTGGAGTACTTTACGCATGCGTAATTGATAACAGAAATCGGATACGTCTGGCTGTTTTACGTATAAAACAGGGCACTGGATTACTTAATCATCCGTTCAATCTGATCCTTCACCGAATTGCCGGTATAGTGCACATAGGCCAGGAAGAGAATGAGGGCAACAACCAGGATAAGAATGAGTTTCACGATGCGCTTAAACAATGAATATAACAGCACCAGGACAAGCACCACTGCGATGCTGAGGTAAAGGGGGTTGGTGAGCAGTTTGTCGATCAGGTCCTGCATGACGAATTTATGTTGATGGTTTTTGAAAGATAGAGTATACCTCGCAGGTGGCAAAATCAACTGATACTCTATTGAGGCGTGATAACAACAGACTACTTTTTATGGCAATGATTATATTTCAGATGAATCGCAGAAAAAAATTGTCTTCGTTCTTTCTAATGAGGTTAAACAAAAAAAAACCGCTGACCAGAGATGGTCAGCGGTTTCGTTTTTTCAGTAGCCCGTAGGGGAATCGAACCCCTGTTACCAGAATGAAAATCTGATGTCCTAACCCCTAGACGAACGGGCCGTCTCCAAAAAAGAGTTGCAAAGATAGACCGCAAGGCTGTATTTGCAAACAAGGACCTCAAAAAATGGGTCATTTCCGGATTCAATCAGGATATACTCAGAAAGGCCACGGCCCCGACAATCTGATTCAATGTCCTTAACCAGAAGCTATTTCAAAAATAAAAAGTGCGTCATGGCGAGGGAGCCTGCCAATAGTCGGGGAACAACCGGAACAACGTTATTTATTACTCAATAATTCACCACTCCGACTGCTTTAATCGAACCGGTGCGAAATGGCTGGAATAAATTTTTGAGATCCTGCACTGATTTTAGTTCCACCATGTAATTCATAGTTTTGGACTATGGACTTCAATGCGGACACTTTTCTTAACCGGATTGCACAAACTACCGACTCCCCTTTCTTGATTTCTGTTGAACGTGCTGAAGGAATTTATTTGTATTCACCGGATGGCAAACGCTATACCGACCTGATTTCGGGTATAGGTGTAAGCAACCTCGGCCACCGCCACCCGAAAGTGGTTCAGGCTATCAAAGATCAACTTGATAAGCACCTGCATGTAATGGTATTTGGCGAGTACATCCAGGCACCATCAAACAAACTGGCCGAAAAACTCACCGGCCTGCTACCGGCAACCCTTAACTGCTGTTACTTTGTTAACTCCGGAACGGAAGCCAACGAAGGGGCGCTGAAACTGGCTAAACGATTTACCGGAAGAACAGAAGTCGTTTCATTTTATAAATCGTACCACGGCAGCACGCATGGATCGTTAAGTGTTTCGGGAAATGAACAAAAAAAATATGCCTTTCGGCCATTGCTCCCCGATGTACGATTTATTCATTTTAATGAACCCGCAGACCTGGATCAGATTACTGAGCGAACGGCATGCGTAATAATGGAGACCATTCAGGGCGATGCGGGTGTTCGCATTCCTTCACGCGATTACATGCAGGCATTACGCTGGCGCTGCACGGAAACCGGAGCGTTGCTTATCCTGGATGAAATTCAATGCGGCATGGGCCGGACAGGAACCCTGTTTGCTTTTGAGCAGTTTGGCATCGTACCCGATATCATCACCATTGGCAAAGCGTTTGGCGGAGGACTGCCCATCGGAGCTTTTATTTCCGATAAAAAAATAATGAACTCATTAACGAACGATCCTCCGCTTGGGCACATCACTACGTTTGGCGGCAACCCGGTGTGCTGTGCCTCGGCATTGGCTACACTGGAAGTGCTGGAAGAAGAAAACATCCTGGCCGGAGTGGAGGAAAAAGGGAAACGATTTGAAGAGCTGCTGAACCATCCAGCCATTAAAGAGATAAGGCGTATCGGGTTAATGTTTGCCATTGATTTTGATTCGGCCGAGCGGGTTAACCGGATTGTGAATTCCGCAAAAGAAAAAGGCGTTATCTGTTACTGGTTTCTATCTCACCCCAACAGTTTCCGGATTGCTCCTCCGCTAACCATAACGGATGAACAAATCCGCGAGTCGTGTGAAATCATTATTCAATCCATAGAAAATTCTAAATGACATCAGTATGAAAAAAATAGTCGGCCCTCTGCTGCTCATCCTCCCTTTCCTTTCATGGGCACAAAATATCGAAGAAAAAATCCGGCAACGGGTGGAGTTCCAGGAAACACCCGGCATTGCTGTTGGGATTTACGAGAATGGAAAGACAACCTATTACACGTTTGGCGCAGCTAATGTGCAAACAAAAGAGCCGATAAGTTCAAAAACACTCTTTGAAATCGGTTCCATTACCAAAACGTTCACTACCGAAATGGCCGCTCAGATGCAAGTCCAGAAGAAACTGTCTCTCTCTGACGAGGCGCAACGCTACCTTCCGGGCAACATGGTGCTTCCGGAGAAAAACGGAATGGCAATAACCCTGGAGCACCTGGCAACAGCCCATTCGGGGTTGCCCCGCATGCCAATGAACTTTGCGCCTTCCGACCCTGAGAATCCTTACGTAGACTATACCGAAACTGAGCTTGCCGGATTCATAAACCATTGCGAATTACCCCGTGACCCCGGGTCACAATATGAATATTCCAATTTGGGCATGGGTATGCTGGGTTATATTCTCTCGCGAATTGGTAAAAAGCCTTACGCTGTGCTGGTCGATCAACTCATACTCAACCAGCTTAAGATGAATCACACCTTTGTGAGCGGGCAGCGAACTGATCTGCAACTTGCAACAGGCTATTCGGGCATTCAGCCGGTAAAAGCGTGGACATGGAATAATGAAAGCGTACTGACAGGGGCAGGCGGGCTGATTTCGAATGCTGAGGATATGATGACTTACCTGGTGGCCAACCTGCGCGCAAAATCAAACACCACTCCACTCGATCAGGCCATGGCGCTAACACATACCCCCAGAAAAGATGCAGGCAAAATGAAAATCGGGTACGGATGGCACATCCGCGATGAAGACATTGTATGGCACAACGGGGGTACGGGGGGCTTCCGCTCATTTGCCGGGTTTTCCGTAACCAAAAACAAGGCAGTCGTAGTGCTTACCAATTCCAACACCGGTGCTGACGACCTGGGCTTTCACCTGCTGAACAATGTATACGATCTCAAAGAATTAAAGAAACCTCATCCAGTTTCCGAAGAAGTGCTAAAAGAATATGTAGGCAGGTACGAAGTTGCCCCGACTTTTGTACTTACAATAAGTTACGAAGGAGGTCAACTCATGTTACAGGCCACTAATCAACCCAAAGCCTCAATCTATGCTGAAACAGATTCAAAATTTTATTTAAAGGTTGTAAATGCCCAGGTTGAATTTGTTCGCGATGAAAACGGGCAGGTATCCAAACTGGTGCTTTACCAAAATGGCGCAGTTATACCTGGAAAAAGGATACCTTAAGGAAGTTTTTCGATCACCACATTGTGATTCGTATAAATACAGATGTCTGCTGCAATGGTCAGGCTCTCCCGCACGATTTCTTCAGCTGTAAGTTTCGGAGCGTGCTTTTTCAATGCAAGGGCAGCGGATTGTGCATACATAGCGCCTGAGCCAATGGATGCCACTTCATTATCGGGCTCAAGCACATCGCCCGTACCCGACAAAATCAACACTTCATCTTTGCTGATGGTTATCAGCATGGACTCCAGCCTGCGCAGGTAACGATCCATCCGCCAGTCTTTTGCCAGTTCAATGGCAGCTCGTTTCATGTTGCCGCCATAGCTGTTCAGTTTTTCTTCAAAACGCTCCAGCAACGTAAAGGCATCGGCTGTAGAACCGGCAAATCCGGCAATCACTTTTCCCTCCATCAGCTTGCGTATCTTTTTTACGTTGCCTTTAGCCACATAGTTATTCATGGTGGCCTGGCCATCGGCACCAATGGCTACCTGGCCGTTATGTTTTACGGCAATTACCGTGGTAGAATGTATCTTCGTCATGGGTAGTATGAACTAAGGGACATGAATGACCGTCAGATCAAAATCCTTACAGGATCTTCCAGTAATCCCTTTAATGTTTTCAGGAACGCAGCACCCACTGCGCCATCCACGGCCCGGTGATCGCACGACATGGTTACTTTCATAACATTGCCCGGAACAAGCTGCCCATTTCGTACAACGGCCGTTTCCTTTATTCCGCCAACGGCAAGAATGCAGGCATCCGGAGGATTGATAATGGCTGTGAATTCTTCAATACCAAACATTCCCAGGTTGGAAATCGTAAACGTGCTTCCCTCCCAGTCGCTGGGCTGAAGCTTTTTGTCTTGCGCTTTTTGCGCCAGATCTTTAACCTCAACGGCAATGTGTGAGAGCGACTTATTATCAGCAAACCGGACGACAGGAACAACCAGCCCATCTTTCACCGCCACTGCCACACCGATGTGAATGTGGTGGTTCTTTCTGATTTTTTCACCGAGCCACGAAACATTAACGTCCGGATGCTGGCGCAAGGCCGCTGCCACGGCCTTAAGCACCATATCATTAAACGAAACTTTTACCGGGCTTACTTCATTGATGCTTTTGCGCGCTTCAACGGCTTTATCCATGTTAATCTCCATGGTAAGGTAAAAGTGCGGTGCGGTAAATTTGCTTTCAGATAACCTGCGGGCAATGGTTTTGCGCATTTGAGAAACCGGCACCTCCTCGAAACTTTCCTGGCCCACCACCCTGGGAAGCACTACCGGTGCCATTGCCTTAGCAGAAGCTTCGCTTGCAGGCTTGTAGTTTTCAACATCACGCCTGGTTATTCTCCCCTGATCGCCCGTGCCTTGAATTTTGGCGATATCGTAACCCCGCTCGCTGGCCATTTTTTTTGCAAGCGGTGATGCCTTTATTCTTCCATTGGTTGTTGCCGCAGAGTCCGGTACCGAACTTATCTGCGATGTTGGTTTAGATGGCGATGAAGCAGGCGGTGCAGAATTTTTTGCGGGCTCTCCTCCCCTGGCCTGATGCGCATTCAATAACGTTTGCCAGTCGGCCCCCTTCTC
>JBBINY010000083.1:0-6924 GCA_037443645.1 Cytophagales bacterium
TGCGGATTTCCGGGCCAGCCAGCCGCCACGGACGCGGGGCGAAGTGCGCCAGCGGCTCGCCGGGCGCGAGCGACTGGAGCAGGGCCTGCAAGTCCGCGAGTTCCGGCAGGTCCGGCTGCTGCAAGCGCAGCACGAAGGCCGGCAATACCGTCACCGAGTAGCGGCCGGCGTAATGCGCCGGTTCGAGGGGGAACGGCTGCGGATCGAACTGGCGCGAGCCGTCGGGCAGCCAGAGGAAGGAGGTTGTGATCGGCAGGAAGTCCGCGCCGAATCGCGGGAGCATGGCCTCGTCCGCGTGCTCTGCCGCGCGGCTGAAATAGCCGCCCTCGGCACCGCCCGCACGCGCACCGGCCAGCAGTCGCTCATAGGTGGCCCGGTCGCCTACCGTTTTCTCGTCAAATACAACCACATCGGCAGCCATGCCTTCACGCAGCAAGCCCCGGTCGCGGAGGTTAAACTTTGAGGCCGGCAAGGAGGTCATCCTTCGAATGGCTTCTTCCAGCCTGATTAGTTTAAGATCCCGAACATACAAGCCCAGCACACGGCCATTAGTACCGTATGCCCTGGGGTGCGGCATGCCGGCTCCGTACTTGTTGATGCCGGCATCCGAAGCAAACATGTTATTAGGGTACTGCAATATTCTGCGCAAATCATCCTCATTCATGCTAAAGTACACCATCTGAACCCGCTCGGTCGAAGCAATCAATTCAAGGATAGTTTCGGCTTCTTCCAGCGGTTTGGTCTTGCGGCCACGAAGCCGGTTAATTTCAGAAATATTTTTTCCGTTATAGGTGCTGTCGGGTGCATACCGTGCAACCACGGCATACGAAAAATTTTTCAATTGCTTCTTCTTCAGCATATCTGCCATTTCCTGTTTTATCTTCAGGCGTACTTTCGGATTATTCAACCGGATCATTACAGAATCCTGACCCCCGCCAAAAACCCAGCTTGGTACGGTTGTGCTTAGCGTTGTGCTGCTGGCAACATACGGGTATTGATCAATGGTTACATCTATTCCCTCCAGGCGTGCCCTTTCAACCTGGGCAAGGGTTGATACCGACTTACCCCAATTTGGCTTGTAGGTCACTTTAAAGTGTGAAATCTCCACAGAAAGTTTTGCCTGCCGGCCGATGTTAATCGCTTCTTCAATCGCATCCGCTACCCTGTCGCCTTCATCGCGAATATGGGAGGCATATACACCCCCGAAGCGGGCTGCCGCTTTAGCCAACCCGATCACTTCATCAGTTTTAGAGTACGTGCCGGGTACATAAATAAGACCTGTGGACAGTCCCACTGCACCGTCCCTCATTCCCCGCTCAACCAGATTTACCATGGCAGCCTGTTCATCGGGTGTCGGATCGCGCTGCTCATCGCCCAGCACAGCCCTGCGCACGCTGTTGTGCCCGACCAGCGTTGCAACGTTAATGGAAGTTTTCACACTGTCCAGCTGGTTAAAGAACCGGCCAACATCAACAGCAGAACCCCCGCAATTACCGGTTACTACCGAGGTAACTCCATCCAGAATAAAATTACCGGCCGTTGGAACCTCCAGCACACTGCCCTCAATGTGGGTATGTACATCAATAAAGCCTGGAGCAACAATCAGCCCGGTGGCGTCAATAACTTTTGCCGCATGTTTTGTATCCAGTTTTCCGATAGCCGAAACCTTTCCATCGCGAATCCCGATGTCGCCATAAAACCACGGGTTTCCGGTACCATCCATGATTTTTCCGTTTGCGATGATTATGTCATACGACTGGCTGAAGGCGGTTGTGGAAGTCGCTATCAGAAAAATCAATAAAGGAAACTTTTTCATACTCACGGCAGGGTTTGCTGTAAGCAAGATAAGGCCTTCCATTAAAATTCAATTCCTGAATTACAGGGCCGATTGAAAAATCCTCCCAGTGGAAATTGAAAAAGAGGGCGGGTCCGGCTTTTGACCGAACCCGTATCCGTAACGCTATGGCTATCCTCTTTCACCGGCAAACTACCCGAAAGCTTTGTCAGGCTGTGTCAATTAAGTAGCTTGCGGCATGATACCCCAAGCCAAGATCCTGCGTGTCTTTCAGCTTATTAGTTTGCTGAAAAGCGGTGGCCGCACCGTTGACCAGTTGGCTCAGCAACTGGATACCACCCCGCGTACCATTTACCGCTATTTCAAACTTTTGGAAGAAATCGGCTTTATGATCGACCAGGATTTTCACGGCCGCTATTTCGTTCACCGGGAAGAAGGTGAGAATCCCGAAGACCGGTTTACCCTGGAAGAGATCAGCATCCTTCGCCAACTTATTCAAAGCGGTGCAAGCGGGCATCCCCTTCGCGGGAACCTCCTCAAAAAACTGGCCCTTCACTCCGAAGCAAAGGAATTACCCGAGCAGTTTTTGAAGTTGCGAGTTGCAAAACTGTTCCGCACCCTATCAGAAGCGGTTGAAAACAACCGGCAGGTAATTCTGAAAAACTACCACTCGGCCAACAGCCAGGAAATTACCGATCGACTGGTGGAACCCTTTCAGTTCGGGGAAGGCTTTCAGTCGGTGCTGGCCCTGGATACAAAGGACAAGCAATGCAAATATTTTAAACTGGAGCGCATTGGCGAAGTGTTGGTGCTGGACAAGCCTTACAAGTTCCAGAAGATGCACGAAAAAACCTCCACCGATATATTCGGAATAAGTGGCAGGAAGGAAACATGGGTTACCCTCCGGCTAAGCTTGCGGGCGTATGTATTGCTGCGCGAAGAATTTCCGCTGGCACAGCCCTACCTGGAAAAAGAAGAAACCGAAGAAACAAAATCATACCTGTTCAACGGACCGGTACTTAATTTTAAGGGAGTCGGCCGTTTTGTGATGGGCCTTGCCGATGAGGTAACCATTGTGAACCCGCCAGAATTTAAGGCCTACGTAAAAGAAAAGATGAAGACGCAGAAACTGGTTTAGTGTTTATAAAAGAGACCAGCGCCTGAATCAGGCTTCACAAATGAGGCATTTTCTCCCTGAATAACGCTTTTGACAAAAATTTTCCTCTTTCCCTATGTGAAATTGCTACCCGATCCGCATCTCAGGCATTGTAACTAAATACAATGCATATGAAAAGGTTAACAGTAATTCCGATTGTGGCAGGGTTCAGCATCATGGTTTTATCATTGGTGTCATTTACCCTGCATGAAGAAACTTCAAAACGGAAGCCTTTGCGGGAAATTCCAAAAGGCTGCGTGTTCAGAACCGTAATGGGTGAAGAAAACTCTGATTCAAGCTTTCTCTATCACACCCCCGATCGGGTTGTTCTATCCGTAACAAGAGGCCTGAGCTGGTTGGCAAAAGCCCAAAATCAGAATGGTGGTTGGGGAGCAGGCAGTCATTACCGCCAGGATGTTATGGATCCCCATGTCGTGCAACCCGATCCGGCCACTACCAGCATGGTTGCCATGGCTATTTTGCGCAGCGGCAGCACGCTTACCACCGGTGAATACTCAAGGCAACTGAACAAGGCGCTTGACTACCTGCTGAAAGCTGTGGAGTCGGCACCTGCACAAAGCCTGAACATCACATCACTAACAGGCACTCAAATTCAAACCAAACTAGGAGCCAATATTGATGTTGTGCTTACCTCCCAGTTTCTTTCGAACATCCTGGTTTACACCAAACACGACCAGTCGCTGCATAACCGGGTTAACAAATGCCAAAACCTGTGCGTTGCAAAAATTCAGCGTGCCCAAAGTAGCGATGGCAGCATGTCCGGTGACGGCTGGGCAGGTGTATTGCAATCCTCGTTTGCCACTACGGCATTGGAAGCCGCCCAGGCAAACGGAGCCGATGTGGATGCTGCTGCCCTGCGCAAAGCACGCGAGTTTCAGAAAGGAAACTATGATGCAAAAACCGGAGAGTCAAAAACAGACCGTGGCGCTGGCATTGTATTGTATTCTGTCTCTGGTTCGGCACGCGCCTCAGCCAAAGAAGCGCGCAGAGTGCAGGAAGAAATGGAACTAGCCAAACAAACCGGCAAACTTCCGCAAAGCGCTCCCCCTTCAGCCGAAAATCTTCAGAAGATCGGATTTTCAAGAGATGATGCGATGCGCTACGCCACAAGCTATGAAGTGTATCAATCAGCCAAGCAAACGGCACAACGCGATGAGGTGATGGACGGGTTTGGAAACAATGGAGGGGAAGAATTTCTAAGCTACCTGCAAACCGGTGAGGGGATGATCATCGGCAAAGACCAAAGCTGGAAAACGTGGTACGAAAACATGAGCGGACGCCTGGTGTCTATCCAAAATAATGATGGCAGCTGGTACGGGCACCATTGCATTACCAGCCCCGTGTTTTGCACCGCTACCTGCTTGCTGATTTTATCGGTAACCAACGATGTGGAGCGGTTGATTAAAATGGGCAAGGAAAAGTAAGAGCCGCAGCAGCAGAACATTACCTGTTCTGCTGCTTGTTTTTGTGGCCGCAGTGGTTTCGGACTGTCGTCTTGCCTTGCCTACCGTTAACATGCCGAGGCATCCAGGCAGGAGCGGAGCGAAGGACCTTTCCTTATGTGGTACTGAACGAAGTGAAGGACCTTTTGTTAATACCCATTAACTCAGAAAAGATGCCTCACTGCGTTCGGCATGACTCAAAAACTGGGTGAAGCAAAAAACTTTTTATCTTGAATGATGCAAATTTTTATGAACCGTTTCCTATCCCTCATGGCCCTCATCAGTGCACTGGCTTGTTCTTCCGCTCAGCAAACCGGTACAGACCAACGCGATGGCTCAACGCGCGAAAAGGCTGTAGTTGTTAAGTCAATACAGGCCGAATACCAATGGGTACAGGCCAATTATCCGGCTCACAGGTAACGCAACAAGTATGGTTCGATATTTCCGGATTCTTCGGTAAGTTCTAAGAAACTGATAATCAGTATTATTTAGAATTATTCTAAATAAATCTTGGATTTACACGACTCACCCTTCATTTTTGGGCTGAAAATTAACCTCAGCCATGAAAACCGTAACCGTATCCTTGTTTGCCTTCTTTTGCCTGATCGTTCAAATCGCCTGCAACACCAGTCCGGGAAAACCGGGCGATGGGCCCCAACCATCCGAAAAGAAAATCGGGGTACTGCTGGTAAACCATGGTTCGCGGTCGGCTACCTGGCGGCAGGCTCTGCTTGACCTGGAAGCCAAGGTGCAGGATTCCCTTGTGGGTTACGGAAAAATTACAGGAACCAAAACCGCCTTTATGGAATACAACGAACCTTCTATTGCCACCCGGCTGAAGGAGTTTGATGGCGAAGGATATACCGATGTGATTCTGGTTCCGATATTTCTTACGGTAAGCTCGCACTCGTTTGATGACATCCCCACCATCATCGGCAAAAAGGAAGATCCGCAGTCGCTCGAAACGTTGAAGATCGAAAAGATCGAGCGGTACACACCCAAAGCGACCGTACACATTGCACCCCTGCTTGATTTTTCCGGCATGCTTAAAGAAAACATTTTGCGCAGGGCCACACAGCTTTCCAAAGATCCCGCGCGCGAAGGCCTGGTGATGATTGCCTATGGCGATGCTACCTACATGAAGGAGTGGTCGGCACTTCTGCAGGATGTAGGACAATACGTGGCAAAAAAGTCAGGGATACAGGCCTTTTCTTATGGATGGTGCGGACATGTTGCGCACTACAATCCGGATTCCACCACGGTAGCGATTAACCGCGTGTTCCGCAAGAAAGAAAAAGCATTGGTGGTTCCGGTGCTGGTCGCACACGATGAAATGTTTCAGGTAAAAATCATCGGTGACGGCATCGCCAAAACCGGCAAGCGAAAAAATGATGTAGCTTACATTGCCGATTCCATTTTACCCGACAAACCTATTGAGCAATGGGTCATCCGCATTTCGCGTGAATATGCCGACAACCTTGCAAACACCATGCTGGCACAAATGCCATGATGTCCCGCTTTTCAAGAAAGATCAGGAAACTAACCATTGTAACCCATCGCGATGCCGGGTACTTCTTTTCATCGCTTATTATAATCTATTGTATTTCCGGCATCGCCCTCAACCACGTTGACGAGTGGAACCCGGACTTTATTATTGAAAAGCAGGAGATCCGGATTTCGCCTTCCTATCCTTCGCACACCTTAACCCCTGAGGTGATCACCTCATTTGGAACCCTGGTGGGCGAACAACAGTACAAAGTGTTCGACATTCCATCGGAAAACCGCGTAAAAATTTACTACGACAACGCTTCTCTGTTTATTGATCTTTCAACCGGTGAAGGACTTTACGAGAAAATCAAAAGAAGACCGGTATTTTACCAGTCCAACGTTCTGCACCGTAACAGCCTCAAAGGCTGGAAGTGGGTTTCCGATGTTTTCGGGGTATTTCTCATCCTCATCAGCATTACCGGATTATTTGTACTAAAAGGCAAAAACGGAATAATCGGCCGGGGCAAGTGGTTCATTGCTGCAGGGTTGTTGCTTCCTGTTATCGCCCTTGTTCTTCACGAGTTAAGCTGAGCATTAAAAACCGATAGCGTTCGGTCGGCCCGGATGGTGCGGTAACCGAAGTAGATGAAGAGTATGCCAATAAGTTCGGTTACATACAGCACTTCGGTGTACCCGAATTTTGTAAACGATCCGCCAATACCCGGAAATAATCCACCAATGGCGATATAAACATTCCCTAAAAAACGTTTTCTGTATTCAGGATTTTTGCTGTACCGGTAAGCTGAATAAACCGCACCACCCACCAGAAAAATCAAAGCGTAGAGGTTTACAAACGGAGTGATAAGCCGCACCTGCCGCCATTCCAGTACCTGCCCCGTCAACCGGTAAGGTTCTACCAGTGCATAATCAACAGGCGAAAGAATCACCATAATAGAGGCCACACCAATTACCGTAAGCACAAGACGAAGCATAACATCAGCCACAAACTTGCTGAACAAAAG
>JBBINY010000084.1:0-6507 GCA_037443645.1 Cytophagales bacterium
ATCGGCATTTTTCTGAGAAAAGTATTTCAATAACACTCATGCAACTGATCAGTAAGACCAGACTGGAAGCATTTAGCGATGGTGTATTTGCAATCATTATCACCTTACTGGTGCTTGAAATAAAAGTACCGCATATTGAGTCGCACCATTCAGTCGAAGAACTGCATAATGCACTGATTGCATTGCTACCCAAATTTTTCAGCTGGATAATAAGTTTTTTGATTATCGCAGTGATTTGGGTAAATCACCACCGTGTACTGGAACTGGTTGAACGGGTTAATCCTAAGTTTTTCTGGCTCAATGCCAACTTGCTGTTGTGGGCCTCTTTCATTCCCTTTCCTACAGCATTGCTGGGTGACTATTCCGATAATCGGCTCGCGACTGTATTCTTTGGTGTTGTTCTGGCGTTGAGTGCGCTGGCCTTTGTGCTGATACGCTGGTACCTGAAATCAAATCCTTCCATTCTAAAATCAGGAATTAGTAATCATGAACTGAGCAGGGCGTTGGTCAAATCTGTGCTTTTCGGCCCGATGCTTTATCTCATTGGTGCATGGCTATCGTGGATTAACCCATTTTACGGCCGGTTTGTGTATGCCGTTATTCCTTTGCTCTTTATCTTTCCTGTAATTAAACCATCCACAAAATGAAAATTTCGATAATCGGTTCAGGAAATGTTGGCTCGGCATTGGGAGCCGGACTTCATCGGGCTGGTCATCACATTGCATTTGGTGTACGTAATCCTGAGTCGGCCAAATCAGAAAAGGCAGCTCAAATGGTTAAAGGCGCCAATTTTCAAACAGTTGCTGACGCATACCGGGATGCTGATGTAATTATTGTTACAACGCCACCCGAAGCTGTTCTTCAACTGCTCCCCGAAATGAGTGACTTGAAGAACAAAATCGTGATTGACACCACGAATTCAGTTCGCATCAGGCCTGAGCCCTTCCCTACGGCATACCATGCCATTAAGGCCATAAGCGGATCCAAAAAAGTAGTGAAGTGCTTTAACTCAACCGGTTTTGAAAACATGATAAACCCAGTATATCCAGAAGTTGGGGGAATTGATATGTTTTGTGCAGGTAGCAATGCTGAAGCTAAAACTATTGCAAAACAATTATCAAAAGACATCGGCTTTGCTGAATGCTGGGACTTTGGGGGTGACGACAACGTTGAGTTGCTTGAAAAATTCGCATTGAGTTGGATCAATCTTGCCATCATGCAGGGGCATGGCAGGAATATAGCCATAAAAATTCACAGGCGTTAAAAAAAATCCCGCAACGTGCGGGATCACCGTAAACCTAACCCATACAGAATTATTCCTTGTTCCGCGTGGCCTTGACCGGAAGGGTTCTAAACTGCCCGAAACTCATTGTCCCCTCCAGCGAATCGTCTGTAATGTTGGCATCAACGGTTATGGTTACTTCATTTCCTCCAAAATTCATCACGTAAGTATATACAATGTTGTTTCCGTTTACAGCTACCGATGTAAGGGCAACTTCTTGCGGCATGCGGTCGCTCTTAATAGTACCGCCCCACTTGCCATCGGTGTTGGTTATGGTAAATCTCCCTCCGGATGATTGTTGCCCGCCCTCTACGGTATATGTCCAGTTTCCGGTTGCATCAACAGGTGTGAGCGTTGAATCGGCAGGCGAAGCTTCTTTTTTCACGGGCTGTGTAACCGAACGGCCGGCACCCGTAAATCCACCGGCACGCTGCTGGCCGTTTTGAGCCTGACCCTGAGGCGTGCCCCCATCCATATCGCCTCCGCCACTTTCCTTCAGGTCATCGTTATTCACCGAGCGCCTTCTGCGGGGCTGGTTGTCATAGCTCATCTTGCCAATGCGGTAATTGAAGTTTATGCGAACGCTGAACATATCGCGCACATTAACATTGGTTTGATTAATGGTAGGTGATTCGGTGACGCCCTTAATTCTGAACTGAGGGGTAAAAAAGTTTTCCAGGCCGATTCCAAAGCCACCTTTTTTATCCTTAAACTCTTTTCGTATTGCCAGGCTGTAGGTACCAAAGCCACCCTGGTAACCCTGCAGGTTTACCTGCCGGCCCCGGTAAAATCCAAAAGCCTGCAACGACCACTTATCGGAAAGTTTGTAATTGCCGAACATCCTTCCACTGGCAACCCACCCTTCGTTGTTGGCCGCATACAGCGGATTGGGAACATTATTATTCAGTTGGGTATAATAGACGTCTCCTCCGCCACCCAGGGTAAGTTTGCCCACCATTACATTTCCAAAAACACTTAGCCCTACAGCCTTTTCCTCGCCTATGTTCTGATAGGTTGTAATAATGGTGTCACCTTTAGCCTGCCTTACTCCTTGTATGCCATCGGTTGTATTTCGGAAGAAGGTGGTAAAATTCAGGTAGGTGCTTTTGATGTTGGCACTGTAGGAAAGTTCATAGTTATCCGTCAACTCCGGATCAAGATAAGGGTTACCAATATTGAGGAATAGCGGGTTAGGATTTTGAATGTTCGGATTCAAAAACTGAATGGATGGCCGTCTGATTCTGCGGTTATAAGCTGCCTTAACCGTGTTGTTATTCTTGAGTCTTTTTGAAAGGTTAACGCTGGGAACAAATACACCATAAGAAGGAATTTCCTTATCGGCCAGATCAGGATTTTCGGGATCATTCTGAAAGTTGGCATCAATGCGGGTGTACTCGTACCGGCCTCCGGCCTTCAAGCTATAGGACTTAGGAAGTGTTGCTGTGTACGAAACATAACCTGCCGTTACATCCTGATTGTAGTTGAAGACATTACCTGCATTGGCAGAGGTTTCGGGTACATAGTCCCCGTCAGGACCAACAGCCCGGTAACTCTGGTAATCGCTCGACACCCTCCGGATGATCTCTTTGGCGCCCACTTCAATCAATTGCTTGTTTCCGATGGGTGTTTGGTAATCAGCCTGTACTGTTATTTCCTGGTTGAAGCTTTTGTTGTCGTTTCTGCGTCTTAAATCAATAATGTCGTTGTCGTCATAGGAAACGTTTGTAAAGTCGTTGGTGCGATCATTCAAACTGTACTGGGTTGAAATGCTAAATTCCTTTGATGGCTTTTCGAACGTGCGGGTATAATCCAGGCTTAGGTCAACAGTTCCTGAGTTGTCAACCGTGTTCACATTGGCCCGATCGTACCGGGTTTGAATGCCGTTTACAAGCGACAGTGTTTCCAGGTTATCCTGGTAGCTGGTACCATTTCTCAGGCCGTACCTTACCGAAGCTGCCAGGTAATTATGCTTGTCTATATCATAGTCCCACCCCAGGGTGTAACGGCCAAACAAGTTATTGTTGCGGGTATCAGCCCGCTGGATATTAAGGATAGTATCCTGGGTAACCTGAAGATTCTCAAAACTACCTGTGTTATTGTAGTTGGCGCGTCCAAAGCCGCCCAGGGAAAAACCCATTTTACCCTTCCGGTAGGCACCATTCATTCCGAGGTTCGATCCACGATAGCCCACTCCGGCATCCACATTAAGGGTTAGCCCTTCGAGCGTATTCTTCTTTGTGATGATATTAATGATCCCGGACGAACCCTCGGCATCATACTTTGCTGATGGCGAAGTGATCACTTCTACCGACTTAATCTGATCGGCCGGTATTTGCTTCAACGCATCGGCCACACTGCTGGCCGTAATGGTGGAAGGTTTGTTGTTAATGAGTACCTGGATGTTCGAATTTCCACGTAAGGATACATTCCCGTCAAGGTCAACATTCAGCATGGGGACCCTGCGCAACACATCGGTAGCATCGCCCCCTTTTGTAGTAGCATCATTCTCTGCATTATAAACCGTACGGTCAACACGCTCCTCAATCAATGCCCGCTGGCCCTCAACCACCACTTCATTCAGAACCGAGGCTTCCTCTTTAAAGGCAATCTGGCCAAGGTCAACATCCTTCTTATCGATGGTTACCGCCACGGTTTGGGTTTCGTATCCGATAAAGGAAATGTTAACGGTAAAATTGCCTGCAGCCAGTTTGGTAATTGTAAACTTCCCTTTGTCGTCAGCAACAGCCCCATCCATGAGTTTCCCATCGGCATCTATTAGGGCAATGGTGGCAAATTCAACGGGCTGTTTGGTGCCTGCATCAATAACCACTCCGGTTATCTTATGATTTCCCTTTGGTTTCTCAACCTGGGCCTGAAGGCCCGTTAAAAAGAAAAGCCCGACTGAAAACAAAAAAATACGCTTCATTATTGTTACTGCTTATTAAAACGTGGTTTATCCTATTTACAGACTACAAAACTGCCGGGATTGTTTTGTAAATCCGGATCTATTAGACAGTCGGCCGAAATGATTCGACAAACGGGCTAAATTGCCCATCATTTTTTTCTGCAGGAGCAATCGATTAATTAGGCCCATTGGTCGAATAGAAGGAATCTCTTCTACAGCGTGAACCTCCACCGTCTAATTTTGTACGTTCTTACGAAGTATACCATGCAAACACTTTTTCAACGACATCGGCTAACCCTGCTGCACATCATCTTTTGGTGCATATACCTTTCCTTTAACCTGTACCAGATCAGTTTCTATCAGCAACGCAGGGGCTACGATTGGAACAGTGCACTGTCGTTTGCAGGGGTGCAATTCCTTTTCACGTTTGCCATTGCCTACCTGAATTACTTTCTGTTACTGCCACGATTTATCCGAAACAAAAATGTGTGGCGTTACGTGGTTGAATTTGCAATTCTTTTTGGAGCGCTCGTATTTTTAAGAATTTATGTGCAACGACAAATGGTGGAGGGGTCACCTCGGGCCGACTATTTCCACTCGACCATGTTTATAGTTCAGGTGGTGGCTATCAACCTGTTCATCACTGTATTTGTAAGCATGCTCCGTTTTGCTGCCGATTGGTTTGAACTCGAAGCTAAAAAGAAGGCAATCGAAAACGAACGCCTAACAGCTGAACTGAATTTCCTGAAAGCCCAGATCAACCCTCACTTCCTTTTCAATACGCTTAACAATCTCTATTACCTGGCTTTCTCTAAATCGGAAAACACCACCACAGTTATTGAGAAGCTGTCGCAAATGATGCGGTACATGATTTACGACTCCAACCATGCCAAAGTGCCCCTTAACAAGGAGATCGAATACATGAAAAATTACATTGGCCTGGAGCAGTTGCGTCTCAACAGCCAGGTTCCTATCCGGTTTGATATTGAGGGAAAAACCGAAAATCAGCAAATTGCCCCACTCATTTTTATTACCTTTCTGGAGAACGCATTTAAACACGGGGTGAACAACCATAGTGCCGAAGCCTGGGTAAATGTTTCCATTAAATTGAATGGCAACCAGTGTACCTATGTTGTGGAGAACAGTAAACTCCCTCCGGCAAATGACACCAGAGAAGGAAAGTCAGGAATTGGATTACAGAATGTGCAGCGCAGGCTGGAGTTGAGTTACCCCGGACAATACGCATTGAAAATTGAGGATAAACCCGATCGGTATTCCGTGCAACTCAACATTACGCTGAATTGATAAAAATCGATTGCCTGATTGTAGAAGACGAGCCCCTGGCCCGCAACCTGATGGTGGAGTATGTTAAAAAAGTGCCCTACCTGAACCTGGTGGATGCATGCCCCAATGCCATGCAGGCCATGGAGGCGCTTAAGAAAAAACCAGTTGACCTTATTTTTCTTGACATTCAAATGCCGGAAATCACTGGCATAACATTACTCAAAATTCTTCCCAAAAAACCACTTGTAATTTTTACAACGGCCTATTCTGAATACGCGCTGGAGGGTTATGAATTGGATGTGGTGGATTACCTGTTGAAGCCGGTTACGTTCGAACGGTTTCTCAAAGCTGTTGAAAAGGCTGGTGCCCGGCTTTCAAGTCCTGCTCCTCAGCAGACATTACCGGCATCGGAGGGGGGTCAGCATCAACGATTTGTTTTTGTAAAGGACGGCACTAAGCTGGTAAAAATTTTATTTGACGATATTCTGTATGTGGAAGGACTGAAGGATTATGTTACCATTCATACCCGGCAGCAAAAGATTACCACCCTGCAACGGATGAAAAACCTGGAGGAGCAACTGCCTGCCGATACGTTCATCCGTATACACAACTCATACATCATTAGCATTAAGGCCATAGATACGATACACAAAAACGAGGTGCAGATTGGACCAGCCCTGTTGCCGATAAGCGATTCATACCGGAAAACCTTCAGAGAGTTTGTTGAAAAAAATCAAATGGGCTGAAAACAAGAATTCCTGGCGCTTCCGTCAGGAATTTGTGAGAACTGAGCCCCTACCTTGCTCTTCAATTAACCTACACGAAAAAAAAGCAGTCGTCTTTTCCGGTCGACTGCTTTGTAGTGGGAGCTGAGCCCCGATAGCTATCGGGGGAACCCCCGACCTTGCTCTTTAATTAATATGCATAAAAAAAAGCAGTCGCCCTTTCCGGTCGACTGCTTTGTAGTGGGAGCTGAGCCCCGATAGCTATCGGGGGAACCCCCGACCTTGCTCTTTAATTAATATGCATAAAAAAA
>JBBINY010000085.1:0-5402 GCA_037443645.1 Cytophagales bacterium
AGTCGGGTTTGGATGCCTTGATATACGAAGGCCTGTTGCCCTTTTTTGTACTGGCATGCAGGGTAAACTGGCTCACCACCAGTATATCGCCTCCCACATCCTTCACGCTGATGTTCATCACCCCCTCGGCATCATCGAAAATGCGCAGGTTTACGATTTTGTTGCTGAGCCATTCCAGGTCTTCCTGACTATCGGCATCTTCAATTCCTACCAGAATAAGTAATCCTTTACCGATTTTTGATTTGATAGCTCCTTCAATCTCAACCGATGCCGAAGAAACCCGTTGAATAACAGCGATCATTTCTTAAAATGCTTGAAGCTCCTTTGATTCGTGGATGAACACCCCAACCTGATTCTGCATGGCAAAATGCACCATGGCTTTCGCCACCTTTAATGAATCGATTGCTTTGTAGGTTGTGGGAACAAGCCAGCCAAAAAGCTTGAAAAAGATTTTGGCTGCATCTTCACCGGCACGGCTTTCCGCGCGATCGCCCAGCAGCAGCGATGGCCTGAATATATGCAATGAGCGGAAACCCAGACCCTGTACAGCCTCCTCAACTTCGCCTTTTACCCGGTTATAGAATACCCGCGATTTTTTATCGGCACCTAATGCTGAAACCAACAAGAACGTTTGAGTACCGGCATTTCGGGCAAGCCGGGCCACCTCGACCGGATAATCAAAATCAACTTTACGAAAGGCCTTCTCGGAACCTGCCTTTTTTATGGTTGTACCCAGGCAGCAATACACATCATCGGCCTTGAGTTGATCATACCGCTCACTTAAGCGGTCAAAGTCCGTTACCAGGTTCTCCAGTTTAGGATGTGTTTGCACAAGCGGAGTTCGGCTAATGGCCTTAACCTTTACGTACCGTTCATCGGCAAGTAACAAATCCACCAACTGCCTGCCGATTAGCCCGGTTGAACCCGCTACCAATGCCGTTCTCATGTACGGGCTGGTTGCAGGCTTTCCCATGCAAGAAATTTTTCGATTTCAGATGACAGCGATTGGTACACACCCATCAGCACGGCAAAGTCATCGCCCAGCCCGATGCCCGGCAGAATATCAGGTACCAGATCGAATGGATTTAAAAAGTAGATAAGAGCCGCCAACAACGTAGCTACAGTTTTCCAGGGAATTACTGTGTATCGTCCGGTGATAAATGCTTTAACCATGCGCACCAGCGTAGCGGTCCTTTCTTTCAGATATCCGGCATTCCACCGATGCCAATCTGTTCGGCCAAGCTTTATCAACACGTTTGCCAGCAACACCGTAATGCGTGCGTACTTGTTTTTCAACAACGAGGCATGTGCGAGGGCTGTATTAAAAAATCGGTTCATCAAAAACTCTGTTGTATTTCGGCTTTGAGTTCAACCAGTGCGTGAGCAATCGGGTCAGGCTTGGCCATGAATCGCTCAAAAATTTTCTTGGACAAATCCAGGCTTGTTGCTTCCGCATTCATTTCCGATGCTGCATCGTTAATCGTAACAACCAATTCTTCTTTTGCGTTCCGGATCAAATCCCATACGGCTTCGCTCATAAAAACCTGTTGCGAAACATTGTGGTTGTATTCATTGCGGATTTCATGCAACAGCATCTGATGAAAGTCGCGTGCCGGCATGGCGCCCTGGCTTAACCGGACCAGCAGGTTTTGCGGACTGATCCGCTCCAGGAAGAGGCACATCCGCTCATACGCCTGCAACCGCAACGGAAGCACCGTTTCGATGCTCCGGCCGCGTATCTCCAGTTTCTTCAGTTCAATCTCCTTAGCCAGAAAAGAACGAACCAATAAGTAGGCGGCATAAAGAACAACCGAAGCAGGTATCAGTATTTTTCCGAACTCAATAACAGCATCCATGAATCAAATAGCGCTTAATGATGTTGAAATTTAGATAATTTTGGCCTCACGGCCCGAAGGCGCAAAGATGCACGATTTTAAGCCCATTACCATATCGCCAAAAGCAGTCATTGAAATCCGCAAGATCATGGAAAAGAAGGGTATTCCTTCCGACTATGGCTTGCGCGTGGGTGTGCGCGGAAGCGGATGTGGTGTTTCTATGATGATTGGCTTCGATAAAAAGAAAGATTCGGACATGGCCTACACCATCAGCGATATTCCGGTTTATGTGGATAAGAAACATACCCTCTTTCTGGTTGGAAAAGAGGTGGATTTCTACGAAGGGGAGGACGGACGGGGATTTACGTTTGTTGATTCAAAACTCACTTCCGGTCAGTAAAATGCCGCACATCCACGGTTTGACACATATTGTCAAAATCTGGTTCTATGTTCGTACCAACAAAACGAACGAACCATGCGACCAGCCATCAAAAAGAACCCTGCACGTGTTACCAAGCCAACCGTACACACTGAATCGAAACATCCCGAGTTGTTATTCATCATTGCTCCACCGCCCCATATCTGCAGCGATGTGGCCGTGCTGAAGGATGACGTGCACTACCTGATCGGCCATACCTTTTCCGATCGGTTTTCGAAAGCTCATATCTCGCTGTTCCGCTATGCGGATGAACATGCCGGAGATATGATCAGGTTTGTTGAAGAAAAAGCGGCAAGCTTTAAGCCCTTTAACGTATTCCTTAAGGATTTTGGAGCCTTCCAACTCGGCCCGGGCCGGTCCGTTTACATGGACATTGTGAATAAGTATGCCATCCGCGAAATCTTTGAAACCCTGGTCAAAGAAGCCTCCGGTTTCACCCCGCACATTTCCATAGCCCGAAACCTCAACGATGAAGATTTTCTCAAATGCTGGCCCTACCTCAAATCGCTGAATTACAGCAACCAGCACTTTGTTTGCGATCGCATTACCGTGTTGCAGCGTGATGGATCAAAATGGATCCGTTACCGCGACATTCCTTTTGGCGAATAAGCAAGAATCGGGTTGAGCAACCTGCTCCGATCACCCACTTTTGGTCGTTCGAAAAACCAATACCTTTATGCTGGTGACGGAGCACAACATCAATTACCAACGTATTGAGCAGGCCATAAACTACCTGCAGGAGAATTTCCAGCGGCAACCCGAACTGGAAGAAGTGGCTGAAAAAGTACATATCAGTCCTTTTCACTTTCAGCGGATTTTCAGTGAATGGGCAGGCATCAGCCCCAAACGCTTCCTCCAGTTTTTAACGGTTGATTACCTGAAGAACAAACTCCAGGAAACACGCAACCTCATGGATGCTGCCGAATCTGCGGGGCTGTCCGGCCAGTCGAGGGTGTACGATCTTTTCACCACGCTCGAAGCCGTTACACCACAGGAATATAAAACAAGCGGATCGGGCATTACCATTGACTATGGCTTTCATGAAACGCCATTTGGGTTGTGCCTGCTGGGGGTAACCGACCGCGGCATTTGCTGGCTCGCCTTTTTGCATGATGAAAATGAACAACAATCCGCATTGGAGGCCTTAAAAAGTCATTGGCACAATTCCGTGTTTCGAAAAAATGAGGGAGTAACCCAGGTATTTATACGCAGGATATTCTCACTCTCCAGTGCAAGCGGGGATACACACGAGCCGGCTAACCGGCCGCTACACCTTTTTGTAAAAGGTACCAACTTTCAGATTAAGGTATGGGAAGCATTGCTTCACCTGCCGCTCGGGGGGCTAACCACCTACCAGGACATTGCACGCTCAATTGATAATGCAAAAGCGCTTCAGGCTGTAGGCTCAGCCGTTGGAGCAAACCACATCGCCTGGCTTATACCCTGCCACCGGGTGATCCGGAAAGACGGATTACTGGGTGAATACCGTTGGACTCCTTCGCGCAAGAAGAGTATCATCGGGTGGGAGATGGCCAGGGCTTCAGGATTCTGAAATCGGCTGCCTTCAATTTCCTTTCTATATTGAACCGAAAATCTTTCGGGTGAACCACACACAGGTCTTTGCGCAACTCAAGCGGTTATTTCTTCCGGGAATCATTCTGCAGTCGGTACTTATCGGGGGCGGGTATGCCACGGGTCGTGAAATTGTTGAATACGGAGCCCGCTTCGGAGCCAGCGGTTGGATTAGCGGGCTTGCCATATTTTTTGGATTTTCATTGCTCTCCATCCTTTCGATGGAGGCCTGCCGGCAATGGAACGTTTACGATTACAAGTCGCTGTTGCAGAAACTGATCGGGAAGGGCTGGATCCTTTATGAAGTGGTTTACCTGGCATTGTCTGTCCTCATCATAGCCGTAATGGCTGCCGCAGCCGGAGAGATTCTGTACACCACGTTGGGATTTAACAAGTGGATTGGCGTGCTGGCCATTGTGGTTACAGTGGGGTTTCTTAATTACAAAGGCGAGAACACCATTGCCAGGCTGGAGACGATCGGTACGATAGCCCTGTTCGCCACCTACATTACATTTGCCGTTACCCTATTTTTAACAAAGGCCGGCAGCATCGCTGCTACCTTTCAACAGTGGGATACATCCTTCATGGCCAATCCGCCTTCGCTTTTCTTATTGGTGAGTACGGGCTTTGTGTATGTTGGTTACAACCTGGCCGTGTACCCTGCTTCGTTTTTTACATTCAAAGCCCTGCATAGCCGCAGGCAGAGCATCGCAGCCGGATTGGTTGCCGGCTTGCTGATGACCATCCCCTGGTTTCTCACCTATTTCGCACTCATGGCATTTTACCCCGATGCACAGGTAATCGGTTCGGCCGTGCCGTGGCTAAACATGTTGAAAGGATTACCTTCCGGTTTCCTGTTCGCTTTCGGAGTGGTGGTGGGCTGGACACTTATTGAAACCGCCACCGGGGTGATTCACGGCTTCATCAGCCGCATTGAGGCCGATGCGGTGAGCAGGGGGAAAACACTTCGTAAAATCACAAAAGCCTGGATTTCGCTGGCAGCTTTGGTGGCCGCCTTGCTGCTGGCACAGGTGGGCATTATTGACCTGGTGGCCAAAGGCTATACGTGGATGGCCTATGCCATGATTGCCGTATATGCCCTTCCGTTGCTGGCCTTTTCAGGAAAGCTTTTGTTAAAATAAACCGCGAGCAACTCGTCACTTGGGCAGCCGCATCAGGCTGGATTTTTTGAACTGTAAACGGTATATTGGATGTATATTCAATGTACATAGCTGGTTGTTGGTAGCAATATTTCAATTAAGATTAGACTATGCAAAAACTTGACTTACGACATAACCTTGACGTGTTAATGAGACTTCTAAAGTCAAAAGAAATAGTGGACAAGTTGAATTCACAGCAACCTATTCGAGGTCTGGATTTAATGAATCTGCTTATTGAATCTAAAAGCGGATTTGACCAAGCATCAACAGTTGAATCAAACCGAGTGAGGTTGTATCTGCCCACTGCAAGTCATCTAAAAAAATGACGAGGGGATGACGCTCGGTGGCAAAAACCTGAATAAATTTTTGGAAGAGTAAATTGAAGCGATTTTGGGC
>JBBINY010000086.1:0-5194 GCA_037443645.1 Cytophagales bacterium
AGGTGGGCACTCCCGAGATGGTTGTAAGCACCTGGTTGGCGGTACCTGCCGCCAGTTTGTTTACGCCTATCGCTGCCGCTGCATCAATGTCTGCATTGGAAATAGACCCGTCAATGATTTTGGCGCTGTTCACGGAATTGTCGGCATGTTTGGCAAGGGTTACAGATCCGTCAGCGAGGTCGGCAGTTGCAATGGTCGCATCCACAAGCTTGGCGCTGGTAACCGAGTTATCGGCCAGCAGGGCAGTGGTTACTCCGCCTGCAGCGATGGATACTGTGCCGGTGGTTGTAATCGGTCCGCCTGTAAGGCCGGTGCCGGTAGCCACACTGGTAACAGTGCCGCCAGCGGCCGGGGTTGTCCAGGTGGGCACTCCCGAGATGGTTGTAAGCACCTGGTTGGCGGTACCTGCCGCCAGCTTATTAACAGCCAGGGCCGCAGAGGCACTTACGTCTGCGTTTGAAATAGAGCCATCCACAATCTTCGCGGTGGTTATTGAGTTATCGGCAAGGTCGGCTGTGGCGATTGTGCCATCCACAATCTTTGCACTGGTTACGGCATTATCGGCAAGGTCGGCCGTTGCTATTGAACCATCAGCAACCTGCGCGGATGTAATTGTACCGGTAATACCAGAAGCAGCAACTGAGTTGGCAGATTGTGCTTTGAAAGCGTAGGGTGTGGATGTCAGAGGAATCCTCGGGGTAAGGGTAATGCCATTGGCAACTACCTCAACAAACAGTTGATCGTTAAATACGCTTGCCGGAATAGGGTCATTGCCCGGTGTGCCTGAGCCAATCACAAAGGAAAACATTCCTTTAAAGGTTGTCACGGGGTTGCCTGATCCTGTGCCCAGACTGGAATAAACCGCGGTACCCCCGGTGGCTACATTAAAGAAGAGAAACCGCACGTAATGTGTACCATCGTCAACGGGTTTTCCTGCATCGGCCGGTGGGCTGGTTTTGACCAGAATGCCTTGATAAGAAATGGTTGTCGGCACCTGCGCAAAAACTGCGGCTGCGCCAACCATGATTAAAACCGGGAGTAGAACTTTTTTCATATGGGTTATTTGTTAATTGGTTCAAGTTTGTATGCTTCCCTGAGCGGAGTGATCGGATCTTAATCCTAAAACTTCGCCTCAGGTAAGATTAACAAGTGAAGTTAGGCAAAATTCATAAATTACCCATCTCCCTGTTTCAGGGGATTTTTCGGCTTATGTAATCCAGCCCGGCCTTACTTTGGCCTCACCGCAAGCCCCTTTTTACATCGTTAACCTGGTTGAGGTTGGTGGCAAATATGCCCTTAAGTAACCCGGGCTTATAAAACTTGCTGATAATCAGAATGTAAAGACCTTCCGGCCCTGCGATTGGTCCTCCAGGTTGGCAAATGCTATCTTCTTCTGGCTGGCATTTTTTCGAAACAGGTGCAGCATAATCCCGTCTTTAAGTCCCACTTCGGGCACCTGCATGTATTTCGCTCCGGCCCAGTCCATCACTTTTATATAGATGTCGCTGGCCGGAATGATCACATCGGCCCGGTCGGGGTTCATTTGCAGTGTATAGATCCGATCCTCCAGCGAGTGCCGTTCCACCATCTGCTTTACCTCTCTCATCTTTTTCAGAGACATCAGCCGGTGTGGCTTAAGTTGGGCTAGTTCGTACAATTTGCTGATGTTACCGCCCGTGCCGATGGCTGTTACTTTGCCATATTCCTTTTTAACATTCTGTTTCACCCACTTTTCCATATCCTGCCACATAACGGGCGAGTCGGTTTTTTCCAGGATGCGCACAGAACCTATTTTAAAGGAGCGTGTTTTAATTTTTTTGCCGTGGAAGTAGAGGTTTAGTTCGGTGCTTCCGCCACCCACATCAATGTGAAGGTAGGAAGCATCCGATAAATACGAAAGAATAGCCTGATTGATCAGGTCGGCTTCGCGTTTTCCGTCTATAATGTTAATGGTTAACCCGATTTCCCGCTGCACCTGGTCGGCTAACTCAAACCCGTTTTCCGATTCGCGCATGGCTGATGTGGCACACACCATGTAATCATCCACTTCGTAGAGTTCAATCAGCATTTTAAAAACCCGCATGAGTTTCTTGAACTTTTCAATGCTTCGGCCACTGATGGTGTTGCTGTTGAATACATCGTGCCCAAGGCGCAGGGGGAACCGGACGTATTCCATTTTTTTGAAGATGACGTGCTTTCCGCGATCAAGAACCGAGGAGACCTGGAAACGAATGGCGTTAGAGCCAATGTCAACTGCAGCGAGCTTCATTGATTCAAAGGTAATTATTCAGTGGGTTCGTGCAGAATAGGCAGCGTTATGTTTTTGAGATTTCTTTTTTTGAATTTAATAGTCGGTACAAAGTGACGGTTGCACAGTATGGTTGAGTGTGATTGGATTTTTGTTTTTGTACCCGATTGTGTTTCTTTGCAACACTTATCCAGAAAGACCGAGGGACTGGGCCCGGTGACGTCTTAGCATCCTGTTCTGACGGTGAACGTCAGGGCGTTGTGCTAAATCCCATCCTGATCACAGCATCGGGAAAAGATAAGTAACCCATCTTACCGGGCTCTCTGGATAGTATGCAACAGGGAGAGCTATGAAAATTGAAGACATACTTAAGGAACGGATACTGGTACTGGATGGTGCCATGGGCACCATGATTCAGCGGTATAAACTGGAGGAGGCCGACTTTCGCGGTGACCGATTTAATGAACATTCGCATCCTCTTAAAGGCAATAATGATCTGTTGTCGATAACCCGGCCGGATATCATTATTGAAATTCACAGACAATATCTGGATGCAGGTTCGGATATCATTGAAACAAACACGTTTAGCAGCACATCCATAGCACAGGCCGACTATCATCTGGAGGATCTTGCGTACGAGTTGAATTATCAGTCCGCCCGGATTGCAAAGGAAGTGACAGAAGAGTATACACGAAAGAATCCTGACAAGCCGCGGTTTGTTGCGGGCGCACTGGGTCCTACCAACAAGACGGCCTCCATCTCACCTCGTGTTAACGATCCCGGTTACAGGGCCATTACGTTTGATGAATTGGTTGATACCTATTATGTGCAGGCCAAAGGCCTTGTGGAAGGCGGAGTTGATCTGTTGCTTGTAGAAACAATTTTCGATACCCTTAACGCGAAAGCAGCGTTGTTTGCTATCCAGAAATTTTTTGATGACTCAGGAATTAAAATTCCGATTATGGTATCGGGCACCATTACCGATGCCAGCGGCAGAACGCTTTCCGGACAAACTACGGAAGCATTCATGATTTCGGTTTCCCATGTACCCTTATTGAGCATAGGATTGAATTGCGCATTGGGAGCGAACCAACTCAGGCCGTACCTGCAGGTGATGGCGCGCGAGTCGGGAACATTTATAAGTGCGTATCCAAATGCGGGATTACCGAATGAATTTGGCCATTACGACCAAACACCTGATGAAATGGCGGCCCAGATTGAAGAATATTTAAAGGAAGGGCTGGTAAATATAGTGGGAGGATGTTGCGGCAGTACGCCTGACCATATCAGAAAAATTGCTGAGTTGGCGGGCAAATATGCTCCGCGGATAGTCAACAGTATTCAGTCGTCAGTCATCAGTTGATTCAACCCGGTGCAAGAGTCCTATAAAATTGACGTTGTATGTCGTTTAAATTCGAAAAGTTATCTGTTTGGCAAAAGGCTGTTGAGTTATCAGGTGAGATCGATGAATTGACATCCAGGTTCCCCAAGAAGGAGTTATTCGTGCTCGCTTCGCAGATCAAAAGGGCCACGGATTCAATTGCGCTGAATATTGCGGAGGGTTCAACCGGGCAAACAACTCCGGAATTCAGAAGGTTTCTTGGAATTGCTTTGCGCTCTGCTGTTGAGGTAGTTTGCTGCCTTTACATTGGAAGACGAAGAAAGCTTATTACTCCATCTGAGTTTGAGCATTTTTATTCCTATCTCAATGATCTTGTTAAAGGGATTCAAGCCTTACGAAAATCTTTGAAGTAATGACCGATTGACTGCTGGCTGTGAACTACTGACCGATAAACTGACGACCGTTGACCGATAAACTGACGACCGTTGACTGATAAACTGACGACCGTTGACTAACTAAGAATGGACCACCGACTAAAACTAAGCGGCCTTGAACCTGTAACCGTTACCCCGGCATCCAATTTTGTAAATATCGGAGAGCGGACTAACGTTACGGGTTCGGCAAAGTTTCTGAAGCTCATCAAGGAAGACAAGTTTGAGGAGGCATTGGACGTTGCACTCGACCAGGTGCGTGGTGGAGCCCAAGTAATTGATGTGAATATGGACGAGGGCATGCTGGATTCCAAAGGCGCCATGGTCAGGTTTCTTAACCTGATGGCTTCAGAGCCTGAAATTGCAAGGGTTCCGGTGATGATTGATTCATCCAAATGGGAGGTGATTGAAGCAGGACTCAAGTGTTTACAGGGCAAAGGAATTGTGAACTCTATTAGTTTGAAAGCAGGTGAAGAGGAATTTGTCCGACAGGCAAAGCTGGTGAGGCGATACGGTGCAGCAGTAGTCGTAATGGCATTTGATGAGCAAGGCCAGGCCGATACATTTGAAAGAAGAATTTCAATCTGTAAGCGGGCTTACGATATCCTGGTGGAGAAAGAGAAATTTCCCCCTCAAGACATCATTTTTGATCCTAATATTTTTCCGGTGGCAACCGGCATCGAAGAGCACCGGAATTATGCATTGGATTTCTTCAAAGCGGCCCGGTGGATCCGGGAGAACCTTCCGTATTCCCATGTAAGCGGAGGAGTGAGCAATGTATCGTTCAGCTTTCGAGGGAACCAGAAAGTGCGTGAAGCCATGCATGCCGCTTTTCTGTATCACGGCATTCATCATGGCATGGATATGGGAATTGTTAATCCCACCATGCTTGAAGTATATGATGAGATTGATAAAGAGTTGCTCGAACGGGTGGAAGATGTGTTGCTGAACAGACGTGATGATGCTACCGAAAGGTTACTTGAGTTAGCTGAAACGGTGAAAGGTTCTGCAAAGAAGAAGGAACAGGATGATGCATGGCGGAACGGAGTGGTTGAAGAACGGATTACCCATGCGCTGGTAAAAGGAATTGTTGAATACATCGAAGAAGACACAGAAGAAGCGCGACAAAAGTATGGCAAACCGTTAGCCGTGATAGAAGGACCGCTGATGGAT
>JBBINY010000087.1:0-4622 GCA_037443645.1 Cytophagales bacterium
CCTATCTAAAGCACCAATTCAATCTTATCTGATGGAACGCGTTATTCTTGTTGATGAGTTTGATTATGAAGTGGGTACCATGGAAAAAATGGAAGCACACCGAACCGGAGTTTTGCATCGGGCATTTTCGGTAGTGGTGTTCAATTCAAAAGGTGAAATTCTTATCCAGCGCAGAGCCGAAGGTAAATACCACAGTGCCGGCCTCTGGACCAACACTTGCTGCAGCCATCCGCGGCCGGGTGAACGTATTGAAGAGGCAGCACAGCGCAGACTCATGGAAGAAATGGGGCTCGATCTTCAACCCGAAAGAGCGTATTCATTTATTTACAAAATTGAACTGGATGGCGGATTAATCGAAAATGAACTCGATCATGTGCTGATCGCCACCTATGACGGAGCGCCCTTGCTCAATCCTGATGAAGCGCAGGATTGGAAGTACATCAGCATACCCGACCTAAAGGCAAGGATGCATACCCATCCCCAGGAATTCACGCATTGGTTCAAGCTGATTGTCAACCATCCGGAGATGCAAGCCCTGGTGACAGCCTGAGAACACGGCTAAACATTACCTTCGTTGATGTGTTTGATAAGTAAAGTCATTGAGTATGTTTGCATTCCTGAAAAAAGATCCCATCAAGAATCTGGAAAATAAACGCAAAAAGCTGCTGGAAGAAGCCATGCACATTCAGCGCTCGGGCGATCTGAAACTGTATGCCGTGAAAATGCCTGCCTGCCGCAGGCAGGGAAGCCATCGATAAACTGGAAAAAGAAACTGAAGCGCTTCATATATAAACCCGTGGAATCTGTTATAAACAAAAACACCACCCTATTTTGGTTCCGAAGGGATTTGCGTGTTCAGGACAACGCGGGATTATACCATGCCCTGACAGAAAGCGCGAATGTTCTTCCTATTTTTATTTTCGATACTGAAATCCTCAATAAACTTGAAGACAACAAGGATGCACGCGTAGAATTTATCCATCAAGCCATTCAGCATATAAAAAGCGAACTCGAGGCGATAGGAAGTTCACTGGCTGTACTTCACGGTAATCCGGTTGAAATTTTTCAATCGCTGAAACCCAAAGCCGTTTACGCCAATCATGATTATGAACCCTATGCCCGCGAACGCGACAACCAGGTAAGGCAACTGCTCGAAAAGAGAAATATTCCCTTCAAGACGTTTAAGGATCAGGTCATTTTCGAAAAAGAAGAAGTGACAAAAGACGATGGGAAGCCTTATACGGTATTCACTCCATACAGCCACAAATGGAAATCAACCTTGCGCCCGGAACATTACAAGATCTTCCCAAGTGAAACGCTGGTTAATCATTTCAAAAAAATTAAGCCACTGAAATTTCCATCGCTCGGTGACATCGGTTTTGAACCGTCAGGTATTGCCTTTCCCGAGCGAAAAATCAGGCAGTCGGTTATTGAGCATTACCACGAACAACGCGACATCCCTTCCATTGAAGGCACTTCCCGTTTGAGTGTCCATTTACGTTTCGGCACCGTGAGCATTCGCAAGCTCGTACAACTGGCGCTTAAGAAAAACGACACGTGGCTCAATGAACTGATCTGGCGCGACTTCTACCACATGATCCTCTGGCAATTTCCGCAGGTAGTAACAGAAGCTTTCAAACCTGCCTATGATCATATTCAATGGAGAAATAATGAGGAGGAATTCAAGGCATGGTGCGAAGGCAGAACGGGCTATCCCATTGTAGATGCTGGCATGCGCGAACTCAATACTACAGGCTTCATGCACAACCGTGTGCGCATGATTGTAGCAAGTTTTCTGACCAAACACTTACTCATCGACTGGCGATGGGGTGAAGCCTACTTTGCTAAAAAACTTCTCGACTTCGATTTAGCCGCCAACAATGGAGGCTGGCAATGGGCAGCCGGTTCAGGATGTGATGCTGCTCCCTATTTCCGGGTATTCAATCCCTACCTGCAAACGGAAAAATTCGATCCGGAACTGAAATACATCAAAAGGTGGGTTCCTGAATACGGAACTCCCGCCTATCCAAAACCGATGGTTGACCATGCTTTTGCCCGCGAACGCGTGCTATCTGCTTATAAAGTTGCGCTGGAATCCTGACCAGGCTAACATTCAAAAAAACTATTTCCGGGTATGACCCGGAACATAATGAAGTCTTAGTTGTTGTCTAAGAATATGAAAATCTATAATCTGAAAAGAACACAGTTTTTGCCCATCTCCATTGAAGAAGCCTGGGATTTTTTCTCCAGTCCGGCAAACCTATCCAGAATCACACCGGAGCACATGGGATTCAAGATCTTGTATTTCTCGGGCGGACCAAAAATGTATCCCGGTCAGGTCATCCGGTATCTTGTTTATGGCTTACCCGGTATACCCATGAACTGGATGACGGAAATAACTCATGTGCTTGAGCCCTATTATTTTGCAGATGAGCAGCGCTTTGGTCCGTATGCCTTATGGCATCATCAGCACCATTTCCGCGAAGTGGAAGGCGGTGTTGAAATGACCGATGAAGTAAATTATGCCATACCCTTCGGAATTCTCGGCCGCCTGGCCAACTGGTTGTTTGTGGGGCGTGAGGTAAATCCTATTTTTGACTATCGGTTCAGGGTTCTCGAATCGTATTTCGCAAAACAGAGCATTGAAGTTACATGAGCCTGACTACCATTATAGCGTGTGCGATAATCACCATGGCTACCTTTCTTTTCTGGGAATTTGTAGCTTGGTTCACACACAAGTATGTTATGCATGGATTTCTTTGGGTATGGCACAAATCGCACCATACCGTTCACAACCACACGCTGGAAAAAAACGACTGGTTTGCTGTGGTATTCAGTTTACCTTCCATTTATTTGTTTTACAACTTCAGCATGGTAAACTACAATCCGTATGGATTGGCTGTCGGACTTGGCATTTTCTGTTACGGAGTGTTTTACCTGGTATTTCATGATGTTATTGTTCATCAGCGAATTAAATGGCGTCCTGCCCGGAGGAGCCTATACCTTCAACGAATGATCAACGCCCATTACATTCACCATTCCAAACACACCAAAGAAGGGTGCGAGGCCTTTGGTTTTTTATATGCCCCTAAAAAATACAAACCCAAACAATTTTCCTTTAAAAAGGAAAGGCAAGAAACCCAATAACCCGATTTGAACGAGAAGTACCTTTACCTGGCTCTTGATCTGGCTTCCATCAGTATTCCACTCCTTTTGAGTTTTTATAAGCCGGCACCTTTTTATAAAACCTGGAGAAATCTTTGGCCCGCAATTAGTGTTACGGCCCTCATTTTTATTCTATGGGATGAATGGTTCACCCGCGCGGGCGTGTGGGGGTTTAACCCGCGCTACCTTACCGGAATATACATTGGAAAACTTCCCCTTGAAGAAATCCTTTTCTTTATCTGCATACCGTATGCGTGTGTATTCACCTACTTTGCTTTATCCCATTTGATTAAGAAGGACTACCTCTTCCCACACCAGGAATTAATCAGCAGCACCATCATTATTCTGATGTTGCTCATCGGAACGTACAATATGGAGAAATGGTACACAGGGGTAACCTTTATTTTACTGGGCGTTTTTCTGGCGTTTCAAATGCTGAAAATAAGGCCGCGTTATATGGGCAGGTTTTACATGGCCTATGCAGTCATTCTGATCCCGTTTTTCATTGTAAATGGAATTTTAACGGGTTCGTTTATTGAAGAGGAGGTGGTTTGGTATAACAACCATGAAAACCTGGGCATCCGGTTAGGAACAATTCCCATTGAAGACATCTTTTACGGAATGCTGCTTATTCTGATGAATGTGGTCATCTATGAATGGCTGAAAGCAAAAAATCCCGCCAGGTAAAACGGGATTTCTTTCACGTATCGTAAACTGGCCGTCAGGCCACCAATTCAATGGGCTTTTCTCTCTTTTCCTTTTTTGATTTGCCGGATTTTTCAGCTTTCCGCTCAGCCTTTTCAGCTTTTTTCAAGGCCTTAACGGTATCACTTGCCACAGCCACTGCCAGCTTCTTTGAGGCTCGTTTAATAAGCTTTTTAACCTTTTTGGAGGGCTTTGGATCTTCTTTACTTACAACCTCCTGAATGGTTCCGGTGAACTTATTTCTAAGGTCTTTCTTAAGTGCTTTATTCTTGCTCATAACCAAATTTTAATAGGCCCTGAAAATAGGCAATTGTTAGAGAATGGTTAACCGCTTAACAATAATTTAATATTGAAAAACAAAAGGCACTCATAATGAGCGCCTTAGGTACCACAAACTTCAATTTTTACTCGTATCGGAGTGAATTAACCGGATTTGTCCGGGCGGCTTTTAACGCCTGGAACCCAATGGTAACAGAAGCTACCAAAAAGGCTATTAATCCTGCACTGGCAAATACTACCACATTTAAATCAATACGATAGGCAAAACCAGCAAGCCACTGCCCCATGAAATACCAGGCCGGGACCACAGCCAATACAAAAGAAATCCCTACCAAAACCATAAACTCTTTGTTCTCTACTGCCAAGCTTACATCGCTTACGGCTTTTATGTTGCCGCTAAAAATTTTAGAAACGTTTTTCAGGCTTACCTGCGCCATCCCCTTGATCCCTTATTCTCTATATCTTGGAACAGT
>JBBINY010000088.1:0-4572 GCA_037443645.1 Cytophagales bacterium
AAAAGACCTGATTCTGGATATGCGAACCGTGCTCGTATGCCTGGAGCATACCGGGCGGACAAATCCTCCGGATTTATCCGCCACTTAAACAAACCCAAAACGTTGCTGGCAATGCGGCCGGACAAAGGAGTCAACTAACGGCTGACATCATACATAGATAGATTTCCCAAGGGGGCAAGGAACGGCTTCGAGACAACTGGGACTTCAAAGAACAAACAAATGGACAGTTGAAGAATGAAACAGCCGACCCTTCGCATTTTTAAAATCTCCGCCCACGCAAACTTGGCACATTTGGTTGCCGCGCAAACCAGCCGCGCAACCAAAGCAACCAAAAGAGCCAAGTCTCCCTCCCCACGCGGACAAGTTAACGGCTCCGCAGACAACATGGACTTAGAAAAAATAAAACGTGGGACAGGGTAAAAAATAATACAGCCAACCCGGAGTTTACCCAGCAATCAGCGGGGCATTTTCAAGAAGAACGTGCTTCGAATACCCCGCGCATTTGGCACATGCCATAGCCGCGCAAACCCACCGCGACACCAAAGCTATGGCAAGAGCCAAACCCCATCACCCAAGGCGGCAAAGAATACATTGTTAACATCGAAAGTCAAAGCATTTAAAACTGAAGTGTTATAAGTGTGGCCCATTATCAGCTCCGCCAGCAACAACCCGTTCCCGTATTAGGTGAGCTCAAAACGTGGATGCTCGAAAATTATAAAACAGTGTTGCCACACAGCACCATCGGTCAGGCTAATGAGCAAATGGAAAAGAGAATCACCTGAACGTAGGATGAAACCCACATTTAGTTAAGTATTACTGACTATTGTCATCTCGGCCAATGATGGACATCATTTATAATCTAAGGCTGAAGTGTTCCTTTTGATTAAGAGAAAGTTTCATGAAAAATAATATGGGCGAAAAAAATATGATTTGAGTTTAGTCTGATTCTGGTGAGTGTAGATCTGAGTTAATGTTCGATTGCGATGAAAGTGCTAATGTTCGGATGGGAGTTCCCTCCCCACATTTCCGGTGGGCTCGGCACCGCTTGCCATGGCCTTACGCAGTCATTGGCTGAAGAAAATATTCAAATACTTTTTGTTATCCCGAAGGCAGATAACCACACCACCAATGATGGAGTAAAAATTATTAACGCCAGCTCCATCATAATTCCCTTAAGGGAAGATCATTATCCTCCAGAGACACAACGCGAAGCAGAAGCAGCAACTAAAACTTCAAATGTAATAACAATTGTCGTTCGCTCTGGTCTTCAACCTTATAATTCGCCTGGTGTGTTGTCGCAGCAATCTTCTATTACACAATGGAATTATCAATTCTCCCCAGGCAGTTTAGAAAAGGTAAAAAATGAGACACACGTTCGCTACCAATTTACTGGCGGCTATGGTCCAACGTTGATGGACGAGGTTGAAAATTATGCGAAAGTAGCCGCTGAAATTTCCAGACAAAGCACTTTTGATATTATCCACGCTCATGATTGGCTCACCTATCCTGCCGGGATAGCAGCAAAGGAAATAAGTGGCAAGCCATTGATCGTGCATGTTCATGCCACCGAAATTGACCGTGCTGGCGAAAATGGTGATCCCAGGGTTTACCAGAAGGAACGCGAAGGCATGGAAGCAGCCGACCGGATTGTGGCTGTCAGCCAATGGACAAAAAATATAATCAATTCAAAGTATGGCATCCCGGCATACAAGATAGCCGTGGTGCATAATGGTATTGATCCCAAAGAAAAGATGAAGGGCATTATAGTTCCTCCGATTGGAAAACGAATCGTTACTTTCCTGGGCCGGATAACACATCAGAAAGGTCCGCAATATTTCATCGATGCTGCGGTGAAGGTTTTACGGAAATTTCCGGATGTGCACTTTGTGATGGCTGGATCAGGTGATTTGCTGCCCAAAATGATTAAGCGTGTCGCCCGGTTAAGAATTTCATCGCGTTTTCATTTTACTGGGTTTCTGAAGGGTGATCAGGTTGATAAAATTTGGACTGCCACCAATGTGTATGTGATGCCCTCCGTATCGGAGCCATTTGGTATTTCTCCATTGGAGGCCGCCCGGGCAGGTGTTCCGGTCATTATTTCCAAACAATCGGGGGTGGCAGAAGTAATGCACCATACCATCCAGATAGACTTTTGGGACATCGAAGCCCTGGCGAGCGCCATCTGCAACCTTCTGCAATATGAAAGTTTAGCAAAAACATTGATACATAATGGTGAAGAAGAAGTAAGAGAAATTACCTGGACAAAGGCAGCAACAGCGATAAACCGGATATATCATGAGCTTACAGACTAAAGCCAACAAGCGTTATCTGAATCTTTACTTTCAGGTACATCAACCCAGACGATTGGGTCAATTCAGTTTTTTTGACATTGGCACCGGTCGCGATTACTTTGATGATGACCACAATCAAATCATTATGCACAGGGTAGCCAAAGACTGTTACCAACCGGCAAACCTTTTGCTGTTGAAGTTAATTCATAAACATCCAGGAATAAAAGTCACGTTTTCAATTTCGGGTTCAGCACTTAGACAAATGGAAGTATTTGCACCAGCCGCACTGGAAAGTTTTTATATACTGGCGGCTACCGGAGCAGTGGAGTTTCTATCGGAAACGTATTATCACTCCCTCTCATGCTTAAAAAGTAAACGGGAGTTCTATGCACAAATAAAGATGCATGACGACAAGATCCATAAACTTTTCGGTGTTCGTCCTGTAGTATTTCGGAATACTGAACTGATCTACAATGACGAAATCGGAAGATTGATTCAGGGTCTGGGCTTTAAGGGAATCGTTACAGATGGTATTGAGCGCATCCTTCATGGCCGGAGTCCAAACAGACTCCACCAACATCCGGAGAAGAATCTTAGCATCTTTTTAAGGAATTATCGACTCAGCGATGACATCGCGTTTCGTTTCATGCAAAAGAACTGGAGTGAATGGCCATTAACACCAACGAAATTGGTAGCAAAGTTAGATGCAATGCAGGCAACAGAGAACTTAGTGACGATAGGACTGGATTATGAAACCTTCGGTGAGCACCTTAAGGCGAGTACCGGAATCTTTCAGTTTCTGGAGGGCATGCTCGCTAAAGTTGCTAAACATAAAACTTTAGAAATGGTAACACCTTCCCAGGCCATTTCACTTATTAAACCGCTTGATGTATTAAATGTGCCCGAAAGCATTTCATGGGCAGATGAAAATCGGGATCTATCCGCGTGGCTGGGTAACGGCATGCAGCAGGATGCATTCGGTTCATTAATTAAAATGGAAGCTAAGATTAATAAAACCGGAGACCCACGCCTCTTAAATACATGGCGGTATTTACAAACCAGTGATCATTTCTACTACATGTCAACCAAAGATGGAGACGATAGGGGAATTCATGATTACTTCAGCCCCTATGCTTCACCCTACGAAGCCTTTATGAACTACATGAATGTATTGTCTGATCTGGAGCTTCAGATCGAAAATCGAGTGAGAGATCAAGTTCATTCTGAATATGCAAAAAAAACAGAATTTCTAACACCTGATGAGTTAAAAAAACTTTGCAATGATCAATCTAAATGGAAGCCTGAGACTTTAACATTTTAATTATGGAAACAACGGCTACACTGTTACTTGAACTTCGCGATAAGCTAAAGAAGCTTCAAAAGGACAAGCCACTCTTTCGGGCATTTGTCGGTTTTGATGGTTTTGTTGACCGCATTCAAAAAGTCGTTAAAAATAAGCATTCAGAAAAAGATGAGTATTTCTCTACGATTAATGAGTTTACCGATCATTTAAAGTCATTCTCAGGAATAAGCGGTCAGGTGGAGTTAATTACCGAGAAAATCAAGATGGGCGGCAATGCTCCTATTTTATCCAATACCCTTGCGGGAATGAATGTAAGTACCACCTGCCTGGGGGCCATGGGCTTCCCGTTGATTCATCCGGTATTTGAAGAAATGAATTCTTCATGTAAAGTGATCTCCGTTTCGCCACCCGGAATTAGCAATGCGCTTGAATTTAATGACGGGAAAATCATTATCTCAGAGCTTGAAATGTTGGCTGCCTACAATTGGAATCATATTAAAAAGGCATGTAACATAAATGAAATTAAGGGTATTGCCGAAGAGGCTACTCTGTTTGCCTTTGTTGATTGGGCAAACCTTCCTCATGCTACCGATATTTGGCAGCGTTTTCTAAGAAGTGTAATCAAACCCATGCCTGAGAGAAAACGGTTCTTTCTTTTTGATCTCTGCGATCCCTCAAAGAAATCCACACAACACATTGATGAAGTGCTTGACCTGATCAGCGATTTCTCAGCGTATGGATCAGTTACATTAGGTCTCAATGAAAATGAGACCAACAAAATATGGTTGGCGCTGACCGGCAACGAGGCCACCAAAGTTCCCGCCTTGGAAGTTGCCGGACGATTTATTTACCAGGCGATGAGTATCGATACACTCTTGATCCATCCTGTAGACAGAACCTTATTATTTACTAACCACCGCAGAAGTACGAGCGAGGATTCATTAAGTGATAAGCACGTTCTTCCACGCCAGATAGAAA
>JBBINY010000089.1:0-4334 GCA_037443645.1 Cytophagales bacterium
TAAGAAAACCGTTCCGATGATGGCTCCAAAAAAAGTAAGCGCCCTGGCAGGGGTTCGGTATCCTAACTCGCTGGTAGCGAGGCCAACGGTTCCCACCCAGAAAATTAAAACCATGGGGCTCAGGCCATTAATAATGAAGCCCTTTACCAACAACTGCACAGGGTTTCGTTCCTGGATGCGTGCAACATCAAAGCCTTCAAGTTTCCGGCTCTTAACCAGCAGGTAGTATAACCCCATGCTGAATAAAACCAGGCCCCCTCCATAGGCCACATACAATCTGGCGCGATGATCATCCAACACATGCGAAATTCCAAGGTAAGCTATAAGAATATACATGGCATCGCTTAAGACTACCCCGGTAGCCACCAGCGCCCCGCTGCCGAAACCCCGTTCAATGCTGGTTTGAAGTATTGTGAAGAAAACTGGTCCGATAAGGAAGGCCAGAATTATTCCGGAAAGGATGCCTTTAGCGATAATGTCCACTGTATTGGTTTTGAATGAAGGATTGCCAATCCTTGAACAGGGCTGCTTTCATAACGCGCGGAAATTTATGTTGTCCACCCACTTTACCCTTTGATTCCATCCAGTCGTAAAATGTTTTAACAGGAAGCACGTCTACTTTAACTTCTTTCAGGGCAGCACTACGCTCAACGGCATAATCATCATTTAATTCCTTCAACCGCTGATCAAGCTTTTGTTTGATCAATTGCTGATCAACCCTTTCATCCGTACCCAGGTACCAATGGTGTGCAAACAGCGACCCGGAAGGCACGCCAGCCACGGTAAACTCCGGAACCTCAATGTTCAGTTCATCTGATACCAGTTCAATGGCCCTGTTCATATTTTCAACCGAGAGGTGCTCTCCGCACATACTTAGGAAATGCTTTGTGCGGCCCGTGATAATAATTTCAGATTCTTCAAGGGATACAAACTTAATGACATCGCCAATAAGGTAACGCCATGCCCCGGCACAGGTGGAAAGCAGCAACGCATATTCTTTCCCCTCAATTACCTCGTCAATCATTATGGCTTTCACGTCAGGCCTGATGTTACCTTGTGCATCAAAATTCTCATCATCAAAAGGTACAAACTCAAAGAAGATCCCGTTATTAAGGACTAACCGCATCGATCTTCGGTTAGGAAAAGCCTGGAAGGCGATAAAACCCTCGGATGCAAGGTAGGTTTCAATATACTGGATCGGTCGGCCCAGTAACTTTTCAAAACCCTTCCTGTAAGGATCAAACGAAACACCTCCGTGCACATAAACCTCAAGGTTTGGCCACACCTGGTGGATGTGATCCAGCCGGTGGTGGGCTATCACTTTTTCCATCATAATCTGCAGCCAGGCCGGAACCCCCACGATAATACCAATATCCCAGTCGGGTGCCTTGCGTGCTATCTCATTCAGTTTAGCCTCCCAATTCCGGGTCTTCGCTATCTTTTTCCCTGGCTTATAAAAATGCTGGAACCAAAACGGAAGTTTGGCAGCCTGAATGCCGCTAAGGTCGCCCTCAAAGTAATTGCCTACTTTATGAAGGTGCGTGCTTCCACCCAGCATCAGTATGCCTGATGTGAAGAAGTTGTTTGGTAAATCGTACTTCGACAGGGTAAGAATTTGGCGGATGCTCGTTTTCTGAATTGCCTTGGTCATATCCTTTGTTACCGGGATATGCTTTGAAGCAGACTCACTCGTTCCTGAACTCAGCGCAAAGTACTTTACCCGCCCAGGCCAGCAGATGTTTTTCTCTCCTTTCAGAATTCGGCTCCACCACTCTGCATGTATCCTGTTGTAATCATATACCGGCACATGTTCACTGAATACACGGTAAAAGTCGGTTGATCCTTTACGGAAAGCACTGAGCACATCGTTGAACCGGTAATGCCTGCCAAACTCGGTTTGATTTGCAGCTATCAGAAGTTCTTTCAGTTCTTTTTTCTGGAGGTCAAACGGAGCGGTGTACTCCTGCTCCATCATTTCACGCAACCGGATTCCTTTTTTGAGTAAGTTTCCGATAATTGCCATGCCGTGCTGCCTTTTTTGTTAGTTAGCGGTGTTAAAAATAAGCAATGGACAGTAAAAATAACATTCATGCATTGAAAGCCGGTTTACCTGGCAATGTTACACTGATTGCTGTCAGCAAAACACAACCCGTTGAACGCATTCATGAAATTTACAAATTGGGCCATCTCAGTTTTGGCGAAAACAAAGCCCAGGAATTAATGCGCAAATACGAGGATCTGCCGAAAGACATTCAGTGGCACATGATCGGCCATTTGCAAACAAACAAAGTGAAATACATAGCACCGTTTGTTTGGCTGATTCATTCGGTGGATAGCCTGAAGTTGCTGCTGGAGATCAATAAGCAAGGGGAGCGCTTCAGTCGGGTTATCCCGGTACTGCTACAACTACACATTGCAAGCGAAGAAACAAAATTCGGGCTCTCCCAAGCCGAGGCCGAAGACCTGATCGGAAATCCGGTGATTCCGACTCTCAGGCACATTCAAATCAAAGGGCTTATGGGCATGGCAACCAATACAACCGATGAACAGAAAATCAGAAAAGAATTCTGCGGGTTAAGGCTTTTTTTTGAAAAGTTAAAGCAAACAAGTACCATCAGCCAGGTGGTTATGGAAGTGCTCTCCATGGGAATGAGCAACGATTACCGGATTGCATTGGAGGAAGGGAGCACCATGGTGCGGATTGGATCGGCTATATTCGGGGGCCGTACAGCATGAATCAAAAAGTTACATTGGCCATTGGGGCGATCTCAGGAGCAATTGCCGTTATGCTTGGTGCTTTCGGTGCGCACGCATTTAAACCTTACCTGGCGGAAACCGGAAGACTTGAAACGTTTGAACTCGCAGTACGCTACTTGTTTTATCACACCTTTGCCATTCTTATTGCCGGAGTCGTTCAGGGATGGTTTAATTCACGCCTTGTTCGTGCGGCACCGGTAGCATTTTTGAGCGGCATCGTGTTGTTCAGCGGAAGTTTACTTGCATTATGTTTTTCCGGACCGGCATGGGTGGTATCCATTACCCCATTCGGTGGTGTACTGTTTATTACCGGATGGCTCTTGCTTTCAGCAGGAATACTGAAAGCAAAATAAAAAAAGCCATTCCAGTTAGGAATGGCTTTTTAGTTCCGGACAATTATTGGTCACTGCGGATTCCTGGACAACACGTTCGTAGTAAAGTTTATTACAACATCATTAACGGCATTAGAAATTACAGGCAGTGATTTTGATTGAATGCCCATTCGGCCTGCGCTGTTAAATCCAACCTTAATCTCTCCTTTGCCTCCCGGCATAACCGGTTCCTTCGTCCACTGGGGTGTAGTACATCCGCAACTTACCTGCACATTAGTAATGATAAGCGGCTCGTTTCCGGTATTTGTAAACTTAAATACATGTTCCACCACGTCACCTTGCTGGATATCCCCAAAATCATGAGAAATCTTTTCAAGCGTAAGCACCGGTCCGTTCGTTTTTTGAGCATCCTGAGCAAGCACCGGGTACAACAGTACCGTCATTAACAGGAAAATAGCAAGCCTTTTCATATTCATAATTTTTACAAATTTACCCATGATCAACAATAAATAAGCCAATGGCGTTCAGATTTTTGTTATATGCCGCTATCCATTAGGAAATGACATCGACTGGTAACCCTCCAAACCCCAATATCCTTGAAAAATTCGGCAACCGGGTACGCGTTCGTGCTTGCGGCCTGTGCTGGCAGCACGATGCACTCCTGTTGATCAACCATTCCGGGCTTGGCCCGGAAAATTTATGGATCCCTCCGGGGGGCGGTATTGACGTTGGCCAGCATGCAGGCGATGCCCTGGAACGCGAGATGTTGGAGGAAACAGGCCTTCAGGTAACTGTTGATGCGCTTCAGTTCATCTGCGAGTTCATCAAACCCCCACTTCACGCCATTGAGTTGTTCTTTGCCGTTCACCCAACGGGCGGGTCGCTTCGGCCCGGAACTGATCCGGAGCTGGGCGGATCCACGCAAATCATCAGGGAGGTTAAGTTTTTGTCGTGGGCTGAAATTCTTGCCTTGCCCCCGGCCAAAAAGCACGGCATTTTCAGGTTTTGCCAATCCCCTGAAGACTTGAAAAAACTGACCGGATTTTATAGAATTTAGAGCCGCAAACCGTGTTTTGCCTTGTTTTATAAGCCGTAAAATTCCTATACTTGTGGCCTTAAACCTTCGAAAATGAACCTGACCAAGATCGTTTCTATCGTTTTGTTTATTGCATCGCTTGCCCTTGCCTATTACCTCTACAACAGCATTGCCGCCACCATAGAATTTACCGAAAATATAAAGGCCAC
>JBBINY010000090.1:0-4216 GCA_037443645.1 Cytophagales bacterium
TGCTTTGCCGCAGGCCATCGCTGATGGCATCGATAAATCGTTTTTCCGATACGTTAGTAGTGCGAGGCGGGGTAAGGGCGAAATCAGCCGGAGCGTAAACATCCTGAAGTTCCTGTGTCGTGTCGGGTTCCGGAGGACTTTCCTTGAATGCTGTGGCAAGGCCGCTTTCAATTTCTTTTTTTAAGCGCTTCTTAATGGTTTCAATTTCTTTTTCTGTAAGTACATTCTCAGCAACCAGGAATTTCTCAAAGTTGTCAACGGGATCTTTTTTTGCCCACTGGTCCATCAGTTCTTTTGGAACGTACTTGGTGCCGGATGCCTCCTCGTGGCCTCGCATGCGGAAAGTGATGCATTCAAGCAAAACGGGCCTTGGTTTTTTTCTAAGGTCCTCAGCGAGTTTTTTTACCGTGTTGTAAACTTCCAGAATGTTATTGCCATCAACCTGTACTCCTTCAATGCCGTAGCCGATGGCCTTGTCTACAAAGCTTTTGCACCGGAATTGTTCATTGCTTGGTGTGGATAAACCATACCCGTTGTTTTCAATCACAAAAATCACCGGCAGATCCCAAACAGCTGCCACGTTAACCGCTTCATGAAAATCGCCCTCACTGGTTCCACCATCACCATTGAAAACGGCAGTAACTTTTTTCTCCTTTTTCAGTTTGCATGCCAGCGCTATGCCATCAGCAACACCGTTTTGCGGGCCGAGGTGGGATATCATCCCCACAAGGTGATGCTCGTTTGTTCCGAAATGAAAGGATCGGTCGCGGCCTTTGGTGAACCCGCCTGGTGTACCCTGCCATTGAGCCACGAGCTTTTCAAAGGGAAGATTACGTGACGTGAACACTCCCAGGTTTCGATGCATGGGTAAGATGTACTCGTCTTTATCAAGCGCTTCGGTTAACCCAACTGCTATAGCTTCCTGACCGATGCCGCTAAACCACTTGCTGATTTTATTTTGCCGAAGCAGGATGAGCATCTTTTCCTCAATCTGGCGGGGGCGCACCAGTGCTTCGTAAAGCTGTCTTAGTTTCTCATCGGTGAGGGTGGCACGGAGGAACTGCATATTCACATTCTTAAAGCATGCAAAGGTAATTCAGTTTTTGAAGCCAAACGGTCAGTCCGGGAAATATGATTTCAGTACTTTTGGGGCGATGATTTCATTCTCTGAATTTAAACTGGACAATGGGCTGCAGGTGATTGTGCATGAGGACCCCACGGTACAGATTGCCGTTCTGAACATACTGTATGATGTCGGATCGCGCGATGAACGACCTGAGAAAACAGGTTTCGCACACCTGTTCGAACACCTTATGTTCGGTGGCTCGGTGAATATCCCAAATTACGATGAGCCGTTGCAACGCGTAGGCGGAGAGAACAATGCCTTTACCAATACCGACATTACCAACTATTATCTCACGGTGCCGGCATCAAACATCGAAACCGGCTTTTGGCTGGAGAGCGACCGGATGCTTGGGCTGTCTTTCGATCCGGAGGTGCTTGACGTGCAACGCAAAGTGGTAATAGAAGAATTTAAACAACGGTACCTCAATCAACCCTATGGCGATGTGTGGTTGAAACTTCGCCCGCTGGCGTATCGCGTTCATCCGTACCAGTGGGCAACCATTGGCAAAGAGCCATCGCACATTGAATCCGCTACAATCGATGATGTGAAAGAATTTTTCTTTTCGCATTATGTTCCGAACAATGCGGTGCTCGTTGTAGCCGGCAATGTTACCCGTAATCAGGTAAAGGAACTTTCAGAAAAGTGGTTTGCCTCAATACCCAAAGGCAACAAAAAAGCAAGGACCTTACCACCGGAACCTCCGCAGAAAGCAAAGCGGGTACTCGAGGTAAAAGCCGATGTTCCGGCCAGCGCCATCTATATGGCCTGGCATATGCCCGGCAGGTTTCATCCTGATTTTTATGCGGCTGACCAACTTAGTGATATTTTAGGGCGCGGAGAATCAAGCCGGCTTTACTCCAGGCTGGTAAAAGAAAAGGAAATTTTCACTTCGCTGTCATCCTATGTATTGGGTTCGATTGACCCGGGCCTGCTGGTAATCAGCGGACGGTTGAAGAACGGAGTGTCAACCCTTCAGGGAGAAGAAGAAATTTCAAAGGTGATCAACGACTTACTGCAAGCCGGTATCAGCGAGAGAGAGTTAATGAAAGTAAAAAACCAATCCGAAACCGCATTGGAGTTTGACGAAGTGGAGGTGATGAACCGCGCCATGAGCCTTGCTTTTTGCTCACTTTCGGGAGATGTGAACCATGTAAACCGTGAGAAGGAATTAATCACTAAAGTAAGCCGTGAAGAGATTATGGAAACAGCACAAGCAATCCTTCGGGATGAAAACCTGAACGTTATGCATTATCACTCCAAAGCAGAGGCGGTATGAACATTCGCGTAGGATTTGGGTTTGATGTTCACCAACTGGAAGCGGGCCGTGAATTCTGGCTTGGCGGGATTAAGATTCCTGCGGAAAAGGGAGCAACGGGCCATTCTGATGCCGATGTATTGATTCACGCTATTTGCGATGCATTGCTGGGCGCTGCCAATCTCCGCGATATAGGGTTTCATTTTTCAAATACCGATGCCCGTTGGCGCAGCATGAACAGCACATTTTTTCTTAAAGAAGTAACACGCATGCTGAAGGAGCAAAACTGGCGAGTCGGAAATGTGGATTGCACCATTTGCCTGGAGCATCCAAAGATTAATCCGCATATTGATGCGATGAAAAACGTGCTGGCTCCGTTAATGGAAATTGATCCGGCTGATGTGTCGATCAAAGCAACCACCACGGAAAAACTCGGCTACATTGGTCGCGATGAAGGGGTGAATGCCTATGCGGTTGCGCTGATTGTAAAGAACGGCTAATCAGTCTTCTTTTTTCGACTCTCCTCCCAATAGAACAGACCATGTCCTTAATGCCGGTGTACGATCGGCAATCATTTTCATTATCCCCAGAAAAGGAATGAACAAAATGAGCCCGGCTACTCCCCAAAGTACTCCACCAAGTACAATAGCCGCAATGGTTACCAGGGCATTCAATTTAAGCCTGCTGCTTACGGCTAACGGAAAAATTAAATTAGCTTCAAGATATTGGACGATTGAGAATATTGCGACTACCCCCAACGGGTACCAGATGGAGTTGTAGGTTACCCATGAAAGGGTTATCGGCAAAAGAGCGGCTATAATAATTCCAACGTAGGGAATAAAGGTGAGTATGGAGGCGGTAAATCCAAACAGCACCGGATGCGGAATGCCCAAGAGGTAAAGCCCTAAACTATTCAGTATGCCTACAATCAGGTAAACCAGCAACATGCCTTTTACAAAGTTGTAGTACGATTGAATGCTGAGGTGAAGAATTTCGCGAATGCGTTCTTTTTGTTGGGATGGAAATACCCTGTAAAGAACCTCTACCCACCGTTTGCGATGATAGAGGATCAGCACCACATAAACCGGAATCAGAATGAACAGAACCCCGGAAATTGTTCCCGCTGAAATGGTCTTTCGCACAAACCCCATTGCATCCGAACCGGTGTGCTGACTGAAGTTTTTCAGCCATTCGTTCTGCCTTGCTGCGCTGATGTTGAGTTCTTGAGTAATCCATACACTCAACTCATTCATGGTTTGTGATAACTTACCCTGAAAGGCATCCCACTCGTTTGAAAAACTCAGAAGTTGAAGCACGAACAAATACAGAATAGCTCCCACCAAAGTAAATACCAGCAGGAGACTCAGCAGGATAGCCGTCATTTTCCTTACCTTGTGTTGCTCCAGCCAGATGCAAATGGGATAAAGAATGCAACTGATGAGCAAAGCAAAGGAGAGCGGAATAAAAAGCGGCCGCCCGATATACAAAATGACACCCCCATATACAATATATTGAAGTATCGAAAGGTACGTCAGATGCTTGTTCTCTTTCAGTTTCATAAACCCAATGTAGCAGAAAACCCTGAACGGATACCATGATAGAAATCATTCTTACCCAGGACGGATCGCATACCCTCAGAAATACCCAACTCAACGAAACATACCACTCTGTGCATGGGGCTGTTCAGGAGTCGGAGCATGTATTTATCAAACACGGACTTGAATTTGTACTGAAAAAGGATCAGCAGGAAGTTTCTGTGTTGGAAATCGGGTTTGGTACAGGCCTCAATGCCTGGCTTACCGCTAAACGGATACTTGCCGTAACCACATCGGTTC
>JBBINY010000091.1:0-4163 GCA_037443645.1 Cytophagales bacterium
ACCGAAAATATAAAGGCCACCGAAAAGCAAATTATTGACAAGCTGGCCGTTATCCGCGAAGCACAAAAAGTATTCCTTGAACAGAACAGGCGATATACCAGCAATTGGGATTCGCTGATAGCTTTTATTGAAACAGCCGAAGTACCCATTCTCCAGCGCAGGGAAGTCATCAAAGAGGCCAGCTACGGGGTGGACTGCGTAAAAGTATTTATTGATACACTCGGTTTTGTTTCAGCAAAAGACAAAATCTTTAAAAAAACCTATTCGGTGAATGCGGCTGATAACGGAGTATTCCAGGGTTATTTCGTGAATGTTGGCGACTTTGTTGCTAAAGGTAAAAAATCATATTCCCTGAAAAGAGATGGAAGTGAACGTCCGGATGAATATTCATTTCTTGATAAGGGAACGGTATCCAGTTTGGCGGCCGTTAAGACAGGCGACCGGATAAGCAAAGGTCAGAACCTGATATCCTTTTGGGACTACCAGTTAAACCCTGAAGTTGACGTCAAAAACCTGGGCAAGGTGCCCGGTTCTGATAAAATGTTTGATATTTTCACTTCCACCATCGACCGCAGCGGAATAAAGGTGTGGGTAATTGAAGTTACCGACCCGGCCCCGATCAATCCCGACCGCAAGGAAACCAATGAAGCGAAAAACCGAAAGCCATTGCGCTTCGGATCAAGAACCGATGTAACGACAGCTGGAAACTGGGAATAACTTGCAAGCCGGCATCGCCCAATATAAACTCGTAAAAAAAATAAAGGATGAACGTTTTGATGAAGAAAACATTCATCACTACAACCTGCTGATTCATATCGGCAGCAGGGACCTCCAAATTCTTATTGTTGATAACACCGATAACCGGGTTCTTTACCTGGAAGATTACGTATTGCCGGGAGTAAATTCAATTGGCGAGTTATCGGATACGCTGTCTGTTTTATTCGACAATCATGCCCTGCTGCAGGCCGGCTTCTGGAAATCCATTACGATTGCTTTTAAGAATCAGAAATTTGTTCAGGTCCCAACCGCTTTGTTCGTGGAGACTGCCCTGGCAGACTATCTACGCTTCAATGCACGGCCCGATATGCAGGACGAAGAGCTGCTTTACACAATACTGCCGAAAAGTAATGCGGTAACGGTGTTTGCCGTGCCTAAAAAAATTAAAGCCTGGCTTGATTCGGTTTACGCGAACAGCAAACCGGTTTACACCCACCAGGCGGGTGCTTTAATTGAAGCTACATTACAGTATTCAAAAACCCGCAAGGATAACCCGCTCTACATTTACGTTGACCGGTTTAAACTGCACATCCTCTCGGTTCAAAACAATACACTTTTTTATTACAACCAGTTTAGTATCCAGAATTTTTCTGACTATGTAAAATACATTATGCTGGTAATGAACCTGTTGGGTATGGATCAGAAAACCAGCAACGTGGTGCTCTGGGGTTATATCGGAAAAAACTCACCCCACTACCACGAGTTTTACCGGTATATCAATAACGTAACCTATGGCGGACGTCCTGATTTTCTCTCTTTCGGATACTTGTTTGACGAAATTCAGGAGCACCACTTCTTCGATTTATACGGTGTTTACCTGTGCAGCCGGGGTTGATAATACCGCGGCATTTCCTGACATTTACCTTTCCACAACCCGCACACCATGAAACGAATTGCGCTTTTTCCAGGCTCTTTCGATCCTTTTACAAAAGGCCATGAAGACATTGTGCTTCGCGGACTTAAACTATTCGATGAAATTATTATTGCCATCGGATATAACAGCGGAAAAAGCGTCCGGTATTTTGATGTCAGTGATATGATCAACCGGATCAAGTCAACCTTTACCCAGTACCCCGCTATTTCAGTACAAACCTATGCCGAATTAACGGCCGAGTTCGCACGGAAGCACAATGCCAAATACCTGTTGCGCGGGCTACGCAATACAACCGATTTCGAATATGAAAACAGCATTTCGCAGATTAACCGCCAATTGTTTCAGGAACTGGAGTCGGTTTTTTTAATCACCTCCCCGGAATTTGCATGGATTAGTTCGTCCATCATTCGTGAAGTGCATAAGTACGGTGGGGATATTTCGGGGTTTCTTCCGTATAAACTTTAAACCGCCTTTATCTCGGCCAATTCATAGTACCGCTCAAAAACGTAGCGGATGGACTTATAGGAGTGTTCAAGAGCATGGTATACTTCTTTGGGGTTCATCCAGCGGATCTCTTCAATATCCTCCTGTCCATCCGGTTTCATCTTTGAGTCATCCGTCAAATCCATAACGTACCAGCGTGTTTTCTTGAGCATGGCTTTTCGGTTCATCGTGTAGGTATGCCATGTTGTGCAGATTTTTGGCCCGATCTTCACGCTGATGTTGCACTCCTCTTCCACTTCACGTACTACAGTCTGTCTGTACTTCTCGTTTTTTTCCTTCTTCCCTTTGGGTAAATCCCACTTTTTCATCCGGTAAATCATCAGGAATTTATCCTTCTTCCTGATGAGACCGCCAGCCGCCTTAATGATACTGAACTTGTTACGCAAATAAGCTTTTACCCGATTGTAATCGGAAACTGAAAGGTGGAGTGAAAGTAACCCGAAAGGCACTTTGGAATTCAACAGCGTAAATAACAAATCCAGCTCCGGTTCTTTCACGTTCTTAACCCAAACATGGTGAGCCAGCTTGGCTTGCGTGATCAGTTCTTTGGAGGCATCAATGCTATGGGTAAAATGGCCGGCATACGGGGTTTCATCACTCTTATATATGCGCACAGGTATGTCGTTGACAAACAGAATCATGCCAGCATCAAAAACAAAACTCCATGCGTGCAAAAGAATAAATATTTTCCATGCTGGCAAGTGCCAGCATAAGTTTTTTGAATTCTTTTCAAATGATGTATTGGGAAAACCAAAGCTTTGGCTGATTTTCGGGTTTCAAAATAACCCTCCATGCCAATACTAAAAGTACAGCATGATACGGCAGCCGAAATTGCCGCTCACCTGTTAAAAATTGAAGCCATAAAACTCAATACTGAAACGCCCTTTACGTGGGCATCCGGACTAAAATCACCCATTTATTGCGATAACAGGCTTTCGCTGTCGTACCCTACGGTGCGTACGGTTATTAAAGAAAGCCTTGTAAAAGTGATCCGGGAAAACTATCCCGCAGTTGAAGGAATTGCCGGAGTGGCAACGGCAGGCATACCCCAGGGAGCCCTGGTGGCCGATGCCTTGGGCCTTCCCTTTATTTATGTGCGCTCTTCACCGAAAGATCATGGACTGGAGAACCTGATTGAAGGAAGGGTTACGACAAATCAGAAACTGGTGGTGGTTGAAGACCTTGTTTCAACCGGAGGCAGTTCGCTAAAGGCTGTGGAGGCCCTTCGAAATACAAATGCCCAGGTATTGGGCATGGTTTCCATTTTTACATACGGCTTTGATATTGCCCAGAGTAATTTCTACAATGCCAATGTTTCTTTGGTAAGTCTTTGCGACTTCAGCCACCTGTTAACAGTTGCTTTGGAAACCGGTTACATTACCAATGAGCAACTTGTTTCGCTAAAGGCATGGAGGTTTGATCCAACCAACTGGAAATAATCGCCATCACCACCAGAGCAATGAGCACCAATACATTTGAACCCGTTGTTACCGCCCGGCCTGAAAAAGAAGTTGAGCAACTGAAGAAAGGAAGTCGAGTAGCCGTGGTTGGTGCCGGGGCATTTGGAGGTTGGACTGCGCTGCACCTGCTCCGATCAGGGTTTAAGGTTGTTCTGATTGACGCCTGGGGGCCGGGTAATTCCCGGTCGAGTTCAGGCGATGAAACCCGGGTAATCCGGTCAACGTATGGTGCCAATCGCTTTTACTTTGATCTGAACATTCGTGCATTGCACCTCTGGAAAGAACACGAACAACAATGGAAGTGCAGGTTGTTTCAGAATAAAGGCGTGCTCTGGTTTTGCTATACGGAAAGAACACCGTTGGTTGATGACTCCATACCCTTTGCCATCGAACATGGAATGGACTATGAAAAGGTAACGCTTGCCGAACTTCAGAAACGCTATCCCCTTGTTAATACCGCTGATTTGCACCACGCCTACCTCGATCCCCACGGTGGTTGCCTGCGCGCACGCGAAGCCTGCCAGGCCGTGCACAAAGCTTTTTTAAAT
>JBBINY010000092.1:0-1113 GCA_037443645.1 Cytophagales bacterium
TGCCGGTTATTTGTTTAATTATCGGAGAGGGAGCATCGGGCGGTGCATTGGGAATAGGTATCGGTGACCGTGTATTTATGCTTGAAAATACATGGTACTCAGTAATCTCGCCTGAGTCATGCTCTTCTATCCTGTGGAGGAGCTGGGACTATAAAGAGCAGGCCGCAGAGGTATTAAAACTAACAGCAAAGGACATGCTTCAACTCAACATGGTTGACGGGATCATTAAAGAACCACTTGGCGGAGCGCATACCGGTGTGAAGCGTATGGCCAATGAAGTAAAACGGGTAATCCTGCAAACCACCACCGAACTGAATGCTCTCACTCCTGAACAACGGATTGAAGAACGGATGGCTAAGTTTAACGCCATGGGTGTAGTTAAGGAATAGGGATCTTGAATTTATAATAAGTACCTGGCTGCACACGGCAGCCATTTTTTTTGCAGATTGTTCAGCGGAAGCATTTGAATTGTTAATTTGTTAAAACTTTGTATGTGCTGTGAAACTGCATGTTATCAATACGGGGTTCTTTAAGCTCGATGGTGGTGCCATGTTTGGCGTAGTACCCAAAACCATCTGGCAACGCACGAATCCGTCTGATGAAAACAACCTCTGCACCTGGGCCATGCGGTGCCTGTTAATTGAAGACGGAGATCGGCTGATACTGATTGATAATGGAATAGGCGATAAACAGGATGAGAAATTTTTCAGCCACTATTACCTGCACGGAAATGACAGTCTCAAATCATCAATTCATCGTGCCGGATTTACTGAAAACGACATCACCGATGTATTTCTTACCCACTTGCATTTCGATCATTGCGGAGGGGGTGTTAAGCGGGTGGGAGAGAAACTGGAACTCACCTTTAAAAATGCCCGGTATTGGTCAAACCATAATCATTGGAGGTGGGCCACGCAACCCAATCCGCGTGAGAAAGCCAGCTTTTTAAAAGAGAACATTGCACCTATGGAACAAAGCGGGCAGCTTCATTTTACCGATCCCGGTAAGCCATCGCCTTTACCCCAGTTCGATATTGTTTACGTTTCAGGGCATACCGATATGATGATGATCCCTTTAATCCGCTACAACGGCAAAACCGTTTGCTTCACGGCC
>JBBINY010000092.1:1150-3995 GCA_037443645.1 Cytophagales bacterium
TAATGGGCTATGACACCCGGCCGTTGATCACATTGGAGGAGAAAGCTGCCTTTCTTAACCAGGCGGCCGATAATCAGTACGTATTGTTTTTTGAACACGATCCGGCTAACGAATGCTGCACCGTGACCCGTACTGAAAAGGGCATCCGGCTGCACCAGACTTTTCCTCTGGCTGACCTATGAACATCGGACTGGCACTTTCGGGTGGAGGGGCACGGGGAATTGCTCACCTTGGGGTAATAAAGGCGCTTGAAGAAACCGGCATTCCCTTCTCCGCTGTTTCGGGTACCAGTGCCGGGGCTGTAGCTGGTGCATTTTATTGTGCGGGGTATAAACCGGACGAGATTTTGAAAATCATTTCTTCGATGGGTTTTCTCAATTCGGTGCGGCCGGCCTGGTCGTGGACGGGTCTGCTCAGCATGGAGGGCTTTAAAGAAGTATTGCAAAAGCATATATCACACAACAGTTTTGACATGCTAAATCCAAAGCTTACAGTGGCTGCAACTGAGATACGCCTTGGTAAAGTGGTGTATTTTAGCGAAGGACAACTAATACCCGCGGTAATTGCCTCTTCCAGCATTCCGGCAATTTTTAACCCGGTATCCCTTGATGGCCATGTTTATGTGGATGGCGGCCTTATGGATAACCTTCCGGTTCGGCCGCTGGTTGGAAAATGCGACTTCATTATTGGCAGCCACTGCAACCCGGTTGACCAGCGGTTTGACATTAAAAATGTAAAGGAGGTAACAGAACGAAGCTTGTTGATTGCTATTAACGTAAGCACTGCGCATAGCAAAGCCCATTGTAATTTTGTTTTTGAATCGCCAGAACTTGGCAAGTTCAGTACCTTTGATCTGGCTAAAGGAAACGAAATTTTTCAGATCGGCTATAAAAATGCCCAAAGCCGCCTGAAGGAATTAGAGCAACAGATAACACAACATGCCAGCAAGTACAACGCTTAATTTTACGCAGCAAATCCTTCAGGGTATTCCCGAGGAACTTCCCGCTGTAAAAGAATTTGACCAATCGGTAAATCATGCTCCCAGGCGAAAAGACAGTTTATCGGCCGATGAAAAAAAACTGGCTGTAAAAAATGCGCTGCGCTATTTCCATCCGCGCCACCATGACGTGCTTGCCCCTGAATTTTATAAGGAACTCCTGGATTTTGGCCGCATCTATATGTACCGGTTCCGGCCCGATTATGCCATGTACGCCAGACCCCTTACGGAATACCCCTGTAAATCGCAGCAGGCAGGCGCCATCATGCTGATGATCCAGAATAACCTCGACCCGGCCGTGGCCCAGCATCCGCATGAGCTGATCACCTACGGTGGCAACGGTGCTGTATTTCAAAACTGGGCCCAGTACCTGCTCACCATGAAGTACCTGGCCACCATGACGGATGAACAGACCCTGCACATGTACTCCGGCCATCCGATGGGATTGTTTCCATCTTCAAAAGAAGCGCCTCGTGTGGTAGTAACCAATGGCATGATGATTCCCAACTATTCGAAGCAGGATGATTGGGAAAAGTATAATGCATTAGGCGTTACACAATATGGACAAATGACTGCCGGTTCGTATATGTATATCGGGCCGCAAGGTATTGTTCATGGCACCACCATTACCGTTTTAAATGCCGGCAGAAAGATTTCAAAACGAGGCGAGGGGCTCGAAGGAAAACTGTTCCTTACTTCAGGCCTTGGCGGGATGAGTGGAGCCCAGCCAAAAGCCGGCAACATTGCAGGCTGCATCACTGTGGTTGCCGAAGTAAATGATAAGGCCACCTTAAAGCGCCATGAGCAAGGTTGGGTTGATGAAGTGACGCGCGACTTACCTGAACTGGTTCAACGAGTAAGAGAGGCGAAGGCTTCCAACGAAGTTGTTTCAATTGCCTATCGGGGTAACATTGTGGATGTGTGGGAGAAATTTGAGGCAGAAAATATTTATGTTGACTTAGGATCCGATCAGACATCGCTCCATAATCCATGGGCGGGAGGGTACTATCCGGCAGGCTTATCTTTTGAAGAAGCCAACACCATGATGGCAGCCGATCCTGATAGGTTCAAAATACATGTTCAGGCTTCTCTTCGCAGGCATGCTGCTGCAATTAACAGGCATACGGCTAAGGGCACATACTTTTTCGACTATGGCAATGCCTTCCTGTTGGAAGCATCCCGGGCAGGGGCCGATATCATGGCTGCAAATGGAATTGATTTCCGGTATCCATCGTATGTTCAGGATATTATGGGCCCCATGTGCTTCGACTATGGTTTTGGTCCCTTCCGTTGGGTGTGCACCTCCGGTAAACAGGCTGATCTTGATTTTACCGATAACCTTTCTGTTGAGGTTCTTGAAGAAATGCTCAAAGATGCCCCCGGTGAAATACGGCCTCAGCTAACCGATAACATTCGCTGGATACGCCAGGCAAAAGAAAACAACCTGGTTGTAGGCTCAAAGGCCCGGATACTGTATGCCGATTCAGTCGGACGGATCAAAATTGCCTTGGCTTTCAACAAAGCTATCCGTGACGGAAAAATAGGACCAATAGTTTTAGGCCGCGATCACCACGATGTTTCCGGTACGGATAGCCCCTTTAGGGAAACTTCCAACATTTACGATGGCTCAAGGTTCACCGCGGATATGGCAATCCATAATGTAATTGGAGATTCATTTCGGGGTGCAACCTGGGTATCCATACACAATGGTGGGGGAGTTGGATGGGGCGAAGTAATTAATGGCGGTTTTGGCATGGTGTTGGATGGAAGGGAGGCTGCCGATCGGAAGGTTGTCAATATGCTGTACTTTGATGTGAACAATGGCATTACCAGAAGGGCCTGGGCAGG
>JBBINY010000093.1:0-3830 GCA_037443645.1 Cytophagales bacterium
AACAAACTTCCGGCCAAAAGTATCCATTCCTGTTGATAGAACACAAAGCCGGTAATTCCTGTTTTCCGGATTTCATCAATCGCTACCGACATACCCATCACTGCGGCATGCCCTGTAATGAGACCCAATGTGCTTCCAATTAGGGTTAAGCTTATCCCCTCCGAAAGAATGGTTAAAACGAGTTTCATCCGTGTTGCGCCCATGGTGCGCATCATGGCCAAGTCAAAGCGCCTTTCTTTAAGCGAATTATACAGCGCAATAAAAATGCTTAAGGCCGAAATAAGAATGAGTACATAAGCCAGTACCATTAGGGCATCAACGCCAATGCCAAGGATGGTAAAAAGCCGCGCGGTTTCAAATGCCGGAGAGGCCGCCTGCAAGGCGCTTTGCTGATTGACATAACGCGGTAGCTGAATAGCACCCATAGGCGAACGGTATTGCAGCACCAATGCAGTTAGCTCTCTGGTCGAATCGCCAGCCTGTACAGTCGGCACCAACATTGAAGCACTGCGCAGGGTGTCTCCCCCGGCTACAGGTTCAACAAGAATATCATGTACCTTCCAAACACTTTCAACCGAAGTGAGAATAAGGTTATCGAGCACAGAACCGGTAGGCTTGAGGATGCCCTTTACAACAAACTGATGCTCCTCGTGTGCATGCCCCCCCGTGCTCAGACCATGGGCGCTGGAAAACTTTTCGCCTACTTTAAAGCCGGTTATCACGGCAACATTAGCGCCTACCGTTACTTCCAGGTCGCTTTCAAACCAGGCTCCGGTTGCCAGTTCGGCACCATACAGCCTGGGATAGTCATGGTTGGTTCCGATAATCCGGTAAGCCTGATAGCTATCTCCAAGGGCCAGGGGTATAGCCTTTTTAACCAACCGGTGTTTGGCAATTTTTTCGGCTTCGGCCAGCTTAATATTGCCGGTTGGAAAATCGATATGAAAAATGGTGCAGAGAATTAACTGAAGCGGGCTGCCCTTTGCCCCTACCACCAGGTCAATTCCTTTTGCATTCGCTTGAATCCTTTCCTCCAACTGCCGGCTAAAAAGCAGGAGCACAACTATAACTGCAATGCCCAGTGAAAGCAGCACAGAATTCAATACCGTATTCAACGGCTTAGCTTTGAGATAACTCCATACTAAAACAACATGATTCATTGTACCGGAGTTAAATTAATCTGACTGCTGATGACGGCCTTTAATCGTTGGTCGTGTGTAGCCACAACAAGGGTGGTATTGTTTTCAGTGGCTGCCTTCAGAAGCAGGTTGATCACCCGCTCGCAATTTTTGTCATCCAATGCCGATGTGGGCTCATCTGCAAGAATAACAGCGGGTTTGTTAAGAACAGCGCGTGCAATGGCCACACGTTGTGCCTGGCCCTGACTGATTTCCAGGACGCTTCGGTTTTTTTGTCCGTCAAGTGAAAGGTGTGCTAATACTTCATCAACGCGCGCAGTATCAATTGTTAGGTTGGCGAGATAAGGCGCCAGCATAAGGTTTTGTTTTACAGTAAGCGCACTGATCAAATGATTGCGTTGAAAAACAAAACCTATTCTCTTCCCGCGAAGGTGATCAAGGTCTTGTTCGGAAAAATTTGCCAGCTCGGCTCCGTCAACCTGAAGAGATCCCACATAACCCCGCAACAAACCACCCAACAGGTGCAGCAGGGTGGTTTTGCCGCTCCCTGAATCACCCAATAGCAGTGCATGCTCGCCACGGTTGATTTTAAAATCAGGAAAGCGAATTGGTTTTGTCTGCAAATAACCGAACGAAAGATTTTTTACCTCCACCATATTAAGCACACAAAAATAAAAGTCTGGCCAAATTAACCAGCCAGACTTTGATTTAAATTCATTATCGGCTATTGCTTGATGGGCTCATAGTCTTTAAATGGAGACAACGTTACCTTTTCCATCATTTCGCGATATTGTTTCCACGCAGTAGCGTAAAAGGCATTTACCTTACGTGTTACCTCTGCGACCTTATCTTCAGCGTGCTTATACACACGCCTGTCAGTCTCGCTGATTGGATCGAGCGACCTCGCCACATATCCAACGGCAGTCTGAATGAAAGAGACCGGTGTCGGGTCAGGGGAGCGAAGAATTCCCTGCCGTGTATCTACCTTACCGAGGATATAATCGAATAATGCATCAATTGAATCCTTCATGGCTTTTGTTTTATCGGCCGCCTCCTTCAGGTCGGTGCGCTTTGATTCTTTTATCTTCTTTTCAAACTCTTCAACTACTTCCTTAGACTCACGCAATCTGTCGGTTGCTGCGGTAGCATTGGCACGCAGTTTCTGCAGATCCTTAAGCATGGCATACCGTTGTTCATAAACACTCACAGGAATCTCCATACGCGGATCGGCTTTCACTACCAGCATGGCAGAATCCTTCTGATCGCCAAACGTTAACCTCAACTTGTAGGTACCGGGTAAAACAGGTGTACCTCCAAATCCTCCGAAGCCACCTCCGCCACCGGCCTGTCCGGCACGCGGCCGTTCACGCGAAGGTTGGCGGTCGCTCTTTTCATTGAGCATCCAGCTTATCCGGTGTACTCCGTTTTCATCTGGAGCCTTCTGACGGATGGTGTTAACCAGATCGCCTTTGGCATTGAAAATATCGAGTTTTACAGAATCATATTTTACACCGGGCTTTGCAGGGGCCGGGGGTTTGGTTTCAACGATTGGCTTTTTCGTTTTCGGATCGATGGCAGGCTTCGGCTCTTCTTTTGGTGCTACCGGTTTATTTACTGCATACGTGATCATCGCACCAAGCGGTCTGTTTTGTCCGTTAAACACCGCGTTCGCATCGAAGCGAGGCCCTGAGGGTTGCTGAACCGAGAGCAGGAATGCATCCGGTGGCGTAAACAACTGAACCGGCTTTGATGGCATCCCTCCTACTTTGGCCATTTCGCGTAATGGACGAATATCATCCAATACATAAATGGCACGGCCAAAGGTACCGATAACCAGGTCATGTTCACGCGGATGAATAATCAAATCCATCGTGGGTGTTCCTGCCGGAAAATCGTTGGTCCATTTTGTCCAGTTCTTGCCTTCATCAATACTCACGAATAAACCATTTTCAGTTCCCAGAAACAGCAACTTCGGTTCAACCGGATCCTGCACCACGCTGAGGGTAAAGTTGCTTTCACCAACCTGTGCCGGAGTTGCCAGGCTCTCCCAGGTTGCACCATAATCTTTCGTGCGGAACAGGTAAGGCTTATAGTCGAACATCCTGTAGTTATTCACAACTACAAAGGCTTCGCCTGCATTTTTTGATGACGGATGGATTTGGGGTATCCATGCTCCCTTTGGCATACCACCAATCTTACCTGAGACGTTGGTCCAGGTTTTACCACCATCCTGGGTAACCTGCACGTTACCGTCATCGGTACCTACCCAAATTACACCTTGCTTAGCGGGGCTTGGGGCGATTGCGATAATCGTGCAATGATTTTCTGCCCCTGTGGCGTCCATCGTAAGGCCACCGCTTTCATGCTGCTTTTGTTTTGACGGATCATTGGAAGTCAGGTCGGGTGAAATGATTTCCCACGTGTCGCCTTTGTTGGTCGACCTGTGCACAAATTGGCTTCCATAATAAACGGTACCCCTGTTGTGCGGATCCTGCGCTAATGCCGCATTCCAGTTAAACCTCAATTTCATATTCGGATCCGGATGCGTGGGCCGTGTGTTTTTGGTGAAACCGGTTTTCAGATCATACCGCGCCAGATTCCCGCCTTGCGACATGGCATAGCCATAACGGCTATCGTCCGGATCAGGCGAAACATCAAAGCCATCGCCAAAGTACATTTCCTGCCAGTACG
>JBBINY010000094.1:0-3791 GCA_037443645.1 Cytophagales bacterium
ACATGCCACGGGTTACGCGTTAATGACAGCTTGCGGTTGGGGGTGGTAATCAGGACCACACCTCCCGGTTTCAGTATACGATGTATCTCCTCCAGAAAAAACCGGTCGTTTTGAATGTGCTCAATAACCTGAAAACTTATTACACAATCAAACGCATTGTCAGGCAAACCATTCAATGGCGGAAGGTTCATAGCCACAAAGGTTGCCTGCGGAAATTTAGAGCGCAGCACGTTTAGTGCGTCCTCAATTTTGTCAACAGCCGTAAACCGGTCTGCCTTTTGCATGACCAGGTTAACCCCCCGGCCTTCTCCGCAACCCACTTCCAAAACATTTCCATGAACATAGTCAAGCGCTGCAACATACGCCTTGAATAACCGTTGATGAATGGGGTTATCGGATGGAAGGGTTTCAGAGGTTATCTCTGTGGTGTAAATTTTTGCCATGGTAAAACAGGCAGTAAAATTAACCGAATGAGTAAGATTATTTTCACCGGAATCGTTTAATTTGAAAACATGCAGCGGCACTCACTTCTGGTTATTGGATTTCTCAGCAGCATTACGTTAGGCGCGATTGCCCAGCCTCTCCGCGACATCAATTTCAGCTACCTGTATGATCAGGGTACTGAATTCAGTCTGAACTTTACTGTTTACGTTGAGGGCGGTCAACCCATGCTCTACTTCGAGTTTAATTGTTCCAATCCGGCAAGAAGCACCAGTGAGTACTCCATTCGATGGGAACTCCGGAACAGTATTGCCGACAAACAAGTTGAGGAATTAAGTGAGCCGGAGTGGCTGACGAACACAGCCGCCCAAAAAACGGGGCGAATAAAACTGGCTTCTGCCTCAGCCGGAAAGCTAATCGTTGCTAAAATTATTTACAACGCTTCACGGAGAGCCTGGTATTATTACAAATCCATTTCTAAAACCGGAACTTTTTCCCTCCTGCAAAACAATCTTCCGGTTACGAATACTTACATCCGCATTAACGAACCTGTAACGTTTGCAGGCTTCGAGTCGGGGAAACCCCTCTGCATATCACGCTATGACGCAGATTTTCCCGCTGCATCTCCACCCTTCTCCACCGCACAGGCGCGGGTTTCAGCAACGATCCGGCCCGACTCAACCTTTATCCTTTCACCCGACCAGTCCACTCAGTTTTCAAAACAGGGGCTTTATCTGATCCAACAGGATACCACCAGCGCGTACGGCCTGGCATTCCGCGTGGAGGATGATTATCCGAAACTCGGCAGAATTGAAACCCTGGCCGGACCGATGATTTATGTGTGCGAGAAAAAAGAAATGGAAAAACTGCGTGCAGCCAGGGGCGATAAACTGCTCTTCGATAAAACCATCATTAGCATAACAGGAAGCACCGACCGCGCCCGAATTTTTATGCGTACCTACTTCCGCAGGGTCGAACAGGCTAACCAGCTCTTCAGTTCATATAAGGAAGGCTGGAAGACCGACCGCGGAATGATGTTTATCGTTTTTGGTCCGCCCGAAGAAGTGTACCGGCTAGGCGACCATGAAGTGTGGGAGTACAAGAACAACACCGTAAAAGGCAGGTTTACCTTTACTAAAGCAGCCACCCTGTTTGATCCGGAGAATTATGTGCTCATCCGCGATAAGAAGTTTACCGACACCTGGTACCAGATGGTTGACCTTTGGCGAAAAGCCAGGTTCTGAAAGAATCGCTACAATCTTTAATGTACCGCATCCGCTTTTTCCTTGTCTTTCATTTGTACTTAGTACTTTTATCGCATGACCAAATCCGACATGATCTACGGCACCCGGGCTGTTATGGAAGCTATTGTTGCGGAGCGTCAAATTGAGCGGTTATTTATCCAGAAAGGGCTGCAGAACGAGTTGATCCGTGAACTGCTTCGGCTAGCTCGCGAACGAAAGCTGCCCTTTACTTATGTACCGGTTGAAAAACTAAACAGGCTTACACCGAAAAATCACCAGGGTGTGGTATGCCTGTTATCATCGGTGGCATTCTCCTCGCTGGATGACCTCATCCATTTTTCATACAACCAGGGCCGTGAACCTTTTTTCATTATCCTCGACCGCATCACAGACGTGCGAAATTTTGGAGCCATCGCCCGTACAGCCGAATGTGCGGGTGTGGATGGGTTAATTATCGGTGCACGGGGCAGCGCCCCGGTTAGCGGTGATGCCATGAAAACATCGGCAGGCGCACTCAACCATTTGCCGGTATGCCGCGAAAACGATTTAAAGCAAACCGTTAAATTTTTAAAGGACAACGGAATAGCTGTGGTTGCCTGCACTGAAAAAGCCTCAAAATCAATTTATGAAGCCGAACTCAACCGTCCAATAGCCATCATTATGGGGTCGGAAGAAGATGGCATCCTGGACGAATTACTGCGCAGTGCCGATGAACTGGTGAAAATACCCATGAAGGGGAAAATCGGATCGTTGAATGTAAGCGTTGCCGCAGGCATCGCCCTTTACGAGGTCGTACGCCAGAGAAGCAAATAAGTAAATAGGTCATCCACTTTCCATAAGTGATTATTCCGAAGTATTTGACCCACAAACAGAGAAGAAGGCTTCTGATTTAATTCCCCGGGTAAATACACACTGAAACTAAAATACTCCTCGCTGGCCGGGTTGTATGGATTAAGCCGTGAAATAAGAATACCCTGCTTTGAAATAAGTATTCCGTATGGATTGTGTTTTTTTGCCTCAAATACCTGTTCACCAACTAACCTATACCGGGTATCAAAAATTTGAAGCTTCCATGGGTAATCAGCCATTTTAATAATCTGACCATTATTATCTTTATAGTATCCCGGCATCAAATAAATTCTGTAATAAAGCTTCCTGTACGGATCATACATCAAATATGTGTATAAACCGGTTGACGCCAAAAACTGCATATGCTGTTCATAATTACCCGGATCCGTGATAATAAAAGAATGATTTATATGATCGGCATTTTCAACTGTGTACGTAGACAACGTTGAGTTTTTATATACGAAAATTTCATCAAGAAAAGGAAATGAATAAACAAATTCATTTTTCGGGCCTACGCACCTTGAAACTTTCCAGCTCTCGATGCTAAGTTCGTAACCCGATGGATACCTTGGGTAATCCGGATAAGAATTAGAATACTGCTGACTTACCGTAGAATACACCCCTTCGGGTTTAGAGGTTTGAAGAAATTCCATCGAATGGGGATTCTGCACACCAATTCGGAAAAAATATAAAACATTGCTAATAAACACAGGAGGATAGCCAGGTGAAACATGTATTGTACCTGACTCTGCTCCACTGATGTCTAATTTAGATTTCACCACCCCGGTTGTATCCACCCAATAAAAAATATTACTGTTTATCCGATACAATAAAATACTGTCGGCCGACAGATATGTCATAACCGGGCTGACTTTGCCTACACCCTGAGGACCATCAACGTTGTACTTCAGGGTATGAACAAAGGATCGTTTAGTTAAATTGTACCAGTGAAAATAATTATAGGTGCCATCATGCTGATAGGATGAAAGGTACTCCACCGAACCAGTTGAAATTAATTGTACATATCCCTGAACATTGGTCTGATCACTGACATTAACCTGTATTGAATCAATCAGATGAAGCAACCATGGCTGTAAAGGAGTTTGCTCGTTTCTTTTTTTGCAACAGGTGAGCACCAATAGAACAGCAATAAAATGATACCATCGTATATTCTTCATTGTGAGAATCAGTAATGATATAAAATCACTCTTGTCCGAGTAAAGTAAGAGAAAAGGGTGGAGTTTAAGCCACCCTTTT